>NZ_JAUYNP010000187.1 GCF_030696055.1 Pseudomonas sp. | reverse complement strand
GCGGCGGCCAAGCGCCCGGAACTGGCCGGGGTGCAGAGCACCTTCAATGCCAGCGTGCCGCAGTACTTTATCGACCTGGATAGAACCAAGGCGCGCGCCCTCGGCGTGCCGGTGAACGATGTGTTCACCGCCATGCAGGCCACGTTTGGCAGCTACTACGTCAACGACTTCAGCCTGTACGGGCGCACCTTCCAGGTCAGCCTGCAGGCCGAGTCGGAGTTCCGCCGCAAGCCGGAAGACCTGTCCCAGGTCTATGTGCGTTCGGCCAGCGGCGAGCTGGTGCCCTTGTCCAGCCTGGTCAAGGTCCAACGCATCCTCGGCCCGGACAGCTACGCGCGCTTCAACGTCTACCCGGCGGCGAAGATTCTCGGCGGCCCGGCCCCCGGCTACAGCTCAGGCCAAGCCCTGGCGGCGGTGCAGGCGGTGGCGGCCGAAGTGCTGGGCAGCGACTACAGCATCGGCTGGACCGGCTCGGCCTATCAGGAAATGGCCACCCAGGGTTCGGGCAGCAGCGCCTTCGTCTTCGGCCTGATCATGGTGTTCCTGATCCTCGCCGCCCAGTACGAACGTTGGACCCTGCCGCTGGCGGTGGTCACCGCGGTGCCCTTCGCGGTATTCGGCGCGATCCTCGCGGTGTGGCTGCGCGGCATCGAGAACGACCTGTACTTCCAGGTCGGCCTGGTCACCCTGATCGGCCTGGCGGCGAAGAACGCCATCCTCATAGTCGAGTTCGCCGTGCTATGCCGGCAGCAGGGCATGGGCATCCTGGAGTCGGCGCTGGAGGCGGCGCGCCTGCGTTTCCGTCCGATCATCATGACCTCCCTGGCCTTTATCCTCGGCGTGGTGCCCCTGGCCATCAGCAGCGGCGCCGGCTCGGCCAGCCGTCACTCGATCGGCACCGGGGTGATCGGCGGCATGCTGGCGGCGACCTTCCTGGCAATCTTCCTGATCCCGATGTTCTACCTGCTGGTGGAGTCCCTGGCAGATAAGATTGGCAAGGGGCGTAGGGTGGGTTAGCGGCGCAGGGCTGGGTTGGAAAATCAACTGCGCAATACGCGCGCCGCGTAACCCACCAAGCGGTTATCGGCCTAACGCAACCGCATGGGTATCACTGCGCTCAACCCATCCTACGCATTGCATAGCCACAAGACCGTAGGTTGGGTTGAGGCGCGCAGCGCCGAAGCCCAACGGCAACCACCCAGGCGCAACCATTGGCGATTGCTGTTTTGTTGGGCTTCGCGCTGCTCAGCCCAACCTACCTTTGCCATTACTTATTTGGACCCCCATGCCACTACGTATCTTGTTGATCCTCGGCGCGCTAAGCGCCTTTGGCCCCCTGGCCATCGACTTCTACCTGCCGAGCTTTCCCACCCTGGCGCGGGTGTTTGCCACCGATGTGGAGCATGTACAGCTGTCGCTGGCGGCCTACTTTGCCGGCCTGGCCATAGGCCAACTGCTGTATGGGCCATTGGCCGACCGCTTCGGTCGGCGCAAGCCGCTGCTGGGTGGGGTGCTGCTGTTCAGCCTGGCCTCTTTGGCCTGCGCCCTGGCGCCGAGCCTGGAGTGGTTGATCGGCGCGCGTTTCGTCCAGGCCCTGGGCGGCTGCGCCGGCATGGTGGTGTCGCGGGCGGTGGTGCGCGATCTGTGCGACCCGATCGGCTCGGCCAAGGTGTTCTCGCAATTGATGCTGGTGATGGGCCTGGCGCCGATACTGGCGCCGCTGGCCGGTGGGCTGCTGCTGAGCAGCCTGGGCTGGCCGTCGATCTTTATCTGCCTGACCCTGTTCGGCGCCCTGTGCCTGCTGGGGATGGCCCTGTGGCTGCCGGAAACCCTGGCCCAGGATGCGCCGCCGGCACCCTTGCGCGGCGCCCTGGGCGAGTACCGGCGGCTGTTCGGCGACTGGCCTTTTCTCGGCAATGCCCTGACCGGCGGCTTCGCCGTGGCCGGCATGTTCGCCTATATCGCCGGCTCGCCCTTCGTGTTTATCCAGCTCTATGGGGTGCCGGCCGAGCACTACGGCTGGCTGTTCGGCAGCAATGCCCTGGGCTTTATTCTGGTGGCGCAACTCAATGCCTGGTTGGTGGCGCGCCATGGCCCGAGCTACTGGCTGCGCCGTACCGTTTGGTTCTACCTGGCCTGTGCGCTGGCGTTGCTGCTGGTGGCGCTGGCCCAGCCGCAGGCGCTATGGCCCTTGCTGCTACCGCTGTTCGGCTGCATTGCCTGCCTCGGCATTCTGCTGCCGAATGCCTCGGCTTGCGCCATGTCCGGGCAGGGTAGCCATGCCGGTAGCGCCTCGGCGCTGCTTGGCTGTCTGCAGTTCGTGATCGCCGCCAGCGCCGCGGCCCTGGTCGCCGCGCTGCATGACGGCAGTGCCTGGCCGATGGCCGTGGTGATTTTCAGCTGTGGCGGGCTGGCGGTGCTGTCTGCACGTTTTACCCGCTGGGCCGAGCGGCGCGTGGCGAGCTCAGTCGCATCGACGCCAGCGCCGCAGTCCTAGGCGGCGCGGCGCCCACCGCGTGTCCGCGGCCAATGCAGTGCATGCCGAGCGTGGTGCGCATGGCACATCCTGTGCGGGAGAGTTGCAGGCGAGCCGTGGTTTGTTGCGTGAGCGCAGGCTAGCGCCTGCTTCTAGCTGGCGATGCGCTGGGTCAGAAGCGCCAGTGAATGCGGCGCTTGCAGCCGGGCTTCGAGGGTGGCGACGAATTGCCGGGCTTCGGCCTCGCTGCGGAAGGTGACGCTGTGTTGGTCGAGGCGCACTTGCCAGCTGCGGCCTGCGGCCTTATTCAGGGGTTGAATAACAACTTTCATCGGCGGTTCCTCCTGTACAGAGGTCTCCAGTCTAGTCGGCCGCTACGAACTTTCCCTGACCTGGATCAATTAGCAGGCCGTTGAAAAACTACCTGCTTGCCGATACGGCGTTAAAAACAGGCTCTAAATGCTCATTTACAGCTCGTAAACTCCGCTTTCTCGCCTGTTTTTGCCTTGTCTCGGCTGCCTCGCCTACATTTTTCAACGGCCTGTCAGCCGTCGGGCGGCGCGCCATTGGTCCGATAGCGACTCCGTGTGGTTCCCCGATATAGGCGGCCACTGGCTATTGCAGCTGCTGGGCCAGGGCGTGCGCATGCAGGTCGCGCAGGCTGCCGCGCAGGCTGTTATCGCTGAGGCTGCGGGTCAGTTGCAGGTCGACCCGGCGCACCCGGCCGTGGCGGGTCTGCAGGCGGTATTCGCCGCGCAGCTTGCTCGGCTCGCCGCCGTCCATGGCACCGATCTGCGCCGCCAGCCTGGCGCCATCCTCGCCGATAAAGAACTGACTCAGCGGACGGCCCAGGCTTTCATCGCCCCGGTAGCCGCTGAGCTGTGCCCAGGCCGAATTGTGGAAGGTCAGGTGGCCGTGGGCATCGGCGAGGAAGATCGCATCGCTCAGCTGCTCGACCAGATCGCGGAAGCGCTCTTCGCTGGCCAGCAGTTCGCCATGCACCTGCTGCTGTTCGCTGAGGTCGATATCGATGCAGTACAGCTCCAGCTGATTGTGCGTGTTGCGCAGCATCGAGTGGCTGGAGAACACCGACACCATGCTGCCGTCCTTGCGTTGCAGTTGCAGTTCGGCGGCGGGGATGGGCGGGCCGCCGAGCAACCAGCTATCGATGGCGGCGGCCACCTCGGCGCGCGCGGGCGGCGGGATGATCAGCTCTTCCAGGCGTTTGCCCAGCACCTCCTGCAGGCTGTAGCCATACAGCTGGCTGCTGGCCTCGTTCCAGAAAATCACCCGGTGTTCGCGGTCGTAGCCCTGCACGGCAATCCGCGGGCTGCGTTCGAACAATTGGCGAAAGCGCTGCTCGCTTTCGCGCAGCGCCGCCTCGTCACGCTTCTGCGGGCTGATGTCCTGCAGCGTGCCGAGGATCTGACCCTGGCTGTCGGTCTCGCCGCGCAGCATCAACCAGGTGCTGTGCTGGCGCTGCGGTTGATACAGGCGGGCGCCGATGGCCAGCGGCGTCTGTTCTTCGATCAGCGCTTGCATGGCGCGGCGCACGGCCGGGCGTTCGGCCGGGTGCAGCCAGCTGAGCAGTTGTTCCAGACCGCTGAGCGCGCAGTCGGCCTCCTGGCCCATCAGCTGCAGCGCCTCCTGGCTCCAGTGAAAGCCGTTGCGGTATTCCCAATAGCCCAAGGCGGCATTGCGCTGGGCTTGTTGCAGCAGGCGGCCGTTGCGGGTCAGCTCGTCGAGCAACTGGCGTTGCGCCTGGCGGTCGTAATAACTGACGGCAAAGATCAGCAGGCTGCTGAGCAGGACGAACAGCAGGCCTTTGCCGACTTGCAGGCCAGCCACCAGATGAGCGTCCGCCACCAGCAGGTTCAGCAGGTAATCGCTGCCCAGAATCCAGGCGCTGCTGAACAGGGCATAGACGCCGGCCAGGCGCAGTGGGGCTACAAGATCGGGTCGCATCCTTACCGCCGATAGGTCGCTGGGGAGCGGAAGACCGCCGGGTACAGGCAGTGTGAAAACTACTGCGCTCGGTTATGCGGCGTTAAAAACAGGCTCAAAATGCTCATTTACAGCGCGTAAACTGCGCTTTTTCGCCGTTTTGACCAGCCGGAGGCTGTTACTGGCGTAGTGCCTTGCCTAACCTTCGCTCGCAACATTTTCACGCAGCCTGGGCAGCGCGCATGAGGCGCTCTGCTGTAACTCGGGTTGGATGTAGAAGAGTCTAGCCGGCGCCGTGCCGATTGCCCGGCCAGCCGTCGAACAGCAGCGCCACTGGCGCTGGCCGCCGAGATTGGCGCGACGCGGCCGGGCTGCTAGAGTCGCCGCCATGAAACTGCCCCGTAGCGACCGCCGCCTGCTGGCCTGGATGCTGTACTTCAGCGTGCTGTTCAGCGCGCTCGCCTGCAGCATTGGCCATGGACAGATGGCGGGCTTGCAGCTCAGCGGTCTGGATGGCCTGTATTGCGGGGGCGCCGCCAGCGGCTCGCTAAGCGGCGAACTGGGCGCTAGCGGCGCCGCTAGCGTCAATCCGGCCACGGGGTTTTCCTGTGCGCTCTGTGCCACCTTTATGGGCCTGGCCCTGGCGGCCTTCTTCGGCCTGCTCGGGCTATTGCCGCTGCAGCAGATCCGCCCCAATCCTCTGCTGGTTGCCGCGGGCCAAGCGCTCCGCTATCTCTGGCCTTCGGCCAATCCACGCGCCTCTCCAATTATCTGACACGGCTCTGGGCCGCGCCTTGCGCCGCGCCCACTCTGCACTCCGTGCTCTAGCCTGATGCGATTAACGCGCGGCCAGGGGCTCGGAGCCGTTGTTGATTATTGGACTCTATGGCATGCACAAATCGACTGCGTCTTTTTACAACCTGGCCTGGCGCTGGCATTTCTACGCCGGGCTGTTCGTTATTCCTTTTCTGATCATGCTGTCGCTGACCGGGATCATCTACCTGTTCAAACCGCAGCTGGACCAGCTGCTGTACCCCGAGTTGCTGCAGGTGGCGCCGGCCGCGCAGCGTTTGGACGCCGATCAGCAGCTGGCCGTGGTGCAGCAGGCTTATCCGCAGGCGGTGATCAACAAGTACCTGCCGCCGGTTGCCGAGGATCAAAGCGCGCAGTTCGTCGTCGACGACGCCGGGCAAGCCCTCAATCTGTTCGTCGACCCGTACCGCGGCACGCTGCTGGGTAGCCAGGATGCGCAGAGCAACCTGCAAGCCATAGTGCGCACCCTGCATGGTGACCTGATGATTGGCACGGTCGGCGACCGTCTGATCGAGTTGGCCGCCGGCTGGGGCATAGTGCTGGTGGTCTCCGGGCTGTACCTGTGGTGGCCGCGCGGCAGTGGCGGCGCCGGGGTGTTGTGGCCGCGTCTGGCCAGTCGCGGACGCCTGTTCTGGCGCGACCTGCATGCGGTCACCGGCTTCTGGGGTTCGCTGCTGCTGCTCTTTATGCTGCTCACCGGGATGACCTGGACCGGCTTCTGGGGCGCGCAGTTCGCCGGGGCCTGGAACCATTTTCCGTCGGCCATGTGGGACGCCGTGCCCAAGTCCGGGCAGCTGAGCGGTAGCTTGAACGACAGCAGCCAGCAGACCGTGGCCTGGGCGGTGGAAACCACGCCGCTGCCGGCCTCCGACCCGCATGCCGCGCATCATGCTCAGGGCGCGGCTCAGGTTCCCGGCAGCGTGGCGACCGTCAGCCTGCAACAGGTGGTCGATAGCGCCGTGGCGCGCGGCGTGCAGCCGGGTTACAGCATCAGCCTGCCGAGCGGGGCCGAGGGGGTGTACAGCGTCGCCCTGTTCGCCGACGATCCGCGCCACGACGCCACCCTGCATCTCGATCAATACAGCGGTGCGGTGCTCGCCGATATACGTTGGCAGGATTACGGCCTGGTGGCGAAAGCCGTGGAGAGCGGGGTGGTGCTGCACGAGGGCAAGCTGTTCGGCCTGGCCAACCAGCTGTTGATGCTGCTGGTCTGCCTGCTGGTGCTGCTGAGTGCCGTCAGTGGCCTGGTTATATGGTGGATGCGTCGCCCGCAAGGCAGCCTGGGCGTGCCGCCGCTGCGCCACGATTTGCCGCGCTGGAAAACGGCGATTGTCCTTATGTTGCTGCTCGGCGCCGCATTCCCCCTGGTTGGCGCGTCGCTGCTGCTGATCTATGCCTTGGACTGGCTGCTGAGCCGCGCGCTGCGGGTGCGGCGTTGGGTCAGTGCTTAAGGCAAAAGTCATTACAAGGGCGGCGCACCGCCCTTATTCAAGCGAGTCCACGAAGTGTTACTGGAGGTTGAGCATGCCGTTGAGAAAAACCCTGTTGCTGCTGGCGCTGTTGAGCCCGAGCCTGTGCGCCGCCGCCCATGACTATCAGGTGGGCGAGTTGCAGATCGAGCACCCCTGGTCGCGGGAAATGCCGCCGGTGGCGCCCACCGCCGCGGCCTACTTTATCCTGCGTAACCAGGCTGGCGCCGCCGACCGCCTGCTTAGCGTCGCCAGCCCGATCGCAGGCAAGGCCGAGCTGCATCAGCACCTGCATAAAGATGGCGTGATGAAGATGCAGCAGGTGCAGGACGTCGTGGTGCCCGCCGCGGGCGAGGCCAGGTTCGAGCCCATGGGTTATCACGTGATGCTGTTCGGCCTTAAGCAGCAACTCAAGGACGGCGAACGTTTTCCCCTGACTCTGACTTTCGAGAAGGCCGGTGCTATCGAAGTGGAAGTGCTGGTGGAAAAGGAGCTGCCTGCGGCCGAGCATCAGCACTGATCGGCTCTGGGTTGGTGGACAAGGCGTTGCCATGTCCACCCTACGGGTGGTATGGCGAAATGCTTGTGTAGGGTGGAAAACCGCGGAGCGTTTTCCACCCTTACCTGAAAACCCCTCACTGCCCGCAGGCCGATGGTGGACAAGCTACGCGTTGTCCCCCTAGGTCTGCGGCCCGTAGGGCGGACATGCCGCAGGCTTGTCCGCCATAAGCGTTCTATATAGGAGTTGGCTCAGACCAGCCGCGCATCCAGGCTGTTCTGTGCCAGGCGCCGGGCCTGTTCCTTGGTCATGCCCAGGTTG
Organism: Pseudomonas sp.; assembly: GCF_030696055.1. Taxonomy (GTDB): domain Bacteria; phylum Pseudomonadota; class Gammaproteobacteria; order Pseudomonadales; family Pseudomonadaceae; genus Aquipseudomonas. The sequence continues at coordinate 366 of NZ_JAUYNP010000187.1, read as the reverse complement.
TCGTACAGGGCGGCAAAGTTCTCGCCGACATAGCCGCCGAAGTAGGCCGGGTCGTCCGAGTTCACCGTCACCTTCACCCCGCGCTCGAGCATCTGCAGGATATTGTGCTGACGCATATCGTCGAACACCCGCAGCTTGGTATTGGACAGCGGGCAGACGGTCAGCGGGATCTGCTCGTCGATAAGGCGCTGCATCAGCCGCTCGTCCTCGATGGCCCGCACGCCGTGGTCGATACGCTGGATTTTCAGCAGGTCCAGCGCTTCCCAGATATAGGCCGGCGGACCTTCCTCGCCGGCGTGGGCCACGGCCAGCAGGCCTTCGCTGCGCGCCTTGGCGAACACCCGCTGGAACTTGCTCGGCGGGTGG
>NZ_JAUYNP010000181.1 GCF_030696055.1 Pseudomonas sp. | reverse complement strand
TGCTCATACATGTCCTCATTCGTTGGGCTCCCCTCTCCCTGTGGGAGAGGGGCCGGGGGAGAGGGTGTCCGGGTCGACGTCATCCCTCTCCCTAACCCTCTCCCGGAGGGAGAGGGGATTAAAGGTTCACAGCAAGCGATCGAGCATGCCGCCCTGATCCAGCAGGCGGCGGGCGATGATCACCCGCATGATTTCGTTGCTGCCTTCCAGTATCTGGTGCACCCGGCTGTCGCGCACCCAGCGCTCCAGCGGGTAGTCATTGAGATAACCGTAGCCGCCATGCAGCTGCAGCGCCTCGTTGCACAGGTTGAAACACTGATCGGTGGCGAAGCGCTTGGCCATGGCGCAATACAGGCTGGCCTCGCCGTGCCGCTGGTCCAGCTTGTGCGCGGCCAGGCGCACCATCTGCCGGCTGGCGGTGAGATCGGTGAGCATATCGGCCAGCTTGAATTGCAGGGCCTGGAACTCGCTGAGCGGCTTGCCGAATTGCTTGCGTTCCTCCACATAGCGCAGCGACTGCTCCAGCGCCGCCTGGGCCGCGCCCAGGGAGCAGCTGGCGATATTGATGCGGCCGCCGTCCAGACCCTGCATGGCGTAGACGAAGCCCTGGCCCTCGGGACCGATGCGGTTGCCGGCCGGGATGCGTACGCCTTCGAAGCTGATGGTGCGGGTCGGCTGGGCGCGCCAGCCCATCTTCAGCTCGTTGCGCCCGTACTTCACGCCCTCGGCATTGGCCGGCACCAGGAAGCAGGAAATGCCCTTGGCGCCGCTGTCCTCGCCGCTGCGCGCCATCACTATCAGCACATCGGTTGAGCCTGCGCCGGAGATAAAGCATTTGCTGCCGTCGATCACGTACTCGTCGCCCACGCGCCTGGCGCGGGTGCGCAGGTGGGCGGCATCGGAGCCGGCGTCCGGCTCGGTCAGGCAGTAGGAGGCCAGCAGCTCGCCGCCGATCAGGCCCGGCAACCAGGCGTCTTTCAAGGCCTGGTCGGCGAAGGAGGCGAGCATCCAGCTGGCCATGCTGTGGATGGTCAGAAAGGCCGTGGTGGCCACGCAGCCCGCCGCCAGCTGTTCGAAGATCAGCGAGGCGGACAATCGCGACAGGCCCAGGCCGCCGTCTTCTTCCTTTATATACAGGCCCAGATAGCCCTGGGCGGCGGCGCGCTTGATCACGTCCACCGGGAAATGGTGCTCGCGGTCCCAGTCGGCGGCATGCGGCGCCAGCTCCCGCGCGGCAAAGGCGCGGGCGCTGTCGACCAGGAGGCGTTGTTCTTCGCTAAGCTCGAAATCCATTGGTTGTCCTTATAACGGGGCGGGTAATCCCGCCTGACGGGCACACCCGCTTCCCTCATCCGTCGCTTCGCGCCACCTTCTCCCTGAGGGCGAAGGACATAAAGAGGGCGTCGCCGCGCGACTCTCACGCTAATAGAACCAGGCCGACGGGTGATCGGCCTGGCCTTCAGTTACTTAAGATGAATGGTCATATTAGTGCCGGCCACCGAGTCTTCGTCGAACCAGCGGCTGGTGACCGTCTTGGTTTCGGTGAAGAAGCGTACGCCCTGTTTGCCGTAGGCGTGCAGGTCGCCGTAGAACGAGCCCTTCCAGCCGGTAAATGAGAAGAACGGCAGCGGCACCGGCACCGGCACGTTGACGCCGACCTGGCCGACTTCCACCGCGTGCTGGTAATGCCGCGCCGCACCGCCGGAGCGGGTGAAGATCGAGGTGCCGTTGCCATAGGGGCTGGCGTTGACCAGTTCGATGGCCGCATCCAGGCTGTCCACCTCCATGCATACCAGCACCGGGCCGAAGATCTCATCGCGGTACAGGCTCATCTTCGGCGTGACGCCGCGGAACAGGGTGGCGCCCAGCCAGTTGCCGTTGGGGTAACCCGCCACCGTGCAGTGCGAACCGTCCAACAGGCATTCGGCGCCTTCCGCCTTGCCCTCGGCGATCAGGCGCAGCACGCGCTGCTTGGCTTGCTGGCTGATCAGTGGGCCGAAGGCCGAATGCGGGTCTTGCCAAGGGCCGGGTTGCAGCTCGGCCATCTGCGCCCGCAGTTCCTCGATCCATTGTTTGGATTCGCCGACGAACACCGCCACGCTGATCGCCATGCAGCGCTGGCCGGCGGCGCCGCAACTGGCGCCGACCAAGTTGCTCAGCACCTGGTCCTTATTGGCGTCGGGCATGATCACCATATGGTTCTTCGCCCCGGCGAAGGCCTGCACGCGCTTCAAATGGGCGGTGCCGGTGCGGTAGATATGCTGGCCCACCGGCACCGAACCGACGAAGGAGATGGCGCGGATATCCGGGTGGGTGAGCAGGCTGTCGACCACCTCGCGGCCACCGTGCAGCACCTGCAGCACGCCCTTGGGCGCGCCGGCCTGGATAAACAGCTCGGCCAGGCGATTGGGGGTCAGCGGATCCTGCTCCGAGGGCTTGAGGATAAAAGTATTGCCGGCGGCGATGGCCAAAGGAAACATCCACAGCGGAATCATCGCCGGGAAGTTGAACGGGGTGATGCCCACGCACACGCCGAGCGGCTGGATCCAGCTGGCGGTGTCGATATCGCGGGCCACGTTCTCCATGGTCTCGCCCATCATCAGGCTGGCGATATTGCAGGCCTGCTCGACCACCTCGATGCCGCGCCAGACATCGCCCTTGGCGTCGGCCAGGGTCTTGCCGGTTTCGCCGGCGAGTATCTCGGCCAGCTCGTCGTGGTGCTCCTTGAGCAGGTGCTGGTAGCGCAGCATCAGCCGCGCCCGCTCGGACACCGGCACTTCGCGCCAGGTGAGGAAGGCCGCCTTGGCGCTGGCGATGGCCGCCTCGATCTCCTCGGCCGTGGCCTTGGGCGCCAGGGCCAGGACTTCCTGGGTCGCCGGGTCGGTGACTTCGATAAATTCACGGGTGCGGCTTTCGCGCCACTCGCCGTCGATCAACTGCGGGATTGCCTTGGCCATCGCTCTCTCCACTGTGGGCCGCATAGGCCCTGTTGTTTTGTCAGTGTTATAGCCGCCTCGGCCGGCTTTGTGGATTGACGATCTTGGGCGGTGGATGGACTATCTTGGGATTAGATGATGGTTGCGGATAGCATCCGTCGGCCTATTTTCCCGGATTGCATCCGGGCTACGGGGGCACTTATGCGTGCTGATGTCGATACTTCCAACTGGCCCTTGCCGGCCAATGGCGTGCGTTTTATCACCCCGCCCAGGCTCAGGCGTTTGCTGGCCAAGCACCCACTGGCACAAGGCTGCTACCCGTTGGCCCTGGGTTTTTACCCGGAAGCCTTGGGCCATCGGATGGACCGCCCGCTGCCGGAGGACCATCTGCTGATCTACTGCCGCGCCGGGCAGGGTTGGCTGGAAACGGCGGATGGACGATTAGCAGTCGGTGGCGGCGATCTGTTGTTGTTGCCCAAGGGCGTCGCCCACGCCTATGGCGCGGACGCGCAGAAGCCCTGGACGCTGTACTGGGTGCATTTCGATGGCGAACTGGTGGCGGACTTCCTGCGCCCATTGGGCAAGGGGCCGCTGTGGCGCATCGGCGTGCAGCCACGGCTGCTGGCCGAGTTCGATGCGTTGCTCAATCTGCGCAAGCAGGGCCTTAACCTGCCGCACTTTATCCATGCCGCCCATCAGTTGCAGGCCCTGTTGACCTCGCTGGCGGTGCTGCCGGCGCGGGCCACCCTGAAGTCCGGGCGGGTGCTGGATGTGGATGCGGTGCAGGCGGTGATGCGCGCCCATCTGCACGGTGCGCTGAACCTCGACGAGCTGGCCGCGCAGTTCAAGCTGTCGCGCTTTCACTTCGCCAAGACCTACCGGGCCCTGACCGGTCATGCGCCGATCCAGGACTTTATCCAGCTGAAGATGGCCCACGCCTGCCGCCTGCTCGATGAGGGCGAGCAGGGCATCCGCCAGGTCGCCGAGCAGTTGGGCTATGAGGACGTGTACTACTTCTCGCGCTTGTTTCGCAAAGTGGTGGGCATGGCCCCCAGCCATTACCGAGCGCTGCATCAGGGCTAGAAGGCTGTCCGAGAATGCGGATTTTTGTAGGTTGGGCTGAGCTCCGCGAAGCCCAACATGCTGACTTTGTTGGGCTTCGTTCCTCAGCGCCAACCTACAATTTGCAGCCAATTGCTATTCTCGGACAGCCACCTAAGGGCCGGTTCTGCCGAATGCTCGGCCGATTTGCGCCTATTCTCTTTGCAGATGCGGCGGCGTGCGTAAGGGCGACAGGTATGAAAGGCAGTGCGGGTTGTTTTGCCTTTATCGCACTCTGGCTGGCCAGTGCGCTGGCGCTTGCGGAGCCCGCTGTGTCGCCGTCGTTGCGAATCGGCTTCACCACCGTCGACAGCTACCCTTACTTCTCCGGTTCCGGAGAAGAAATACCCGAGCCGCCGGGCATGGCCGTGGAGCTGGCGCGCGACGCCGCACGGCGGGCCGGGCTGCGCCTGACGCTGGTGCGCTTGCCGCAGCACCGTATCTTTCTCGAACTGCAGAAGGGCGGCCTCGACGGCGCCATGGTGTTCTCCTATCTGCCTGAGCGTGCCTTGGACAACGTCTACCCCTGGCGCGACGGCGTGCCTTACCGGGATTGGCGCATCGGCACCCTGACCTATGTGCTGTACAAGCGTTCAGACTCGCCGCTGACCTGGGACGGTCAGGCGTTCGGCGGACTGCACGGCAAGATCGGTTACAACACCGGCTGGTCGATCGGCCGGGACTTGGAGAAATACGGCGTGCCCCTGGAAGAGGCACACAGCACCGAGCAGAACTTCGGCAAGCTGGTGCTGGGGCGCATTGCTGGTTTCGCCCTGATGCGAGAACTCGGCGACGCCTATATCGCGCGCACCGGCTTGCGCGACATCGAACGACTTCCCGCGCCGCTCGCCGTCAAGGACTACTTCGTGATCTTCAGCAAGGGCTTCTACCAGGCCAATACCGGGCTGGTCGAAGCCTTCTGGGCACATTTGGGCGAGGCCCGCGAGGAGAACGAAGCCAGGCTCTGGGAAAGGTACGCAGAATGAAGGAGTGGGCCGAGTGGCGGTCACCCCGGCTGTTTTTCAACGGCCGGCTAGAGGCGCCAAGGCATCGGTTGTCGGGATCAGACTCGGGCGATGGTCGCCAGACCGGTGGCGACTATCTTCTCCTGGCCATCGCGCAGGGCGAACAGATCGGCGCGGGTCACCACCTGCGCAATCTGCATCGAGCAGGCTGATGGCGGGGCATCAGACGGCGCCTTGACTTGCGTCCGGGGCTTCTCTAGCGTGCCGCTACTTTATAGCCAGGCAGGTTGGTCCATGGGCAGCGTTGATCAGGTAAAACTCGAAGCCGGCTGGAAAGAAGCCCTGCGCGAGGAGTTCGAAAAACCCTATATGCAGGACCTGGGCGATTTCCTGCGCAGCGAGAAAACCGCCGGCAAGGAGGTCTATCCGCCCGGTTCGCTGATCTTCAATGCGCTCAACTCCACCCCGCTGGAGCGGGTCAAGGTGGTGGTGATAGGCCAGGACCCTTACCACGGTCCGGGCCAGGCCCATGGCCTGTGCTTCTCGGTGCTGCCCGAGGTGAAAACCCCGCCGTCGCTGCTGAATATTTACAAGGAACTCAAGCGCGACCTGAATATCGACATCGCCGCCCACGGCTGCCTGCAGCATTGGGCCGAGCAGGGCGTGCTGTTGCTCAACACCTCGTTGACGGTGGAGCGCGGCGTCGCCGGTTCGCATGCCGGCAAGGGCTGGCAGCGGTTTACCGACAAGGTGATCGAGGTGGTCAGCCAGCACCAGCCGCGCCTGGTGTTCCTGCTGTGGGGCGCCCATGCGCAGAGCAAGGAAAAGCTGATCGATACCAGCAAACACCTGGTGCTGAAATCGGTGCATCCCTCGCCACTCTCGGCGCACCGCGGCTTTATCGGCAACGGCCACTTCAGCCGCAGCAACAAGTTCCTCGTGCAGCACGGTCTGAGCCCTATCGACTGGCGTCTGCCGGAGCACGCGGTTGTATAAGGCCGGCTAAAGATGGTCGTTAAAATGCTGTCAGGCGCGCTGCCATAGCCGGAATAACGGCTCGGCGAGAAACATCACCAGAAACAGGCGCAGCACCTGCAAGGCGGTGACCAGCGCCACCGACAGCTGCAGGGCTTCGGCGGTCAGGCACAGCTCGGTGATGCCGCCCGGCATCATGCCCAGCATCAGCGCATTCGGCTTCTCGCTGGCCAGCCAGCCCAGGCCCTGGCCGAGCAAGGCGGCGGCGAGCATGGCGAGCAGGCTGAACAGCAGGATGCGCGCAAGAAAGCTCGGCGCGCTGCGAAAGAAGGCGCGATCGAAATGGCAGCCCAGGGCGCAGCCGATCAGCCACTGGCCAGCCTGGCCCAGCCCCTGCGGCAGGCCCAGGTGCAAATCGAAGCCGACGCTGGCCAGCGCGCAAACGGTCAGTGGGCCAAGCATCCAGGGGTTGGGTTGCTTGAGCCTGCCCCACAGCCAAGCCAGCAGCGCGCCACCCGGCAACAGCGCGGCCAGCCAGGGCCAACTCAGCACCGCTGCGGGCGGCGGGGCCATGGGCGGCAGGCTCCAGGTAAAGAGCGGCGGGATCAGCAGCACCACCAGCAGCAGGCGCAGGCTATGGGCGGCGGCCACCTTGGCCGTCTCGGCTTGATGGCGCTGGGCCAGATTGACCATCTCGCTGGCACCGCCGGGCATGCTGGCGAAAAACGCGGTGGCACGGTCGATACCCGCACGCCGCAGTAGCAGGATGCCGATCAGGCTAAGCAGCAGGGTAAGGAAGGCGCCGGCGAGTATCAGCGGGAAGTGGTTAAGCAACTCGCCCATTACGTCGCGGCTGAAATGCAGGCCGATAGCGCTGGCCACCAGCCATTGCCCGGTCTGGCGCCCGCCCGGCACCTCGCGGATCAGCCAGCCGCTGCAGCGGGCGACGATCACCGCCAGCAAGGCGCCGATGATCCAGGGCAAAGGCCAGCCGATCAGGCTGGCCAGGTAACCGCCGGCCAGGCCGACCAGCGGCGTGGCCCAGGCGTTGCGCCAATGGGCCAGGCTCGAGCGCTTAGGCATTGGCCAACTGAGCGCTACGGCGTGCCCGCCACCAGCGAATGCCCGGCAGCGCCAGCATCAGCGCGGTGAGCGCCCACAGGCCCAGGCTGATCGGGCTGTTCCAGAGGATGTTCAGCTCGCCGGCGGAGATCGACAGGGCGCGGCGCAGGTTGCTCTCCATCATCTCGCCGAGGACGAAGCCGAGGATCAGCGACGACAGCGGGAAGTCCATCTTGCGCAGCAGGTAGCCGAACACGCCGAGGCCGATCATCAGCACCAGGTCGAAGGTGGTGCTGTGCACGGCGTAGACGCCGACCATGCTGATCACGGTGATCGCCGGCACCAGGATCCAGGTCGGCACGCTGAGCATGCGGGCGAACAGGCCGACCAGCGGAATGTTCATCACCAGCAGGATGACGTTGCCGATAAACAGCGAGGCGATCAGGCCCCAGACCACATCGGGTTGCTGTTCGAACAGCAAGGGTCCTGGGGTGATGTTGTACAGCGACAGCGCGCCGATCATCACCGCGGTGGTGCCCGAGCCCGGCACGCCGAGGGTCAGCATGGGGATCAGCGAGCCACAGGCCGAAGCATTGTTGGCTGCTTCCGGGGCTGCCACGCCGCGCAGGTCGCCCTCGCCGAAACGCCCGCTGGCGCCGGCGATACGCTTCTCGCTCATATAGGTGATGGCGCTGGCGATGGTGGCGCCGGCGCCCGGCAGTACGCCGATGACGAAACCGGCCAGGGAGCTGCGGATGCTGCTCCACCAGGTGAAGCTGAATTCCTTGAAGTTGAACAGCATGCGCCCGCTGGTTTTCACCGCCTGCTGGCCGGTCTGGGTGTGTTCGAGCATCAACAGCACTTCACTGACGCTGAACAGGCCGATCACCACTATGACGAACTGGATGCCGTCGGACAGGCCGATGCTGTCGAAGGTGAAGCGGTACACCCCGGTGGTGGCGTCCACCCCCACCGTGGCCAGAGCCAGGCCGATCAGTGCGGCGAGCAGGGTTTTCACCGGTTTGTCGCCGACCATGCCGCCCAGGCAGGCGATGGCGAACACCATCAACATAAAGTATTCCGCCGGGCCGAAGGCGATCGCCCAGTTGGCCAGGATAGGTGCGAACAGCACCACGCCCATGGTGGCGATGGTGCTGCCGATAAAGGAGCTCATCGCCGACAGAGACAGGGCGATGCCGGCCTTGCCCTGGCGCGCCATCGGGTAACCGTCGAGGGTGGTCATGATCGCCGCGGCGTCGCCCGGTACGTTGAGTAGGATGGCGGAAATGCGTCCGCCGTATTCGCACCCCAGGTACACGGCGGCCAGCAGGATCAGTGCGGTTTCCGGCGGCAGGCCGAGGGCGAAGGCCAGCGGCAGGAGGATCGCCACGCCATTGATCGGACCCAGGCCCGGCAGCAGCCCGACTATGGTGCCGACGAAGGCCCCGAACAGCGCCACCAGTAGGTTGATCGGCCGGGTGGCGACGTCGAAGCCTTGCAGCAAAAAGTTCAGCGTTTCCATTTCAGTTCTCCACTAAGGCTTCGAACAGGCCGAGCGGCAGCGGCACGTCCAGCAGGTAAT
>NZ_JAUYNP010000180.1 GCF_030696055.1 Pseudomonas sp. | reverse complement strand
TGGCGAAGAACACGCTGTTGGTCAGCTCGGCGATGGATTCCGGGCGCAGCATAAAGTCGATAAAGGCATGGGCGGCCTTGGGATGCGGCGCATCCGCCGGGATGGCCATGGTGTCGAACCACATCAGCGAGCCTTCCGTGGGAATGCGGTAGAGCACCTCGAAGGGTTGCTTGGCCTGGCGGGCATTGTCCGCGGCCATATAGGCGTCGCCGTTGTAGGTCAGCGCCAGGCAGATTTCGCCCTTGGCCAGGTCGTCGATATGCCGGCCGCTGCCGACATAGCGCAGGTTCGGTTGCAGCTCGGCGAGCAGTTGCTGCACCGCTTTGAGATCGGCGCTGGCGCTGCTGTAGGGGTCCTTGCCCAGGTAGTTGAGGGCAATGCTGATGACCTCCTGGGGCGAGTCGATCACGGCTATCCCGCAGTCCTTGAGCTTGCTGGCGTATTCCGGCTTGAACAGCAGATCCAGGCTGTTGGTCGGCACGCCCGGCAGGCGCTGCTCGACTGCCTGCTTGTTGTAGCCCAGGCCGACCGTGCCCCAAGTGTAGGGCACGCCGTACTGGTTGCCGGCGTCGGCACTGGCCAGTTTCTCCAGCAGTTCTGGCTCGAGGTTGACGTAGTGCTTGAGCTGGCTACGGTCCACCGGCTGCACCGCCTTGGCCTTGATCGCCCGCGCCAGGCCGCTGGAGGCAGGGAAGACCACGTCATAGCCGCTGCCGCCGGTCATCAGCTTGCTGTCCAGGGCCTCGGCACTGTCGAAGATGTCGTACTTGACCTGAATGCCGGTCTCATCCTTGAAGCGCTGCAACGCCTGCGGCGGGATATAGGACGACCAGCTGTAGAGATTCAGGGCCTGTTCTTGCGCCTGCACGGGCAATGCACAGCAGAACATCAGGGGTAGAAGGGCCTTGCGCATGACGGTGCTCCTCATCGGCAACTTTTGTTGTAGTGGGTTAATCCTGCGCCGGCATTTGCTTCCGATAAATACGAAGTGATCTACTCTGGCATTGCTATCTATCAATGTATGGAGCGGCCATGCTCAGCCAGTTGCGCGACCTCGATCTGCAGTTGCTGCGCCTCTTTATTACGGTAGTGGAGTGCGGCGGCTTCAGCGCCGCCCAGGGCGAACTCGGGGTCGGCCAGTCGACCATCAGCACGCAGATGGCCAAGCTGGAAACGCGCCTGGGCTTTCGCCTGTGCGAGCGCGGCAAGGCCGGCTTCCGCCTGACGCCCAAGGGCGAACAGGTGCTGGCCGCCACCCGCAAGCTGTTCGCCGCCATCGAAACCTTCAAGGGCGAAGCCCAGGGCATGGCCGACAAGCTGCTCGGCGAGCTGCATATCGGCCTCTCCGAAGGCCTGGCGGCCAGCGTGCTGGAGTGCGTGGCCGAGGCCGTCCGGCGCTTTCGCGGGCGCAACCAGGCGGTGCAGATCGAACTGCTCACCGCCATGCCCGCCGAGCTGGAACGCCGCCTGCTGCAAGATCAGCTGCAACTGGCCATCGGCTATTTCTCCGGCAACCAGAGCGCCCTGGACTATCAGCCTCTGTTTAGCGAACGCCAGGTGCTGTATTGCGCCCAGGGTCACCCCTTGTTCGCCCAGGCAGAGGTGAGCCTGGCGGACCTGCAGCAGGCCGACCGGGTGCATCACCCCTACCGTTTTATCCAGGTCAGTGAGCCATTCCAGAGCGCCCCCAGCTCGGCCCTGACCGAGCAGGTCGACGGCGTGCTGGCCTTTATCCTGTCCGGCCAACATATCGGCTACCTGCCCGAGCATATAGCCGCGCCCTGGCTGGCCAACGGCCGCCTGCGTCCCCTACAGGCGGGCAGCCTGGGTTTCGAGGTGCAATTCCACCTGGCCAGCCACCGCGGCCAGCACCCCGGTGATGCGCAGCGCGCCTTTATCCAAGACCTGCTGGCGGCCTTTGCCCAGGGCTAGCAGGCGGGCGCGGTGGTTTTAGAGTCTGGCCTGGGGTCGGGGTCGCTGAGGCGGTCGCTGCCACTGCGCCGCCAGGCGATCGATGGCGGCGATAGTGCCGATAATTTCTACGTGGATGCCGGCTTGAGCGAACCCAGGCGGGTCCGCATCGGCGCATGCCGCCGGCTCTTCCGCCTCCAGTTGCAGGTGCGGGTCGTACAGTTCGATGTGCATAACAGGCGCTAAGTGCATGACGATCTCCTTGCCAGGCAAACGACTGGCGTGACGTAACCCATGGTCAGGAGGCAGTGCAATAAGGCGGGACATGGCGTCCCAAGCGTGCTTGTTGTCAGCGCGGCTCTCACTCAAGCCCCAGGCAGGGCCCTAAGACAGCCTGCGACTAACTGCTGACAAGCAGATGACAGCGCCGCGAGCCGGCGTAAAACACAATCTACCCATTGATCCGACCGGTCAAGCCGCTGCGGCCGCCCGCTAGGCCACGGAAAATCAGCCGAACCACCGCCAATCGGCTTATGCCGCGCCATCACGGCGCCCTATGCCGCGGCCAATTTTCTAAAAACGGCTTGGCAAAACAGACCGACCGGTCTATATATTTTTCCATGAAAAAGATCTCGACTCGCGACAAACTGATCGCCGCCATGGCCGACGCCCTGCAACGCAAGGGCTTGCACGGTGTCGGTCTGACCGAGCTGCTGGATATCGCCGGCGCGCCCAAAGGCAGCCTTTACCACCACTTTCCCGGCGGCAAGAGCGAGTTGGCGGTGGCGGCCATCGAACATATCAGCCAGCGCATCGACGGCTTGTTTGCCCAGCTGTTCGCCCACCAGGCCGACCCGCTGCAGGCGCTGCACCACTGGTTGCAGGGCGCCCTGCAGCAACTGGAGAACAGCAGCTTCGAACGGGGTTGCCCGCTGGCCACCATCGCCCTGGAAAGCGGCCCCGAGGATGTGGCCATCCGCGCCGCCCTGCAGCGCAGCTTCGCCACCGTGCGCCAGGCCCTCAGCCAACAGCTGCACCAATACGGCTACGGCGCGGAGCAGGCCGACAACCTCGCCGCCCTGTTCGTCGCCCTGTACGAAGGCGGCCTGCTGCAGGCCCGCGTCGCCGGCAGCAGCGAGCCGCTCAAGCGCGCCGCTACCGCCCTGTTCAACCTGACCCGGCAGCAACGTCCGGGAGGAGCCCGCGCATGAACACCGAGATTCCCGCCATCCTTAGCGAAACCGTGCAGCTGCCGGCCCGCGACGGCTACCCGCTGGTCGCCACCCTCTACCACGCCCCCGAGCCCGTCGCGCAGTTGCTGATCGCCGGGGCCACCGGCGTGCCCCAGGGCTTCTATCGACGCTTTGCCGAGTACGCGGCGCGGCGCGGCTACAGCACCCTGACCCTGGACTACCGCGGCGTCGGCCAATCGAAACCGGCCAGCCTGCGCGGCTTCGAGATGGACTACCTGGACTGGGCGCACCTGGACCTGGCCGCCGCCGTCGACCAACACCGTCATCCGCAGCGCCCGCTCTATATGGTCGGCCACTCCTTCGGCGGTCATGCCTTCGGCCTGCTGCCCAACCATGAGCAGGTGCAGGGCTTCTACACCTTCGGCACCGGTGCCGGCTGGCACGGCTGGATGCCCAAGACCGAGCAGCTGCGCGTGCTGACCATGTGGCGGCTGATCGGCCCGCTGCTGACCCGCGTCAAGGGCTACCTGGCCTGGAGCAAGTTGGGCATGGGCGAGGATCTGCCCCTGGGCGTGTACAAGCAGTGGAAGCGCTGGTGCAACTACCCGCGCTACTTCTTCGAAGACCCGCAGATGCCCGGCCTGAGCGAACGCTTCGCCCAGGTGCGCACACCGATCATCGCCGCCAATGCCCTGGACGACCTGTGGGCCCCGCCGTCATCGCGCGACGCCTTTATGGCCGCCTACAGCGCGGCGCCCTACCAGGCCCTGGATATCGACTCGCTAGCCAGCGGCCTGGGCGCCATCGGCCATATGGGCTATTTCCGCCCGGCGGCGCAGCAGCTCTGGGATGAGACCCTGGACTGGTTCGCGCAACTGCAGGCCCAGCGCCAGGTGGCTTGAACAAGCGACAGCCTCGGGGCGCCCACGGGCGCATGGCGCACCCGCTTTCGCTCACACCTATTAGGCACCATGGAGAATCCGTTGATGAACAGTATCCCGGAAGGTTTCGAGCCCATTTTCAGAAGCAGTTCGTTTCTGGACCTACTGGGACCTATCTACAACAGAAAATCATCCACTGGATTGGTCATTGGCCTGCGAGCCGAAGAGAAGCACTGCAATGCCCGGGGCCTCGTGCATGGTGGCGTACTCAGCAGCCTGGCCGACATTGCCCTGGGCTATAACGCGGCCTTCGCCGGAGAGCAGCCCACGCCAATGGTCACCGCCAGCCTGACCATCGATTACGCCGGCGCCGCCAAACTAGGCGACTGGATAGAAATCGAAACCGATGTGCAGAAAGTCGGCAGAAGCCTGGCATTTGCTAATTGCTATTTTCTCGTTGGCGCAACGCGCATTGCCCGCGCCAGTGCCGTATTCAGCGTGATTACGCGCTAATACGTCAGGGTCGATAAGAGTTGAGAGAGTTCGGCGAGCGCCAAAAAATTGCCTGGAGCAATTTTTAACGTCGCGCAGCGACGGCCCGAAGGGTGGCTGCCATGGATGGCAAGCCATAAAAAAGAAAACCCCGCGATTGCGGGGTTTTTGCAGACTGAAGTCCTGACATCCTTGATCTGCTTGCCATCCTGGCAGCTGTCCAGCGTATCCCTGTTGAGTAGTGAGCGCTTCCTGCGCGACGTCCATGGCAGAAGATTAACCACACTCGAGCCGAGGCGACAGGGCCGATCGGCAGCACGTCCTGTAAGCCTCGGCTTACATAAATGGCCAACCAAGCAAATGCTCGGCTTTATTTTGTGACGCAGGTCTTGTTAGACTCGATTTGTCTTACAAAAACAACAGACCCCGAACACGGGGTCACTGGGGCCACAGTATGCGCGCAGTAGTTCTTGCCCTCGGTTGCCTGGCAACCGCCTTCAGCCTGTCTACCCTGGCCGGCGGCCAAACACAGATCACCGACCCCAAGGCCGCGGCCCAGATCTTCTGGAGCCAGCTCTACGGCCAAGGCGGCACCTCGCTGTATTGCGGCAAGGCCTTCAGCGGTGCAAGCAGCCAGTTCAGCCTCAGCCCCATCTACAGCAACAAGCAGCTGAAAAGCGCCTTGCGCTGCGTCACCGACCGTCAGTGCAACATCATGACGCCGGACTTCAACTATATGGCCTCCGACCTGCACAACCTCTACCCGGCCCTGAGCCGGGTCGAGTTGGCGCGGCGCAATGCGCAGTTCGGCGAACTGGACGACAGCGTCGCCAGCAAGTTCGCCGACATCGGCTGCGACCTGAAAACCAGCTTCCAACTGGTGGAGCCGCGTGATGAGGCCAAAGGCAATATCGCCCGGGCGATCTTCTATATGCACAGCGAATACGACCTGCCCATAGTCGGCCAGGTGCAGATGTACAAGAAGTGGCACCAGATGGACCCACCGGATGCCGAAGAAAAAGCCCGCAACGACAAGATCGAGCAGCTGCAGGGCACGCGCAATCGCTTTATCGACGACCCCAGCCTGGTCGATCGGCTGATCGCCAACTAGCCCTTAGAACCTGTTTCTGATCTCGCGAGCTAGAGCGAGACAAGGCAAAAACAGCCGAGGAAGCGGAGTTTACGGGTTGTAAATGAGCATTCCGAGGCTGTTTTTAACGCAGTATCGCCGACGCGCAGCAGATCCGAGACAGGTTCTTAGCGGCGGCGGTTAAGGGTCGACCGCAGCTTGTAGCGGTCGCCCGGGTGAATCAGCCGGGCGTAGCTGACCAGGTGCTCGTCCGACCAGGTGCGGCGGATCACGCTCAGGCAAGGCGCCGTACGGTCGATCTCCAGCCAGCCGGCCACCTGCGTATCCACCAGCACCGCCTCCACCACATGCTCCACATCGGAAATCGGGCAGCTGGCCACCAGCACCTCGTTGGGCGTCTGCTTGGAAAAATCGCTGTGCAGGTAGTGCGGCACCCAGCGCGGATTGACGAAACGGTCTTCCAGCTGGATCGGCACGCCGTTCTCGCGGTGCACCAGGATGCTGTGGAACACCTCGCCGCCCAGGCGCAAGCCCAGGCGCAGGGCCACCTCGTCATCCGCCGCCAAGGCCTCGCAACGGATGATGTCATTGCTGTACTCATGGCCGCGGGCGCGCACTTCGCTGGCGATATTCAGCACTTCATGCAGGGAGGATTCGGCCTTGCGGTCGGTGACGAAGGTGCCCAGACCGGCCTGGCGAGTCAGATAGCCTTTCTGCACCAGATCGCGAATGGCCTTGTTGGCGGTCATCCGGCTGACGGCGAAATCCCGCGCCAACTGCTCCTCGGCGGGGATCTGATGATTGACCGGGTAGACCCCGCTGTGGATGCGCTCCAGCAGAAAGTCTTCGATCGCCTTGTAGCGCGGGATTGTGCTGGTCACTGCGGCTCCTTGGGATTACGCCCGGGGCGCGGATAATAGCGCGTCCACACGAGGTGTAGGTTGGGTTGAGACGCGCAGCGGCGAAGCTCAACTCAGCAGCGCGCAGGCTGGGTTAAGGCGCAACGCGGCGAAGCCCAACACCACGGCATATCGCTGTGGTGGGCTTCGCTGCGTTCAGCCCAACCTACCCCTGCGACGGCAGCAGCCCGGCTGGCAGCAGCGGCGACAGCACGCGCTCGGCCAGCAGCGCATTGGCCGCGGCTATATCCGGGGAAAAGAAGCGATCCTCCACATAGTAGGGCACCTTCTCGCGCAACAACTGGCGCGCCTGTTCCAGCAACGGCGAGCTTTTCAGCCCCTCGCGGAAATCCAGGCCCTGGCAGGCGCCCAGCCACTCGATGGCCAGCACGCCACGGGTGTTGGCGGCCATTTCCCACAGGCGTTTGCCGGCGGCCGGGGCCATGGACACGTGGTCCTCCTGGTTGGCCGAGGTCGGCAGGCTGTCGACACTGTGCGGATGGGCCAGGGCCTTGTTCTCGCTGGCCAGAGCCGCGGCGGTGACCTGGGCGATCATAAAGCCGGAGTTGACCCCGCCATTGGCCACCAGGAACGGCGGCAACTGCGACATATGCTTGTCCATCATCAGCGAGGTGCGGCGCTCGCTCAGGGCAGCGATTTCGGCTATGGCCAGGGCGATATTGTCGGCGGCCATGGCCACCGGCTCGGCGTGGAAGTTGCCGCCGGAAATCACGTCACCTTCGGCGGCGAATACCAGGGGGTTATCCGATACCGCGTTGGCTTCCACCGCCAACACCTCGGCGGCCTGGCGCAGCTGGGTCAGGCAGGCGCCCATCACCTGGGGCTGGCAACGCAGCGAATAGGGGTCCTGCACCTTGTCGCAGGCGGCGTGGGAGCGGCCGATCTCGCTACTGGCGCCGAGCAGATGGCGATAGATGGCGGCCGCGTCGATCTGCCCACGCTGGCCACGGGCGGCATGGATGCGCGGATCGAAGGGCGCCCGCGAACCCAGCGCGGCCTCGACGGTCAGGCCGCCGCAGACAGTGGCCGCGGCGAACAGATCTTCGGCTTCGAACAGGCCACGCAGGGCATAGGCGCTGGACACCTGAGTGCCGTTGAGCAGGGCCAGGCCCTCCTTGGCGGCCAGGGTCATGGGCTCGAGACCGGCGATGGCCAGTGCCTCGGTCGCTGGCAGCCACTGACCTTTATGCCGCGCCTGGCTCTCGCCCAGCAGCACCAGGGACATATGCGCCAACGGCGCCAGGTCGCCGGAGGCGCCCACCGAACCCTTGAGCGGGATATGCGGGTAGACCTCGGCATTGATCAGAGCGATCAGCGCCTCGATCACCTTCAAGCGGATGCCGGAGAAGCCACGGGCCAGGCTGTTGACCTTGAGCAGCAGGATCAAGCGCACCATGGCGTCGTCCAGCGGCTCGCCGATGCCGGCGGCATGCGACAGCACCAGGGAGCGCTGCAGCTTTTCCAGGTCCTCGGTGGCGATGCGGGTCGAGGCCAGCAGGCCGAAACCGGTGTTGATACCGTAGGCGGTGCGGCCCGCGGCGAGGATGCCTTCGACACAGGCGACACTGGCGTCGATGACCGGATAGGCCGACTCGTCCAGGGTCAGGCGCACCGGCGCCTGGTAGGCGGCGCGCAGTTGGGCCAGGGTCAACTGGCCGGGATTCAGGTGTAAAGCCTTCATGTCACACTCCTAAAGCGTGCGGTGGCACTCGCCACCGCACCGTTAAATAGCTGGCCTCAAGCCTAGGCGGCGGCCTCGGGCAGGACCATTTTTGCCGGTACCGGCCGTGCGCTTTTGCGCGCCACCAGGTAATACAGCACGCTCGGCACCACCAGGCCGATGATCCAGGAAATGTCGACGCCGCCCAGCTGCGCCACCATAGGCCCGGTATACAGCTTGGTGGAGATAAACGGCATCTGGATCAAAACGCCTATCACATAGACGACTATGCCCGGCCTGTTCCAACGCCCGTAGCGGCCGTAGGGATCGGACAGCGCCGGCACGTCGTAACGCTCCTTGGTGATGAAGTAGTAGTCCACCAGGTTGACCGCGCTCCAGGGGGTGAAGAAGGTCAGCAGGAACAGGATGAACGACTTGAACGCACCGAGGAACGAATGCTGGCCCAGCAGGGCGATAGTGGTGGAAGCGCCGACGATAGCCAGCACGAACAGCAGGCGCTGCAGGCGCGACACCTCGATATGGCCGCGGAAGCCACTGATGATGGTGGCGATGCACATAAAGCTGCCGTAGGAGTTGAGGGTGGAGATGGTCACCTTGCCGAAGGCTACGCAGAAGTACAGCAGCGCGGCCATCGCCCCGGTGCTGCCCAGGCCGACTATATAGGCCACCTCGCGACCGGCGAACTGGCCGTCGGCCAGGGCGGCGGCGAACACACCGAGGACCATGGCGGTCTGCGCGCCTATCACCGAACCGGCGCCGACGGCGAGGAAGGTCTTCCACGACGAGGTGCTGCTCGGCAGGTAGCGCGAGTAGTCGGCCACATAAGGGCCATAAGCGATCTGCCAGGACGCGGCGAGGGACACGGCGAGCAGGAAGGAGGCCCAGCTGAAGTGACGGATCTGCAGCAGCGCGCCGATGTCGGTGAGGACCATCAGGCGGCTGAACAGATAGAAGAAGGCGATGACCCCGAGCACGCTGGCAATCCGGCCGATGCCGTGGATCACCCGGTAGCCTAGCACCGTGGCCAGCACTATGACCGCGGCGAAAATCAGGATGCCGGCGCTGTCGCTGACGTCAATCAACTGGGCGATGGCCTGGCCCGACAGCACGGTGCCGGTGGCGGTAAAGCCGAGGTACATCAGGCACACCAACACGATCGGGATGGCCGCGCCATACACGCCGAACTGCACCCGGCTGGAGATCATCTGCGGCAGTCCCAGCTTGGGCCCCTGGGCCGCGTGCAGGGCCATCACCGCGCCGCCGAACAGCTGGCCGATGAGCAGGCCGATCAGCGACCAGAACACGTCGCCGCCCAGCACCACGGCCAGGGCCCCGGTGACGATGGCGGTGATCTGCAGGTTGGCACCGAGCCAGAGGGTGAACTGGCTGTAGAGGCTGCCGTGGCGCTCGGCCTCCGGGATATAGTCGATCGAACGCCTTTCGATCAAGGGCTTGTTAGCCTGGGTCATTGCACTGTTCTCCGGTGCGACAGGCAGGCTGTCGCTCTTGTTGTTTTAAGGGAACATCTACCGCGAGCACCCGGCGCCCTGGGGCGCCCGGTGAATTCTTTCCACTACTTACCGGTGATCATCGGCAGGTTGAGGTTCTGCTCCTTGGCGCAATCGATGGCGATCTGGTAACCGGCGTCGGCATGGCGCATCACCCCGGTGGCCGGGTCGTTGGTCAGCACCCGGGCGATGCGCGCGGCCGCCTCGTCGGTGCCGTCGCAGACTATGACCACCCCGGAATGCTGGGAGTAGCCCATGCCGACGCCGCCGCCGTGGTGCAGGGAAACCCAGGTGGCACCGCCCGCGGTATTGAGCAGGGCGTTGAGCAGCGGCCAGTCGGACACGGCGTCGGAGCCGTCCAGCATCGCCTCGGTCTCGCGGTTGGGGCTGGCCACAGAGCCGGAGTCCAGGTGGTCGCGGCCAATCACAATAGGCGCGCTCAGCTCACCCGAGCGCACCATCTCGTTAAAGGCCAGGCCGAGCTTGGCGCGCAGGCCCAGGCCGACCCAGCAGATACGCGCGGGCAGGCCCTGGAAGGCGATGCGCTCCCGGGCCATGTCCAGCCAGCGGTGCAGGTGGGCGTCGTCGGGGATCAGCTGCTTGACCTTGGCGTCGGTCTTGTAGATGTCCTCGGGGTCGCCGGACAGGGCCACCCAACGGAACGGACCTATGCCGCGGCAGAACAGCGGGCGGATATAAGCCGGGACGAAGCCGGGGAAATCGAAGGCGTTGGCCACGCCCTCTTCCTTGGCCATCTGGCGGATATTGTTGCCGTAGTCGAAGGTCGGCACGCCCATCTGCTGGAAGTCCAGCATGGCCTGCACGTGCAACGACATGGACTGCTTGGCGGCCTTGACCACCGCCGCCGGCTCGCTCTGCGCACGGTCGCGGTACTGCGCCCAGCTCCAGCCGATCGGCAGGTAGCCATTGAGCGGGTCGTGGGCGCTGGTCTGGTCGGTGACCAGGTCCGGGCGCACGCCACGGCGCACCAGTTCCGGGAGAATCTCGGCGGCGTTGCCGCACAGGGCGATGGAAACCGCGCGGCCCTCGGCGCAGTACTTGGCGATGCGCGCCAGGGCGTCGTCCAGATCGGCAGCCTGCTCATCCACATAGCGGGTGCGCAGGCGGAAGTCGATGCGCGACAGCTGGCATTCGATATTCAGCGAGCAGGCGCCGGCCAGGGTGGCGGCCAGCGGCTGCGCGCCGCCCATACCGCCCAACCCCGCAGTCAACACCCAGCGGCCCTTAAGGCTGCCATTGTAATGCTGGCGGCCGGCCTCGACGAAGGTCTCGTAGGTGCCCTGGACGATGCCCTGGCTGCCGATGTAGATCCAGCTGCCGGCGGTCATCTGGCCGTACATGGCCAGGCCCTTGGCATCCAGCTCGTTGAAGTGTTCCCAGGTGGCCCAGTGCGGCACCAGGTTGGAGTTGGCGATCAGCACGCGCGGCGCGTTGCTATGGGTCTTGAACACGCCGACCGGCTTGCCGGACTGCACCAGCAGGGTCTCGTCGTCGTTCAGGTTGGTCAGGCTCTCGACGATTTTGTCGTAGCACTCCCAGTTGCGCGCGGCGCGGCCAATGCCGCCGTACACCACCAGTTCCTTGGGGTTCTCGGCCACGTCCGGGTCGAGGTTGTTCATCAGCATGCGCAGCGGCGCTTCGGTCAACCAGCTCTTGGCGGTCAGCTTGGTGCCACGCGGGGCGCGGATTTCGATGTCGCGGAATGTGCTCATGGCAGGCTCCTATTCTTGTATGGGCTCAGTTCTTGTTTGGGCTCAGTGAGTGAGGGTCAGCAGATGGATCAGGCGCGCCGCCACGCGGGCAGTGCGGCTGTCGATGTCATGGCTGGGATTGAGTTCGGCGAGGTCGGCCAGGCGCAGCTTGCCGCTGTCGCGCACAGTCTCGAGCAGCGGCTCGAGCAGGGCCAAGGGCACCCCGCGCGCGGCCGGGGCGCTGACGCCCGGGGCTTCGCAGGCGGGCAGCACGTCGATATCGATGGTCAGATAGATCGCATCGCAGCCGGCGATAAAGGCCTGCAGCTCGGCGCCTAGGCGTTCCAGACTGGTTTCGCGGATCTCGCGGTCTTCGCGCACCAGCACGTTCAGCTCGGCGGCGCGCTGGAACAGCGCGCGGGTATTGCTGGCGCGGCTGACGCCCAGGCAGGCATAGACGAAGGGCCAACCGCGCGCCGCGCACTGCTCGGCGATCTGGGCGAAGGGGGTGCCGGAGGAATGGGCGTGGGCCGGGTCGCGCAGGTCGAAGTGCGCATCGAAGTTGATGATGCCGATACGCGGCGCGGCCATTTTTGATGAGCAGCCGGTCAGATGCTCGGCGATACCCAGCCAGCTGCCGAAGGCCATCTCATGGCCGCCGCCGAGGACTATGGGCAGGTGGCCGGCATCCAGCAGGGCGCAGACATTCTGCCCCAGGCGGGCTTGGGCGCTTGCCAGGTCGCCATCGGCGCAGAGCACATCGCCGGCGTCATAGGCCGGGCCCTGGCGGTGCCAGGCCAGATTGGCCAGAGCCTTGCGCATGGCCAGCGGGCCGTTGGCCGCACCGACCCGGCCGTGATTGCGGCACACCCCTTCGTCGCTGGCGAAGCCGAGCAAGGCGACGCCGGGTTGACTGTCCACGGCGAGCGGTTGGATGCGTTGGTGCCAGCGCGGGCTGTCCATTTCCGGATCGACGCGGCCCTGCCAGAGCTCCAGCGAATAACGATCAGCATGCATCCTGTGTCTCCTCTTTGCTGAAGCGGATAACGCCTGCGAACACCCGCTGGCGCAGGCGCCCCGGCTGTATCGCATAGGCCAACTCGGCTGGCTGTTGCACATCCCACAGGCACAGGTCGGCGGTTGCCCCAAGCTCGATCCGCCCCAGATCCGGGCGACCGAGGGCGCGGGCGGCCTGGGCGGTCATGCCGGCCAGGGCCTCGCGCGGGGTCAAACGGAACAGGGTGCAGGCCAGGTTGAGGCACAGGGTCGGAAAGCAGATAGGCGAGGTGCCGGGGTTGGCGTCGCTGGCCACCGCCATGGGCACGCCGTAACGGCGCAGCAGCGCGATGGGCGGCAACTGAGTTTCGCGCAGGCAATGGAAGGCGCCGGGCAACAGGGTGGCCACGGTGCCGGCGGCGGCCATGGCCTGCACTCCGGCCTCGTCGAGAAACTCGATATGGTCGGCGGACAGGCCGTGATAACGGGCGACCAGGGCGCTGGCGCCCTGATTGGACAATTGCTCGGCGTGCGCCTTGAGCGCCAGACCGTGCCGTTGCGCGGCCTGGAACACCAGTTCGCACTGCACCGGGCTGAAGGCGATGTTTTCGCAGAACACATCCACCGCATCGGCCAGGCCGGCAGCCGCGGCCGCCGGGATTATCTCGTCGCACACCAGCGCTATATAGCCGTCGCTGTCGCCGGCAAACTCCGGCGGCAGGGCATGGGCCGCCAGCAAGGTGGTGGTCACCCGCACCGGCAGCAACTCGCCGAGGCGGCGCGCCACGCGCAACATCTTCAATTCATCGGCGGTGGTCAGGCCGTAACCGGATTTTATTTCGAGCGTGGTCACGCCATCTGCCAGCAGGGCCTGCAAGCGCGGCAGGCTCTGCGCCAGCAACTCGTCCTCGCTGGCCGCGCGGGTGGCGCGCACGGTGCTGAGGATGCCGCCGCCGGCGCGGGCGATATCGGCGTAGCTGACCCCTTCCAGGCGCTGCTCGAATTCGCCGGCGCGATTGCCTGCGTAGACCAGATGACTATGACAATCCACCAGACCCGGAGTCATCACCCCGCCGCGACCGGCCTCGACCGCGCCCTGGGCCAGCGCCTCGGGAAACGCCCGCGTCGGCCACAGACCCGCCACTCGGCCCGCCTCGACCAACAGCGTCATGGGCTCGGGCAGCACGGCCAAACCATCGAAAATACAGAGATCACGCCATAACAGGCGCGGGGCGGACATAGACATGAAGCGCTCCTCAAACAACTTGTATATACAATAGAAGTGGAAATCAGCCTCGTCAAGCCCGACATAAGCTGCGCAATACCATCGACAGCGCGCCTTTTTGCATCCTGAAAATTCAATTAACTTATTGTTATTTAATGGTTTATCCAGAATTCATCGTGACGGAGCGCTGCATCTAGAGCTGTGCAGGAAAAAGTTTTTTGCTTAGACGGATAGAGAACGAAAGACTTTATGTATATACAATATGAAAAATAACCCGACAGGAGAGCACAGGATGAGCGCGCGGATTATCGACAGCCGCACGGCCAAACAGCTGCCGTGGAAAAATGGCCAAGGGGTCACCCTGGAGCTGGCGATTGCCCCGCCCGGGGCCGAGCTGCACGACTTCGACTGGCGCATCAGCAGCGCCAAGGTGGAGAACGCCGGGGCCTTTTCGCTCTTCCCCGGCATCGACCGCAGCCTGGGCCTGCTCAGCGGCGAGGGCTTGCGCCTTGAGCTGCCCGAACAGGTGAGCCTGCGCCTGGATCGGCACAACCCCATACAGAGCTTCCCCGGCGAGCTGGCGATCCAGGCCGAGCTGCTCGGCGGCGCGGTGTGCGACTTCAACCTGATGACCCGGCGCGGGCGCTGGCAGCAGCGCCTGGAATACCGGCGCATGCGAGGCGAGCAGCTGATCGACGGTGCCGAGGCGGTGTTTATCTACTGTCAGCAGGGTGAGTTGCTCGGCTGCACCTTGCCCGGCGGCATGCAGCTGCAACTGAGCGCCGGCCAAGGCCTGCTGCTGGAAGATGAAAGCGGCCCCTACAGGCTAAGCAGCACGGGCAATGTCGATGCTTTTCTGGCCTGGCTGAACCGCGCGAGCTAACAGCGCGGCCCACGGCCATGCACCCATGGCCGGCAGATTTTGCTAGCGCTGCTAGGCTCTACAGATCGGCATGCGGGGGCGATATGCCGGCGCGGGCCCTCCCGCGCCGCCCAATCCCAGCCGGCGTACCTCACGCCACCCCAGGCGCAAGACGAACAGCCGTAACCAGACCACAGGGATAGTCGAAACAGAGCTACGCTGCATCCAACTTCTTGGCCTCGGGTAGGCGGGCGGGCGACGCCGGCGTATCCAGAGGTCAGACGCCATGAACAGCAACACTACCTCGAAGGCCATTCCCGCCCTGCTGCTGGCCATCGCGACCACCTTCGCGACCTTGCTCTATGCCTTCTTCGCCATGCAGCAAGCCTCCTCCGAGCTACGCCAGGTCAGCGACAACCGCTACACCTCCTACCTGCTGGCCGATGAACTGCGGCAAAGCTCAGATGACCTGACCCGCCTCGGCCGCACCTATGTGGTCAGTACCGACCCCGAGTACGAGCGGCAATACCTGCAGATCCTCGATATCCGCAACGGCAAGGCGCCGCGCCCGCAGAGTTACCACAGGATCTACTGGGATTTCGTCGCCGCGGGCATCGCCCAGCCGCGCCCGGATGGCGAAACCATCGCCCTGGCGGACCTGATGCGCCAAGCCGGCTTCACCGAGGAAGAGTTCTCCAAGCTGCAGCAAGCGCAGGCCAATTCCGACGGCCTGGTGCAGCTCGAGGTCAAGGCGATGAACGCGGTGAAAGGCAAGTTCCTCGATGAGCAAGGCAAATACAGCCGCGACGCCGCGCCCGATCTGGAGCTGGCGCGTAACCTGCTGCACGGCAAGGACTACCACAACTTCAAGGCCAAGATCATGCAGCCGGTGGACGACTTCTTCGCCCTGGTCGAAGAGCGCACCGGCCAAGAGGTGCTGCTGGCCGATCGGGCCTTGAGCCGTGGGCAATACCTGTTCGTCGCGGTGCTCCTGGCCCTGATCGCGGAGATCATCGCCCTGATCTACCTGGGCCGCAGCCAGACCCTGCAGCAGCTGGGGGCCAAGCCCGCGGTGCTGGATCGGGTACTCAACGAACTGGCTTCCGGCAACCTCGCCGTGGAGATTCCCCCGGCCCGGCCGGACAGCGCCCTGGGCAATGTGCAACGCATGACCGACAAGCTGAAAACCCTGATCGGCGACGCCTTGAACAGCAGCGCCCGCCTGCACTCGGCGGTCGCCGAGGTAGCCAAGGTGGTGGACAACACGGCCGCGCGCGCCGCGCAGCAGAACCAGATGACCGAGTTGGTGGCCACCGCCGTGCATGAGATGGGCCTGACCGTGCAGGAGATCGCGCATAACGCCAGCAGCGCGGCCCAGGCCTCGCAAAGCGCCCGCCAGGAGGCGCACCAGGCCGACCATATAGTCAGCGACTCGGTGCAGCATATTCAGAAGATGGCCGATGACATCGGCGCAGCCGCCAAGGCGGTGGGCGAACTGGCCGGCCAGGTCGCCTCCATCGACCAGGTGTTGTCGGTGATCCGCGGCATCTCCGAACAGACCAACCTGCTGGCGCTGAATGCCGCCATCGAGGCGGCGCGCGCGGGCGAGATGGGCCGGGGCTTCGCCGTGGTGGCCGACGAGGTACGCACCCTGGCCGGGCGCACCCAGGGCTCCACCGACGAGATCCAGCAGATGATCCAGCGCCTCAAGCAGGGCGCGGAAAACGCGGTGGCCTCCATGCACGCCGGGCAATCGGCGACCAACACCGGCGTGGAGGAGAGCCAGCACACCCAGCACTCGCTACAGACCATCGCACAGCAGATCGAACATATCAGCGACATGAACACCCAGGTGGCCACCGCCACCGAACAACAGTCATCGGTGACCGAGGAGATCAACCGCAACGTCCAGGGCATCGCCGATATCGCCCACGCCACCACCGAGGAAGCCAAACACTGCCAGGAGGACTGCAAAACCCTGCGCAAGCTGTCCGACGACCTCAGCTCGCAGATGGGCAGCTTCCGCCTCTAGGCCGGCGTCAGGGGTAAGCAAATTCGTAGGGTGGGTTAGGCGCATGCCGCCATTGCCAAGCATCACGCCATTCGGGACGCGGCGTAACCCACCATCGACGCAACCCGCTCCATTGCCTGGTGGGTTACGCGCCGCGCCACTGTCGCGTGTGGATTCTCGGCCGGCGTACCGCGCCGCTAACCCACCCGACAAAAACCGCGAGCAACAGATAACGGGAACCTATCCAAGAAAAAGCCCCGGCTGATTAGGCCGGGGCTTTTTTACGTTACGCAGTACAGCTTAGAACTGCGCGGCGTCCAGCAGGTACAGGCTCTCGCTACCCGCCTTGACCGAAGCGGTCAGGGAATGGATGCGCGGCAGGATGCGGGCGAAGAAGAAGCGCGCGGTGCCCAGCTTGCTGACGTAGAACGCATCCTGATCCTGTTTGGCCAGGGCGGTGCGCGCCATCAGTGCCCACATATAGGCGTAGGCGGTGTAGCCGAACACCTGCAGGTACTCCACCGAGGCGGCGCCGACTTCGTTGGGGTTGGCCTTGGCCCGCTCCAGCAGATCGGCGGTCATCAGCTCCAGGTTGCCGATGGCTTCCTTCAGCGGCGTGACGAACTCGGCCAGGTTGCTGTCGGCCGAATCGGTGAAGGCTTTGATCTCTTCGGCGAAGTGCTTGTAGAACGCACCGCCGCTGCCGACCACCTTGCGCCCGACCAGGTCGAGGGCCTGGATACCGTTGGTGCCTTCGTAGATCTGGGTAATGCGGCAGTCGCGGATCAGCTGCTCCTGGCCCCACTCACGGATATAACCGTGGCCGCCGAAGATCTGCTGGCCGTGGGTGGTGGTTTCCAGCGCCATATCGGTGAGGAAGGCTTTAGCCACAGGCGTGAGCAGGGCCACCAGCTCTTCCGCGCGCTTGCGGGTAGCGGCGTCTTCGCTGAACTTGGCGGTGTCGAGTTGCATGGCCACGTAGCTGGAGAAGGCGCGACCGCCCTCGTTCAGCGCTTTCATGGTCAGCAGCATGCGGCGCACGTCCGGGTGCACGATGATCGGGTCGGCGGCTTTGTCCTTGGCCTGCGGGCCGGTCGGCGCGCGGCTCTGGATACGGTCGCGGGCGTATTCCACGGCGTTCTGGTAGCTGCGCTCGCCCAGGGACAGGCCCTGGATACCCACGCCCAGGCGCTCGTAGTTCATCATGGTGAACATGGCGGCGAGGCCCTTGTTCGGCGCATCGACTATCCAGCCGGTGGCGCCATCGAAGTTCATCACGCAGGTAGCGGACGCCTTGATGCCCATCTTGTGCTCGATCGAGCCGCAGGACAGCGCGTTCTTCTCGCCCAGGCTGCCGTCGGCATTGACCATAAACTTCGGCACCAGGAACAGCGAGATGCCTTTCGGACCGGCCGGGGCGTCCGGCAGTTTGGCCAGCACCAGGTGGATGATGTTCTCGCTGAGGTCGTGCTCGCCACCGGTGATAAAGATCTTGGTGCCGCTGATCTTGAAGCTGCCGTCGGCCTGGGGCTCGGCCTTGGTGCGGATAATCCCCAGGTCGGTGCCGGCGTGCGGCTCGGTCAGGCACATGGAACCAGCCCAGGTGCCGGCGTACATATTCGGCAGGTATTTTTCTTTCAGCTCTTCGCTGGCGTGGGCGTTGATCGACAGGCAGGCACCGGCGGTCAGCATCGGGTACAGGCCGAACGACAGGTTGGCCGAGTTGACCATTTCCTCGACCTGGGCCGAGATCGCCTTGGGCATGCCCATGCCGCCGAATACCGGGTCGCCACCGACGCCAACCCAGCCGCCTTCGGCGTAGGTCTTGTAGGCATCCGGGAAGCCGGCCGGGGTCTTCACCGAACCGTTGGCCCAGGAGCAGCCTTCTTCGTCGCCGCTGCGATTGAGCGGCGCGATGATACCCGCGGTGACCTTGCCGGCCTCTTCCAGGATGGCGGCGGCGGTGTCTTCGTCCACCACTTCGGCCAGGGCCGGCAGTTGGGCCCATAGCTTGGAGACTTCGAACACTTCATTGAGTACGAAGCGCATATCGCGCAGGGGAGCTTTGTAGTCAGCCATGGAGCAATCCTCGAACGAAGCAACGGGTATACAGAGGTGTGGGTATACAAACGTGTTTGAAGTCTAACCGAACAACTTTTCAGACACATAGGGTCGCGTCGTGACCACTGATTCACTAATCGTTTGTAGGGCTTTAGTCAGCAAAAACCCGCCATACGGCGGGCTCTTACGTATAGATGCCGTTGGTCAGAGCGCGAAATGCTCGGCCGGCAAACTCATCATGCAGGCGCTACCCGCCTCGGCCGCCAGCACATGGGCAGCGGTACGCGGCAACAGACGCTTGAAGTAGAACTCGCAGGTGGCCAGCTTGGCCTGGTAGAAGGCCGCCTCGCCCTCGCCCGCTTCGAGCTTGCGCTGGGCAACCACGGCCATGCGCAGCCAGAAGTAGGCCAGAGTGACGTAGCCGGAATACATCAGGTAGTCCATGGACGCCGCGCCGACCTCGTCGGGATTCTTCATCGCCGCCAGACCGATCTTCTGGGTCAGCTCGCCCCACTGCTGGTTCAGGCTCGCCAGTTGAGCGACCTGATCCTTGAGCTGCGGATGCGCGGCTTGGGCTTCGCAGAACTTGTGCACCTGCTTGGTAAAGCCGCGCAGCAGCTTGCCCTGGCTGCCCAGCACCTTGCGTCCGAGCAGGTCGAGGGCCTGGATGCCGTTGGTGCCTTCGTAGATAGGCGCGATGCGGCAGTCACGTACCAGCTGCTCCATGCCCCACTCACGGATAAAGCCGTGGCCGCCGAACACCTGCATGCCGTGGTTGGTCACCTCCAGGCCGGTCTCGGTCATAAAGGCCTTGCAGATGGGGGTGAGGAAGGCCAGCAGGTCTTCCGCCTCTGCGCGCTGCTCGGCGCTGCCTCCCGCGTGCGCCTGATCGAGCAGCTGCGCGGTGAAGTAGGCCAGGGCGCGGTTGCCTTCGTTGAAGGCCTTCATGGTCAGCAGCATGCGCCGCACGTCGGGGTGCACGATGATCGGGTCGGCGGCTTTTTCCGGCGCTTTCGGGCCAGTCAGCGCGCGCATCTGCAGCCGGTCGTTGGCGTATTTCAGGGCGCCCTGGAAGCTCGCCTCGCCCAGACACAGGCCCTGCATACCGGTACCCAAGCGCGCGTGGTTCATCATGGTGAACATGCAGTTGAGACCCTTGTTGGCCTCACCTATCAGGTAGCCGGTGGCGCCGTCGAAGTTGATCACGCAGGTGGCCGAGGCCTTGATGCCCATCTTGTGCTCGATCGAACCGCAGCTCACGGCATTGCGTTCGCCGGCCTCGCCCTCGGCATTGGGCAGGAACTTGGGCACGATAAACAGCGAGATACCCTTGGTACCGGCCGGCGCGTCCGGCAGCTTGGCCAGCACCAGATGCACGATGTTCTCGCTCATATCGTGCTCGCCAGCGGAGATAAAGATCTTGCTGCCGCTGATCGCGTAGCTGCCATCGGCCTGAGGCACGGCGCGGGTCTTGATCAGGCCCAGGTCGGTGCCGCAATGGGCTTCGGTCAGGCACATGGTGCCGGTCCAGCTGCCAGCGGTCATGCGCGTCAGGTAGGTCTGCTTCTGCGCTTCGCTGCCATGGGCGTGGATCGCCGACATGGCGCCGTGGGTCAGGCCCGGGTACATGCCCCAGGAGGTGTTGCTGGCGCCGACCATCTCGCTGATCAGCAAACCGAGGGAATGCGGCAGGCCCTGGCCACCGTAGGTCGGGTCTGCGGCCAGGCCCATCCAGCCGCCTTCGGCGTACTGGGCGAAGGCTTCCTTGAAGCCTTTCGGGGTGGTCACCACGCCGTTATTGAACTGGCACTCTTCTTCATCGCCGGAACGGTTTAGCGGCGCCAGCACCTGCTCGCAGAACTTGGCCCCTTCTTCGAGGATGGCGCCGACCATATCCGGGCTGGCATCGCTGGCGCCCTGGGCGGCGTAGCTGCCGTGAAAGTCGAAGACATCATCGATCAGAAAGCGCATATCGCGCAGCGGGGCCTTGTACTCGGGCATGGGGAGTCTCCGTCAGCAGATCGTAGGCAGGTTCTAAGACCCGCAGCTTCGACCAGGACGGCGCCCATCACAACGACAGTGCATGCGCTGAATGCGCTGCCATAAACGACCACGCCAAGAACCTGTTTACGATCTTGCGAGCTAGAGCGAGACAAGGCAGAAATGGCCGAGGGCGCGGAGTTTACTGGCTGTAAATGAGCAGCCCGAGGCCATTTCTAACGCAGTATCGCCGACGCGCAGCAGATCGTAGACAGGTTCTCAGCCACGCGCACGCGCAAGCTTGACCGCACCACGCCGCTGGCCATGGCTGCGAATGCAGTTGCGCCCGGCACTCTTGGCGCCGTACAGGGCCTGGTCCGCCGCTTTGATCACCTGCTCTGGGCTACCGTGCTCGGCACTGCGCTCGGCCACCCCCATGCTTATGGTCACCGACACCTGAGTCGCCGCCGCGCCCGCCCGACGCTGGCGGCCCTGCTTATCGTCCCGGGGCCGTTGCTGCTTGTCGCGCAGCTGCAAGCGGTAGTGCTCGATGGCCTCGCGCACCTGCTCCAGATGAGGGATGCATTCCTCGACGCTCTTGCCCGGAAACACCAGGGTGAACTCCTCGCCGCCGTAACGGTAGGCCTTGCCGCCACCGCCGATCTTGCGCAGCTGGCTGGCCACCAGGCGCAGCACCTGATCGCCGACATCGTGGCCGTGGCTGTCGTTGAATTTCTTGAAGTGGTCGACGTCGGCCATGGCGATCACATAGTTACGGCCCAAACGCTGCAGGCGCTCATTCAAGGCGCGGCGCCCCGGCAGCCCGGTCAGCTCGTCGCGAAAGGCCATCTGGTAGGCCTCGTGGGCCACCGCCACCACCAGCATCAACATGATCTGGCTGCTCATCACATGCAGGGCATGGGGCAGGATAAAGGTCTGCGGCAGCATCCACAGCAGGCCGCACAAGCCCAGCAACTGCGCCGCATGCAGCGGCCGGGGCGCGCGCAGGTATTGCACCAGCAAGAGGACGAAACCCAGCAGAAACACCGGGTAGGCCAACTGCACCAGGCTCAGCCCTTCCAGCTGCAAGGCCGGCCAACGCACCTGCGCCAACCACTGCAACAGCGCCTCGGGAAAACGCCGGGCCAGGCCTAGCGCCACCGCGCCCACCGCCAGCAATACCGCGGCCCGCGCTACCAGGTCCTGGAGCAGGTGGGTGCGTTCCTGCCAGGCCGCGTACAGGCCATAAAACAGCGGCAGCAGCAGGCTGCACAGGTGGAACACCAGGGCCGCATCGGCGCGCACCTGGGCCTTCTCGCGGAAATGATCGACCTGGATATCCAGGAGGAAATAGCCGGAGTAGAGCACCAGTAGCAGGAACAACTCACGCTGGCGGCCATAGACCAGGCAGAAGGCGCCGCCGAGCAACAGCAGCAGGGTCGGCAAGACGTTGAACAGGGAGGTGAAGAACTCGCTCAGGGCAGACAGGCTGGCGAGCAGCATCCCGCCGCCGAGCAACAGCAGCGAAGGCAGAAAGTGGCTGAAACGCACAGCGGCAAAGCGCGACAAGACAAGCTCCACGGACCGGTCGAAAACCCAATAGTGCGACGCAGTGTGCCTGCAACCAAGGGATTACGCACGGGAACTGCTGCGCAAATCGACGAGCTGCTGCTTACTCCAGCCGTCTTCTCGCGGACATAAAAAAACCGCCACCCCTAAGGGCAGCGGTTTTTTAAACCTGCGCTGGAACCGGGGTTTAGTAGCCCAGATCGAAGTGCTCTTCGTCCATTTCCATCAGGTTGCCTGCACCGGACAGCATGGCTTCAACATGAGCGCGGGTACGCGGCAGGATGCGCGCGAAGTAGAAGCGTGCGGTCTGCAGCTTGGCCTTGTAGAAGGCCTCTTCTGCAGTACCGGCAGCCAGCTTTTCGGCAGCCAGGCGGGCCATGTCGGCCCAGAAGTAGGCCAGGCAGACGTAACCGGAGTACATCAGGTAGTCCACCGAAGCGGCACCGACTTCTTCGCGGTCTTTCATCGCGGCCATGCCCACTTTCATGGTCAGGTCGCCCCACTCCTTGTTCAGCTTGGCCAGCGGCTCGACGAAGGCTTTGACCGCCTCGTTGGCTTCGTTGGCCTGGCAGAACTTGTGCACTATCTTGGTGAAGCCTTTCAGCGCTTCGCCCTGGGTCTGCAGCACCTTGCGACCCAGCAGGTCGAGGGCCTGAACGCCAGTGGTGCCTTCGTACAGCATGGAGATGCGGCTGTCGCGAACGTTCTGCTCCATGCCCCACTCGGCGATAAAGCCGTGGCCGCCATAGATCTGTACGCCGTGGTTGGCGGCTTCGAAGCCGACTTCGGTCATAAAGGCTTTGGCGATCGGGGTGAGGAAGGCCAGCAGCGCGTCGGCCTGCTTCTTCTCGGCTTCGTCCTGGCTGTACTTGACGATGTCAACCTGCTTGGCGGTGAAGTACACCATGGCGCGGTTGCCTTCGGCGAAGGCCTTCATGGTCAGCAGCATGCGGCGCACGTCCGGATGCACGATGATCGGGTCGGCGGCTTTGTCCGGCGCTTTCGGGCCAGTCAGGGAACGCATCTGCAGACGCTCGCGAGCGTACTTCAGGCCGCCCTGGAAGCCGATTTCGGCGTGGGCCAGACCTTGCAGTGCGGTACCCAGACGCGCGGTGTTCATAAAGGTGAACATGCAGTTCAGGCCTTTGTTCGCCGGGCCGATCAGGTAGCCGGTGGCGCCGTCGAAGTTCATCACGCAGGTGGCGTTACCGTGGATGCCCATCTTGTGCTCGATCGAGCCACAGGTGACGGCGTTGCGCTCGCCAGCCGAACCGTCGGCCTTGGGCATAAACTTCGGCACGATAAACAGCGAGATGCCTTTGGTGCCTTGCGGCGCGTCGGGCAGGCGGGCCAGTACGATGTGGACGATGTTATCGGCCATGTCGTGTTCGCCAGCGGAGATAAAGATCTTGGTGCCGGAAACCTTGTAGCTGCCGTCGGCCTGCGGTTCGGCCTTGGTGCGCAGCATGCCCAGGTCGGTGCCGCAATGCGGTTCGGTCAGGCACATGGTGCCGGTCCACTCGCCGGAAACCAGCTTGGTCAGGTAGGTGTGCCGCTGGTCGCTAGTACCGTGCTCGGCAATGGTGTTCATCGCGCCGTGGGACAGGCCCGGGTACATGCCCCAGGACCAGTTGGACTCGCCCACCATTTCGCTGATGGCCAGACCCAGGGACTCCGGCAGGCCTTGGCCGCCGTGGTCGACGTTGTGCGCCAGGCTCGGCCAGCCGCCTTCGACGAACTGCTTGTAAGCCTCCTTGAAGCCGGTCGGGGTCTTAACGCCGGACTCGCTCCAGGTGCAGCCTTCGAGGTCACCTACACGATTCAGCGGGGACAATACCTGCTCACAGAACTTGGCGCCTTCTTCGAGGATGGCGTCGACCATGTCCGGAGTGGCGTCCTGGCAACCAGGCAGGCTCTGATAATGCGCTTCGTAGCCGAGCAGTTCGTCGCGAACGAAACGGATATCACGCAAGGGGGCCTTGTAATCAGGCATAGCGGTTAACCTCTGCGGTGGAATTCTTTGTGTGTAGGTGACCGGAAATTCGGTCGTTTCGGGAGCAATCCCGGCACTTGATCACCCCTTGGCAACCAAGAGAATCAAACAGGCGTTTGAAACATACGTTTATGCCTATTTATTGTCAAGCACCCCTAAGCAACCAGATCGATCGCCTGGGCCGGCTCCTGCAACTCGCCCAAGCGCCGGTACAGCTCAAGACTAGGCGGTGGCGGCAACTCCTGCCGCGCCGGCTCAGCGGATTTGTCCTGCTCCGCCCGCTCTTTTTCCTGTTCTTCTTCGGCCTGCGCCCGCGCTTCACGTGCCTCACGCGCAGCCGCCGCTTCGCTGCGCTGCAACTCGTTCAGTTCGGCGCTCGCGGCGGCTATCTGTACCTGGGCCTGGGCGGCGATACGCAGATCCTGAGCGGACGGCTCGGCCGGGGCCAAGGCCGCCCGCAGCACTATCTCCATCTTGCGCAATGTGGCTTCGGGGTCGTTCGGCACCGGGCCTGAGTCGATGCTGACCTCGCCACCCACCGCATAGCGCTTGCCATCCGGGCCGTGGCTAAAGGTATAACTGGGCGCCCCCGCGTAACGACCACCCACGGCGGCATGGGCCTGCTCGTGGGCGCGCACTTCTTGATCACGTTTGCTGAGCTTGGCGATTTCCAGTTGTTCGAGGCGTTGCTGCTGCGGGCTGGGCTCGCCCTTGGCTTCTTGCTCGGAGCGGGAGGACTGCTCGACTGGCTTATCCGCTTCCTCACGGCCAGACGCGGATGGTTGCTCCTCAGCCAAGGGCTGGGGAGTAGCTAGCGGTGCTTGGGAGGGACTATTGCTGTCGCTGGAGACAGCGGGAGATAGGCTTGGAGAAACAGGGGACGTAAACGAGCGAGCCGGCAGTAAGGACGCTGCAGGCGCGGAATAGAACCCTGCGCCGCCAATGTGCATGCAATCGCTCCTCGCCCCTGAGTTGACTGCCGTACTACCAGCCTTGCCTAGGCTTGGGGCAAACCGCTCAAGCGCTGGTGTCGATCAAAGTACCCAAGACTTCATCGGCGGTTTTCACCACCTTGGCGCCCGCCTGAACTTCATTCCGCGCCTGCTCCAGGGCCACCAGGCTCTCGGCCAGATCGGGGCGGGTTTGCTCTGCCGTACTGGGTGCCGGATTGACCTGATTCGGCGGAGGCGTCGAAGGGGGTTGTTCTGGGGGCGTAACAGCAGTGCTGGCGATATCGGCGGCGGCCTGATCGAGGCGCCGCTGTCCCGCTTGAATGGTGCTGATGCCTGCATTGAAGGCGTTACCGGAGATTTCCATAGCCAAGCTCCCGCCACAGAGGCAGAACAGTATTGGTTTTCATTGAAGCAGAGATTGCTCGAAAAACGTACAGGTAAAAAGCTATGGCACAAGCCCTGCTTATGCCTCCTGGCTTATATCCCACAGTACGTCCAGATTGAGATGGCTCGCCACGGCGGCCGGCGTGGCTGCAGCCAGGCGCGGCACATAACCCAGGCAGGGCGCCGGCAGACGCTCGGCCAGGGTCGCCAGATTGTCCTGCAGGCGCGAGGTCTGCGGATCGACCAGATTGGCCACCCAACCGGCCAAGACCAGGCCATCGCGGACTATCGCCTCGGCCGTCAGCACGGCCTGATTGATGCAGCCCAGGCGCACGCCGACCACCAGAATCACCGGTAGATCCAGGGCGATCGCCAGGTCCGAGAGGGACGCCTGCCCGGCCAAGGGCACCCGCCAACCGCCCACGCCTTCGACCAGGCACAGGTCGGCGCGTTTATCCAGAATCGCCTGCACCGGGCCCTGCAACGCCGCCACGTCCAGCAGCACACCGGCCTCACGGGCCGCCAGATGGGGGGCGATGGCGGGGGCGAAGGCCAGCGGATTGACCTCCTCGTAGCGCAGCGCCAGGCTGCATTCGCCGAGCAGCGCCAGGGCATCCTCGTTACGCAGGCCTTCAGGCGTTTGCTGACAACCCGACGCCACCGGCTTGGCCGCGGCGGTGGACAGCCCGGCCATCCGCGCGGCATGCAACAGGCCGGCGGCTATGGTGGTTTTACCGATGTCCGTATCTGTGCCGGTAACGAAAAAGGCCTGAGTCATAGCAATCCACCCTGCGCAGCTGGTCTTGCCGGCTCTCTACCGAAAGCCAGGGTATCGGTGCCGGTAACGAAAAAGGCCCGGGTCATAGCAATCCCTTCACGGCTGGTTTTACCGACTCTCGACCGAAAACCGGGGTATCGGTAGCGGCGACGAAGAAGGTCGCACTCATGCCTGTTGTTCCTTGCGCAGCACGCCGTAGACCACCTGGTAGGTGGCCGGCAGCCCCTGGGGTTGGCGGAAGCGCTCGTAGGCCTCGACCAGCGCGAGAATGCGCGCGCGACCGGTCAGGCCACCCGGGCGCCCGGGGTTGAGGTTATGCGCGCCCAAGGCTTTCAGCTCGTGGGTCAGGCTGCGCAGATCCGGGTAATGCAGCACCTGGGCGCGGCTTTGCAGACTCAGCGACTGCAGACCGCTGGCGGCGCAGAGTTGCTGGTAATCCTCGAAGTGGCGGAAGCGGTTGACGTGCACGAAGCCGTCCCCCGCATGCCAGCTGTCGCGCAGCTCCTGCAAGGTGCCGACGCACAGGCTGCTAAAGGCCAGCACGCCGCCCGGACGCAACACCCGCTTGGCCTCGCGCAGTACCGCCGAAAAATCCGCGCACCATTGCAACGCCAGGCTGGAAAACAGCAGGTCGCAACACTCAGCCTGCAGCGGCAAGCGCTCGGCATCCCCGGCGATAAAGTGCTGCGCGCCACCCAGGGGCTGGGCGTGGCGCAACATGCCTTCGGCTATATCCATAGCCAGGCCCTCGGCGCTGGCGAAACGCTGGCCCAGGGCGCGGCTGAAATACCCGGTGCCGCAACCCAGGTCCAGCCAACGCTGCGGGCTGCACGACTGCGGTAAGCGCGTGAGCAACTCGCTGCCCACCGCGCGCTGCAGCGCCGCCACGCTGTCGTAGCTCTCGGCGGCGCGGGAGAAGGAGGCGGCCACCTGACGCTTGTCCGGCAGGCCGCTTAGCGGGTCTTGCGCCCAATCAGTCATCGCCGGCCTCATGCAGAAAGGCCTGAATAGCCGCGGCTATCTCGTGGGGGCGCTCCAGGGCGAAGGCATGGCTGGCGCTATCGATCAGGCCGATCTCGACATCGGCCAATAACGCCAATAGCGCTTGCGCCGTCTCAGCCGGCACCAGGGCATCCTGACCGGCGTATAGATGCAGCTGCGGGCCGACAAAGGCCTGCAAGGCGCCACGGCTATCCAACGTGGCCAGCAGATCCAGGCCTGCCAGCAGCGTCTCGGGCTGCGCCTGAGGTGCCGCCCCCAGCAATAAACGCGATAACCCGCGCGGGTCGGCCGCGCCCTGGGCGCAGAGCAGGGCGAAGCGTTTCAGGGTGGCGCGGGCATCCAGCGCGCAGCCCTGGCGAAAGGCGCCGAAGGTCTCGGTCGCCATGGCGCTCGGCCAGCTTGGCTCGGCGACAAAACGCAGGTTGCTGGCCAGGCACAGCAGGCCAGTGCAGCGCTCGCCGCGCCGCGCCGCCAACTGCGCAGCCAGCATGCCGCCCAGGGACCAGCCGCCGAGCCAGGCGTCTTGCGCCAGGTTGGCGTCCAGCTCGTCCAGCCAGTCGGCCGGGTCGCTGGAGTCCAGCAGGGGCAGCGGTTCAATCTCGACCTGCAGGCGCGGATCGAGGCCGCGCAAGGCCTCGGCCAAGGGCTCCAGAGGAGCGCTGCCGAGGCCCCAGCCGGGGAGCAGAATCAGCCGGTCACGCATGGCCTGCCCCCTCGGCCGTCAGCAGCGGCCAGCATTCGGCCAGGGCTTCCAGCAGCAGCTCCAGCTGTTCCAGGCTGTGGGCCGCGGACAGGGTCACGCGCAGCCGTGCGCTGCCGGCCGGCACTGTGGGCGGACGTATGGCGGTGACCAGCAAACCGCGCTCGCGCAGCAGCTGGGACAACTGCATGGCGCGGCCGCTGTCGCCGACCAGGATCGGCTGGATAGGCGTAGCGCTGTCCATCAACTGCAAGCCAATCGCCTGGGCGCCGGCGCGAAAACGCTGGATCAGGGCGTTCAGGTGCTCGCGCCGCCAGTGCTCGCTGCGCAGCAGCTCCAGGCTTTTCAAGGTGGCGCAGGCCAGGGCCGGGGGCTGGCTGGTGGTGTAGATATAGGGCCGGGCGAACTGCACCAGGGTTTCGATCAACTCCTCGCTGCCGGCGACAAAGGCACCGGCGGTGCCGAAGGCCTTGCCCAAGGTGCCGACCAGCACCTGCACATCATCGATACCCAGGCCGAAGTGCTCGACTATGCCGCCGCCGGTAGCGCCCAACGGGCCGAAGCCGTGGGCATCATCGACCATCACCCAGGCATCGGCACGCCGCGCCTCGGCGCACAGCGCCGGCAGGTCGGCCAGATCGCCATCCATGCTGAACACCCCGTCTGTCACCACCAGGCAATTACCCAGGGTCTTGCGCAGGCGGTTGGCCAGGCTGACAGTATCGTTATGCAGATAACGGGAGAAGCGCGCCCCGGAGAGCAGGCCGGCGTCCAGCAAGGAGGCGTGATTGAGACGGTCTTCCAGCACCGTATCGCCCTGGCCGACCAATGCGGTGACCGCACCCAGATTGGCCATATAGCCGGTGGAAAACAGCAGCGCCCGCGGCCGCCCGGTAAATTCGGCCAAGGCCTCTTCCAGCTGGTGGTGCGGCGTGCTGTGGCCGATCACCAGATGGGAGGCGCCGCCGCCCACCCCCCAACGCGCGGCGCCGGCGCGCCAGGCTTCGATCACCTGGGGATGATTGGCCAGGCCGAGGTAGTCGTTGGAACAGAAGGCCAGCAGCTCGCGGCCGTCGACCCGCACCACGGGGCCTTGCGGCGAGTCGAGCAAGGGGCGCTGGCGATAGAGATTGGCGGCGCGGCGTTCGGCGAGGCGGCTAGTGAGATCGAAGGGCATGGACAGCTCAGCTGGATTTGTAGGAGCGAGCTTGCTCGCGATCTCCGTCAATCGGGATCGCCAGCAAGCTGGCTCCTACAGGTTCGAGAAGGTCAGACCGCGGCGTTATAGAACAGCTTGGAATCGCGCTGTTCGACCAGGGCCTGCTCGATGGCCGCCTGGTGCACTTCGTCGGCGTGCTCTTCGCGCGCTTCCGGCTGGATGCCGAGGCGGGCGAACAGCTGCATGTCCTTGCTGGCCTGGGGGTTGGCGGTGGTCAGGAGTTTCTCGCCGTAGAAGATCGAGTTGGCGCCGGCGAAGAACGCCAGGGCCTGCATCTGCTCGTTCATCGCCTCGCGACCGGCGGACAGGCGCACATGCGACTGCGGCATCATCAGCCGCGCCACGGCGAGCATGCGGATAAAGTCGAAGGGGTCGACGTCCTGCTCGTCGGCCAGCGGCGTGCCCTTGACCTTCACCAGCATATTGATCGGCACCGACTCCGGGTGCTCCGGCAGGTTGGCCAGCTGGATCAGCAGACCGGCGCGGTCGTCCAGCGACTCGCCCATGCCGAGGATGCCACCGGAGCAGATCTTCATCCCCGCATCGCGTACATAGGCCAGGGTTTCCAGGCGGTCGGCGTAGGTGCGGGTGGTGATGATATTGCCGTAGAACTCCGGCGAGGTATCCAGGTTGTGGTTGTAGTAATCCAGGCCGGCGGCGGCCAGGGCGGCGGTCTGCTCCTTGTCGAGCTTGCCCAGGGTCATGCAGGTTTCCAGGCCCATGGCTTTCACCCCTTCGACCATCTGCAGCACGTAGGGCATGTCCTTGGCCGAGGGGTGCTTCCAGGCCGCGCCCATGCAGAAGCGGGTGGAACCTATGGCCTTGGCCTCGGCGGCCGCCTCCAACACCTTCTGCACTTCCAGCAGTTTTTCCTTTTCCAGGCCGGTGTTGTAATGGCCGGACTGCGGGCAGTACTTACAGTCTTCCGGGCAAGCGCCGGTCTTGATCGACAGCAGGGTCGAGACCTGCACGCGGTTCTGGTCGAAATGCGCGCGGTGCACGGTCTGCGCCTGGAACAGCAGGTCGTTGAAGGGTTGCTCGAAGAGCGCCTTGACCTCGGCGAGGGTCCAGTCGTGACGCAGGTTGGCGGCGGTGGTAGCGCTCATCGGTAATTCCTTGTTGTTGGCGACGCCTTGCTACAGTCAGAGGCGACACGGATGTTCGGCATATTTATGGAAGGCTTATGCGCTGTCAACCCAATAGGCTCCAGCAGGTTTACAACTGGTTAAAAAACAAACAGCACTGTTTACTCTGCGACGAGCCAGCAGACGGCGCATTGGCCATCTGCAGCAGCTGCGAAGCCGAACTGCCCTGGCTCGGCGGCCATTGCCAGGTCTGCGCCCTGCCCCTGCCGGTTCACGGCCTGAGTTGCGGCGCCTGCCTGCAACGACCGCCGAGCTTCCAGCGGGTGGAAGCGCCCTGGCGCTACGCCTTCCCCATCGACAGCCTGATCACCCGGTTCAAGCATCAGGCCAAGTGGCCATTGGGACGTCTGCTCGGTGAGTTGTTGTCACAACATTTGTTGCACGCCTTCGCCGAAGGCCTGCCCCGACCCGACCTGTTGCTGCCGGTACCGCTGGCCAGCAAGCGGCAACGCCAACGCGGCTTTAATCAGGCGGCGCTGCTCGCTCAGTGGCTAAGCCAACAGCTGCACTTACCTCTGCAAGCCCACTGGTTGCAGCGGGTGCTCGACACCCCGGCGCAACAGCAACTGGACGCGGCCACGCGCAAGCGCAACCTGCGCCGTGCCTTTGCCCTGGCTCCAGACAGCCAGGTAAAGGGCCTGCATCTGGCCCTGGTCGATGATGTGCTGACCACCGGCGCCACCGCCGAAAGCATCGCCCGCCTGCTGCGCAAGGCCGGCGCCGCGCGGGTGGATGTCTACTGCCTGGCGCGCACGCCAAAGCCCGGCGAAGGTTAAACGAGTAGACTGCAACCTTATCTCTTGTGGACTAACGCGCATGTCGCATCCCTTTGCCGCACTGACTCCTGACTTGGTGCTGGACGCCGTTGAGAGCATTGGTTATCTGTCCGACGCCCGAGTGCTGGCACTCAACAGCTACGAGAACCGCGTCTACCAAGTCGGCATCGACGAGCAGCAACCGCTGATCGCCAAGTTTTATCGCCCCGAGCGCTGGAGCGATGCGGCGATCCGCGAAGAGCACAGCTTCAGCCTGGAGCTCAGCGAGCTGGAAGTGCCGGTAGTCCCACCGATTGTGCGCGACGGCGAAACCCTGTTTACGCACGCCGGCTTTCGCTTCGCGCTGTTCCCCCGCCGTGGTGGCCGGGCGCCGGAGCCGGGCAATTTGGATCACCTGTATCGCCTCGGCGGCTTGCTCGGACGCCTGCATGCGGTGTCGGCGATCAAACCCTTCGTGCACCGCGAGGTCACCAGCGTCAGCCATTTTGGCGATGCCTCGCTGGCCACTTTGCTGGAAGGCAACTTTATCCCGCGCAGCCTGCAAGCCACTTATCAAAGCGTGGCCGGCGACTTGCTCAAACGCCTGCACAGCTTGTTTGCCGGCACGGCTTACACGCCGATCCGCGTGCATGGCGACTGCCACCCCGGCAACCTGCTGTGCCGCGATGACAGCTTTCATATGGTCGATCTGGATGACTGCCGCATGGGCCCGGCGGTGCAAGATTTGTGGATGATGCTCGGCGGCGGCGAGCGCTATGAGCGGCTGGCACAACTGTCGGAGCTAATGGAAGGCTATCAAGAGTTTCACGACTTCAACCCCCGCGAGCTGGGGCTGATCGAAGGCCTGCGGGCCTTACGCATCATGCATTACAGCGCCTGGCTGGCGCGCCGCTGGGATGACCCGGCGTTCCCGCTGAACTTCTCCTGGTTTGGCAGCGAGCACTACTGGCACGAACAAATCCTGCTGCTGCGCGAGCAACTGGCGGCGTTGGATGAAGAGCCGCTGCGCCTGTTTTAGATGACGCTGCAGCCGTTATCCGCTGCGCGCCACAGCTCTTTGTAGGATGGAGCACAGCGATACCCATCGGCCGCCCAGCATGGGTATCGCTGCGCTCAACCGCATCCTACGAGTCGTTGCCCAACCGTTAACGACGAGATTTTTCTAATCACTTCTGGCGGCAAACGCCGACTCATTGCAAGGATTGTGCATGAACAGCGTCAACCTGCGCCGCGGCTATTTGCTGGGGCTTAGCGCCTACTCGATCTGGGGTTTATTCCCTCTGTATTTCAAGCTGCTGGCGCAGGTGCCGTCCGCCGAAATTGTGGTCCACCGGGTGCTCTGGTCGGCGCTCTGCGGCTCGTTATTACTGCTGGTGTGGAAACACCCTGGCTGGTGGCGCGAGCTGCGCGCCCACCCGCAACGCTTGTTGGTATTGACGGTCAGCGGCCTGCTGATTGCCTGCAACTGGCTGCTGTATGTCTGGGCGGTGAATAACGAGCAGATGTTGGCCGCCAGCCTCGGCTACTACATCAACCCGCTGGTCAATGTGCTGCTGGGCATGCTGCTGCTCGGTGAGCGCTTGCGCCGCCTGCAATGGCTGGCGGTGGGCCTGGCCGCGTGCGGAGTCTTGCAGCAACTGTGGCTGCTGGGCAGCTTGCCCTGGCTGTCGCTGGCGCTCGCCTTCAGCTTTGGCTTTTATGGTGTGATCCGTAAAAAAGCCCCGGTCGCCGCCCTGCCCGGCTTGGTGGTGGAAACCTGGTTATTGCTGCCACTGGCGCTGCTGTGGCTGCTCTTCAACCCACAAGCGATTAGCGCCCAAGCGGCGTTTTGGAGCGACAGCACGGCGCTCTGGTTGCTGGCCGCCGGGCCCATCACCTTGCTGCCGCTGCTGTGTTTTAACGCCGCCGCCCGCCATCTGCCTTACACCACCCTGGGCTTTTTGCAGTACCTGGCGCCAACTCTGGTGCTGCTGCAGGCGGTGTGGCTATTTGATGAGCATCTGGACGCCAACAAACTGCTGGCCTTTGGTTTCATTTGGGCCGGTTTGCTGGTCTATAGCCTCGATGCCTGGATCAGCCGGCGCAGGCGCAGCTGAGCGAAAAACCTATGGCCACAGTGTGAGGCGACGTGGGGCGGCGTAGGACGGACTCAGGAGCGCAGCGAACAGTCCGCCATGGCGCTGCATCGACCAGTGCCGTACTGCCTGCGGCGAGTACAGCCTACACATATCCAGCACCATGACAGAACCGCGTTAAACCTCGGTGCGCAGGCTTAGCTCGACCATCAGGTCATCGGCCAAGGCTTCCAGCTTCTCCTGCAAGACTTCCAGCTTCAGGGTCAGGGGCACGGCCAGCAACGCCTCGCAATGAAACAACGGCTCGCTGCTCATCGGCGCCGGCCGCACTTCGGTCTGCAGGCTTTCCAGGTTGACCCCGTGCTCGCTGAGCAGGCGGGTGATGTCGCGCACTATCCCCGGCCGGTCGTTGCCGACCAGCTCCAGCAAGATCGGCTTCCAGGTGCAGGACGGATCTATTCCGCTTTGCGCCAGCAACACCCGAATCCCTTGGGCGCTAAGGGCCTGCAGCGCCTCGACCAACTCGTCGTAGGCCTCGGCCGGCACGCCCACCTTGAGAATCCCAGCGAACTGTCCGGCCATCCGTGACATGCGGCTTTCCAGCCAGTTACCGCCATGGGCGGCGATGCATTGCGCGACTTTTTCCACCAGCCCCGGTTGGTCGGGGGCTATTACCGTCAAGACCAGATGATCCACTGTCGTCTCCTTAATGCAGCCTGTAGTGATAGAGCCAGCCTAGCCGCTCAATTGCCCGGCAGCGCCAACCAATAGCTGTAATACACCTCAT
This sequence comes from Pseudomonas sp., assembly GCF_030696055.1. Classification (GTDB taxonomy): domain Bacteria; phylum Pseudomonadota; class Gammaproteobacteria; order Pseudomonadales; family Pseudomonadaceae; genus Aquipseudomonas. Next base: position 6,778 of record NZ_JAUYNP010000180.1, on the reverse strand, counting down.
CACGAACATAACCCAAACGCTCATACAGCGCCTGCCCGGCCAGGTTGGTCTTGGCGGTTTCCAGCTGCAAACCACAGGCGCCGCTGGCCTGCGCATGTTCACGCGCGGTATTCATCAGCAGTTCAGCAACCCCTTGGCGACGAGCGCTGGGCGCCACATACAGGTCGCTGAGCAACCAAGATGACTGCAGCGCCAAGGACGCCTGCAGCGGATACAACTGCACAAAACCCTGGGCGGCGCCCTGCGGATCGCGGGCAATAAACAATTGCGCATCGCCCTTGGTCAGCCGGGCCTGCAAAAAGCGGCGAATCTCCGCAATCGGCCGGGGCACCTGGTAAAACTCCAGGTAGCCGGCAAACAGCGGCAGCAAAGCGTCAAGATCATGGGGGGTGACTGCAGTAACCGACATAAAGACCTCGTAATAAGTGGTTCAAGCCAGTATAGCCAGCAGTTCGGGGTGACCACAGCAGCGCTGTTAGTCGCGTAGCGACTGTCACCCGCTGATTTTTTCAGCCGCATCATGTAGTATCCGCCGCCTCGACTACATGGCCGCCCGGCCTCGGTTTAGAACCTATTCAAGGTCGTCGCTCACGCCGTAATTGCGCCGCCTGCAACAGAGCTTAAATAGGTTCTTAGAGTTGATTTCGATAGAGAGAGGCAAGCAATGACTCAGCGCGTTCAAGTCGGTGGCCTGCAGGTCGCCAAAGTCCTGTTCGACTTCGTGAACAACGAAGCGATTCCCGGTACCGGCATTGCAGTCGAGCAGTTCTGGGCGGGCGCCGAAGAGGTCATCAATGACCTGGCGCCGAAAAACCGCGCCCTGCTGGCCAAGCGTGACGCTATCCAGGCCCAGATCGACGGCTGGCACCAAGCCCGCGCCGGTCAGGCCCATAACGCCAGCGCTTACAAAACCTTTCTGCAAGAAATCGGCTACCTGCTGCCGGAGCCGGCGAATTTCAGCATCACTACCGAAAATGTCGACGAAGAAATCGCCCGCCTGGCCGGCCCGCAGCTGGTAGTGCCGGTGATGAACGCGCGCTTCGCCCTGAACGCCTCCAACGCCCGCTGGGGCTCGCTGTACGATGCCCTGTACGGCACCGACGTGATCAGCGAAGCCGACGGCGCCGTAAAAGGTAAAGGCTACAACAAGGTCCGCGGCGACAAAGTGATCGCTTACGCCCGCGCCTTCCTTGACCAAGCAGCGCCATTGGCCGCCGGCTCCCACGTCGACTCCAGCGCCTATCGCATCGAAGCCGACAAGCTGGTCATCAGCCTCAAAGGCGGCAGCAACAGCGGCCTGCAAGACGACGCTCAGCTGATCGGTTTCCAGGGCGAAGCCGCCGCGCCGACCGCCATTTTGCTCAAGCACCACGGCCTGCACTTTGAAATCCAGATCGACGCCACCACCCCAGTCGGCCAGACCGACGCCGCCGGGGTTAAAGACGTACTGATGGAAGCCGCCCTGACCACCATCATGGACTGCGAAGACTCGGTCGCCGCCGTCGATGCTGATGACAAGGTAGTCATCTACAAAAACTGGCTGGGCCTGATGAAGGGCGATTTGGCCGAAGAAGTCGCCAAGGGCGGCACTACCTTCACCCGCACCATGAACCCGGACCGCGTTTACAGCGCCGTCAACGGTGGCAGCCTGACCCTGCACGGCCGCTCGCTGCTGTTCGTGCGTAACGTTGGCCACCTGATGACCATCGACGCCATCGTCGACAAAGACGGCTTCGAAGTTCCGGAAGGCATCATGGACGGCCTGGTCACCAGCCTGATCGCCCTGCATGACCTGCAAGGCAACAGCACCCGCAAAAACAGCCGCACCGGCTCGATGTACATCGTTAAACCGAAGATGCACGGCCCCGAAGAAGCAGCCTTCACCAACGAGCTGTTCGGCCGCATCGAAGACGTGCTGGGCATGACCCGCAACACCCTCAAAGTCGGCATCATGGACGAAGAGCGGCGCACCACCGTCAACCTCAAGGCCTGCATCCAAGCCGCCAGCGAGCGCGTGGTGTTTATCAACACCGGCTTCCTCGACCGCACCGGCGACGAGCTGCACACCTCCATGGAAGCCGGCGCCATGGTCCGCAAAGGCGCCATGAAGACCGAGAAGTGGATCGGTGCTTACGAAAACTGGAACGTCGATATCGGCCTGGCTTGTGGCCTGCAAGGCCGCGCGCAAATCGGTAAAGGCATGTGGGCCATGCCCGACCTGATGGCCGCCATGGTTGAGCAGAAAGTTGCCCACCCACTGGCCGGCGCCAACACCGCCTGGGTGCCGTCGCCCACCGCCGCCGCCCTGCACGCCATGCACTACCACCAGGTTGACGTGTTCGCCCGTCAGGCCGAACTGGCCAAGCGCCCACGTGCCTCGGTGGATGACATTCTGACCATCCCGCTGGCGCCCAACACCGACTGGACTGCCGCCGAAGTGCAGAACGAGTTGGACAACAACGCCCAGGGCATCCTCGGCTACGTGGTGCGCTGGATCGACCACGGCGTCGGCTGCTCGAAAGTGCCGGACATCAATGACATCGGCCTGATGGAAGACCGCGCCACCCTGCGCATCTCCAGCCAGCACATCGCCAACTGGTTGCGCCACGGCGTGGTTAGCCTGGCGCAAGTGATGGAAAGCCTCAAGCGCATGGCGCCGGTGGTCGACCGTCAGAACGCGGGCGACGCCCAGTACCGCCCATTGGCGCCCAACTTCGACAGCAACATCGCCTTCCAGGCCGCTGTTGAGTTGGTGGTTGAAGGCACCAAGCAGCCGAACGGCTACACCGAGCCCGTGCTGCACCGCCGCCGCCGCGAGTTCAAAGCCGCTAACGGCCTGTAATTTGTAGCGCAACGAAAAAACCGCCCTCCGGCGGTTTTTTTATGCTGCATGACGCCGCGCGCGAAAAATTGAGGGGCTGACGTGAGATAAATCACTTCAGCCCCTTTTGCATAGTATGCAAGAGAATCTTAGAAAAGGCCTGCTGGCTCGGCCAGGATGTCCCAGCTGAAGATCAGCACCTCCTTCGCTTCACTCCCTTTGCCGCCACCCACCGTGTACTTAATGTCGGTTGTCTCGATGTGATAGCCGGCGAACGCCTCACGGATCGCCGGGTGATCGTTCAGGCTGATGATGGCCTTGCCCTTGATCTCGCCGATCACCTTGGCCATCTCCAGGTACTGGCTGTACTCGAACGGGACACCGTAGCCCTCGGTCTCCCAGTACGGCGGATCGCAGTAGAACAGCGTGTGCTCGCGGTCGTACTTCTTGATCACTTCCTGCCAACTCAGGTGCTCGATGTAGGTGCTACTGAGGCGTAGGTGGGCTGCGGACAGTGCCTCTTCAATGCGCAGCAGGTTAAGACCTGGTGGCGTGGTGGTAGCAGTGCCATAGCTCTGACCCGCCACACGGCCACCAAAGGCCGACTGCTGCAAGTAGTAGAAGCGTGCGGCCCTCTGGATATCGGTGAGCGTTTCGACCCTGGTCATCTGCAGCCACTTGAACACCTGTCGGCTGCTCAGCGCCCATTTGAACTGTCTGACGAACTCCTCCAAGTGGTTCTGCACCACCCGGTAGAGGTTGACCAGGTCACCGTTGACGTCATTCAACACCTCAACCTCGGCCGGTACCGGCCGCAGGAAGAACAGTGCGGCCCCACCGGCAAAGGGTTCGACGTAGCAACTGTGAGCTGGGAACAGCGGGAAAATGCGATCGGCGAGACGGCGTTTGCCGCCTATCCAGGGGATGATCGGTTGTGCGGACATGGTGCCTCCTGATGGCTAGTGGCGCTCGATGGCGGTGTCAGGAGGCTCTCGGCCTTCAGGTGGTTCAGTGTCCGGCAACGCGGGCACTTGATCTGCAACTCGGTGAAACCACTGGCAGCTGCCAGCTTGCGGCCACAATGGCCGCATCTAATTTCTTGCATCATCTACAAACCCTTTGCGCTTCTGGTAGGCTCCCCGCCGCTCGCGCGTGAGCAGGGGGCCTTGGCTGGTTTGCAGGCTAGATCTGCTAACTGGTGATCAGCTTGGGTGTTAGTGCACTCAAGCTGATCGCCCTCTCTTTATATGGCTGCCTGGCACATCTCCCGATGCGGCGGCAGCATCCACAGATGTTGTGGTGTCACCCGACGCAAAGCATCAGGGCGAAACCAGACCTCTCCAGCTTGAGCTGCAGCCCAAGCCACCAACTCCGAGCAGAACCACGAATCCTCCTCTTGCCAGTCCCGGTGCAGGCTTAGGCCCGCAATGGCCGTCCAGTCGTAAGGTTTACCGATTTGGCTACGCGCGGCGTCAATGATGGCTTGCGGGTCGCGGGCTGGCAGATCAACCAGGCAATAGTCGAGTGCATGGCTGATGGCGTAGCTCTTGGATATTTGCCGAACACCCTCCAGCGCCGAGGCCTCTATCACATGAGGCCCGGCCACCAGCGCAACGTGGCTCCAGCGCGACCAGGTGGCCGCGCGGATCAGGGTGCTGAACGGATAGCGGCTGGTACTAAACAGAAGCTGAATGCTGCCCATGCTTACCCCCTCGAGTTGCCGATGCCGGACATGGCCGACTCGATGGCGGCAATGGTTTCGGCGGCGATGTCCTGCGCCTGATCCACCTCACCAGCGATCATTGCCTGGCGCACCATTTCTTTGGCCCCTAGGCGCGCCTCGCGGATCTGGTACAACGCCTCGGTGTAGGCGGCAGACTCGACCAGGATGTTGTCGGCGGCTTGCTGGGCGGTACGGCCACCGATGGCCCAGGCGGCAACGGTGCGGGGTACTGCTTCGGCAGGGTAGCGGGCGGCTTTGAAGGCTTTGGCCTCAGTCGCCGCGAGCTTGTATTCCTCATCGCGCAGGGGGGCACCTACGACTGCAACTCGGGCGGCATCGGCGGCCCGGTCAATAGCCTTGCACAGGGTGCCGCACAACGCCTCATTGCCGGCTATGAGTAATTGCGCGGGCGAAGGTTTCGGAGACGGCAACTTCCACTGATCAATGTAGGGGCCCTCGCCGTCGTCGCGCAGGGTGAAGTCGCGGCCGACTACCGCGCCAGGGAAGAGGTGCAAGATGGCGTCGCGCATCAGGAGATTCTCCGTCCGTTGAAATAGGTCAGTGCTGGGAATGGGTTGATGCTCGCGGCCACGTCAGACCAGGCGTAGACCTGCACTGTGTTGCCTGCTTCGAGGTACATGGGGCCTGAGGAACCGGATATCTGGTTGCGGGGGCCGTAGGATTCCGCGATGCGGCGCGCGACTGCTCCGTTGACCCATATCTCAACCCCGCCGTTATCCGCAGAGGAGCCGTTGCCGGTGTAGTGCACCGCCGCGTCGAACTCGTAGTAGCCAGTTACGGGCACAGTGAAGGTACTGTTGACCGGGTTGAAGTTGTTGGCGAGGTCGAAAACCTCCGTGCCGAAGTTGATGCGCGTGGTGACGGTGGCGGACAGCGACTGGCCCGAAGTCGGCGTTGCGTGGAAGCACGGAAGCCCGCGCAGGGACGCGAGAATCTGGGCGATGACGAATGCTGTGCTGGCCAGCTGGGTGGTGTTGGTGCCGGGAGCGGCCGTAGGTGCGGTCGGGATTCCGGTCAGACCGACCGACTCGAAGTCGGTGAATGCGTCCACCACGTTCGTACCATCGCTATAGACGAAGTTGCGCTTGCCTTGTGCCACGGCCACGCCGGTTCCCGCCGAGGTCTTTACCGTTAGGGTAAAAGCCCCCGTGGTGGCGTTATGCACCAGCCACGACTTAGTCGGGCTGGCGGGAACAATGACGCTCAGTGCCGATGTCAGCGCGCCCGAGAAGTAGAGGATCGCCATCCCGGCCTCATCGGCGGTCAGCGTCAACGTGCCGCCGGTACTGCTTTTAGCCAACCGGCCACTGACCGCCTCGTTTACAAACTGGCAGCTAGCGACTTGCGTGGTGTTGGTGCCACCAGCGGCGGTCGGTGCGGTCGGGATTCCGGTCAGTGCGGGCGACGCCAGCGGAGCCTTGAGGTTGTCGGCGGCGGTCACAAAGGCGGTGGTGGCCAGCTGCGTCGTGTTGGTGCTGGCAGCGGCCGTCGGCGCGGTCGGGATTCCGGTCAGTGCGGGCGACGCCAGCGGAGCCTTGAGGTTGTCGGCGGTGGTTACAAAAGCAGTGGTAGCCAACTGGGTGGTGTTGGTTCCTGCCGCAGCAGTAGGTCCTGCAGGCACGCCGGTAAAGATCGGGCTCGCTATCGGTGCCGCATCGGTGATGCCATAGCCACCCAGGGTGGTGGGCTTGCCGCTGTTGATCTTGCTCCAGTCCAGGCCGGGAATGTCGGTGGCCACCAGCGCTGCGCCAGCGGTGACGATGCCCTTAGCGTTGATGGTGACTTTGGGGTAAGTGCCCGCAACAGCACCACTGTCTGTCAGGGTAACCGCGATGGCTGCATTGGCACTGCCATCGAAGGAGGCACTACCAGAGGCTGCTCCAGTGATTGATAGCGTCCTGGCGGTGGCCAGCTTGGTCGCCTTGAGCACCGCCACGGTGCCGTCGAGAAACGCATCAATCTTGGCCTTGAGCCAGGCGGTGCGATTACCCAGCTGTTCGGCTTGCCGGTTGGCAATGCCACCAGGCCCGCCCAGTACCGGGTCGGATGTTTCGAGCTGGTAGACCCCAGCAGGGTAATCGGGCGTTTCCGACAAGTTAGCCATTAGCTGCTCCCATGGTTGTATTGGCCGTCGAACGCGGCGATCTGGTTGTAACGGATGGCCACCGCCGAGTACTCCAGCGAGGCCAGGCGGCAGCGAGCCGGCGCCGTGG
>NZ_JAUYNP010000176.1 GCF_030696055.1 Pseudomonas sp. | reverse complement strand
AAAGTGATCCTGTTCGATGAGCCGACCTCGGCGCTCGACCCGGAGATGGTACAAGAAGTGCTTAATGTGATCCGCGCGCTCGCCGAGGAAGGTCGCACTATGCTGCTGGTGACCCATGAGATGGGTTTTGCCCGTCAGGTCTCCAGCGAAGTGGTGTTCCTGCATCAGGGTTTGGTTGAAGAACAGGGTTCGCCCGCGCAGGTGTTCGACAACCCCAATTCGGCACGCTGCAAACAATTCATGTCCAGCAATCACTAAACACGGAGCTACGACGCATGCAGAACTATAAGAAAATCCTGCTGGCCGCTGCCGCCACCCTGGCCTTCAGTGCCAGCGCTGGTGCCGCGGAGAAACTGAAAATAGGCACCGAGGGCGCTTACCCACCCTTTAACCTGATCGACGCCAGCGGCCAGGTCGGCGGCTTCGATGTGGAAATCGGCCAGGCCCTGTGCGCCAAGATGAAAGCCGAGTGTGAAGTGGTCACCTCCGACTGGGACGGCATCATCCCGGCCCTCAACGCGAAGAAATTCGACTTCCTGGTCGCCTCCATGTCGATCACCGAAGAGCGCAAGGCCGCGGTCGATTTCACCGAACCCTACTACACCAACAAGCTGCAGTTTATCGCGCCCAAAGGCGGTGACTTCAAGACCGACAAGGCCAGCCTGAAAGGCAAGGTGATAGGTGCGCAGCGCGCCACCATCGCCGGCACCTGGCTGGAAGACAACCTGAACGACGTGGTCGATATCAAGCTGTACGACACCCAGGAAAACGCCTACCTCGACCTCTCCTCGGGCCGCCTCGATGGCGTGCTGGCGGACACCTTCGTCAACTGGGAATGGCTGAAGAGCGATGCCGGCAAGGGCTTCGAGTTCAAGGGCGACCCGGTCTTCGACAACGACAAGATCGGCATCGCCGTGCGTAAAGACGACGCCCTGCGCGACAAGCTGAACGCCGCGTTGAAAGAAATCGTGGCCGACGGCACCTACAAGAAGATCAACGACAAGTACTTCCCCTTCAGCATCTACTAAGCAGCCGGCACTGCGTCGCCCTCCGGGCGGCGCAGGCTTCTGAGCGCCCCATGACTCTCGACCTCTATGGATTCGGCCCAGCCCTGGCCGCCGGCACCCTAATGACCATCAAGCTGGCGCTTAGCGCGCTCAGCCTGGGTCTGGTGCTCGGTTTGCTCGGCGCATTGGCCAAGACTTCGCCGTACAAGCCGCTGCAATGGCTGGGCGGCACCTATTCGACCCTGGTGCGCGGCATCCCCGAACTGCTCTGGGTACTGCTGATCTATTTCGGCACCGTGCAGCTGATGCGCAACCTGGCCGACCTGCTGGGCATCGAAAGCCTCGAGCTGAATGCCTTCGCCGCCGGCACCATCGCCCTCGGCCTGTGTTTCGGCGCCTACGCCACCGAGGTGTTTCGCGGCGCCATCCTGGCCATCCCCAGGGGCCATCGCGAAGCGGGTCAGGCCCTGGGCCTGTCCAAGCCACGGATATTCTGGCGCTTGATCCTGCCGCAGATGTGGCGCATCGCCCTGCCCGGCCTGGGCAACCTGTTTATGATTTTGATGAAGGACACCGCCCTGGTGTCGGTCATCGGCCTCGAGGAAATCATGCGACGCTCGCAAATCGCCGTCACCTCGAGCAAAGAACCCTTTACCTTTTTCCTGGTCGCGGCCTTTATCTACCTGGGCCTGACCATACTTGCCATGATCGGCCTGTACTTCCTCGAGAAGCGCTCCAGCCGCGGCTTTATCAGGAGCGCGGGATGAACTGGGAAATAATCCTCAAGTGGCTGCCACGCCTGGCCGAAGGTGCGGTACTGACCTTGGAGCTGGTGGCCTTCGCGGTCGTCGCCGGGCTGATCCTGGCCATTCCCATGGGCATCGCCCGCGCCTCCCGGCATTGGTATGTGCGCGCGCTGCCCTACGGTTACATCTTCTTCTTCCGTGGCACGCCGCTGCTGGTGCAGCTGTTTCTGGTCTATTACGGCCTGGCCCAGTTCGACCTGGTGCGCGAGGGCCCGCTCTGGCCCTACCTGCGCTCGCCGTACTGGTGCGCGATCCTGACCATGACCCTGCACACCGCCGCCTATATCGCCGAGATTCTGCGCGGCGCCATCCAGGCCGTGCCGCCAGGCGAAGTCGAAGCGGCCCGCGCCCTGGGCATGTCCCGGGCCCAGGCCATGTTCTATATCATCCTGCCGCGGGCCGCGCGCATCGGCCTGCCGGCCTACAGCAATGAAGTGATTCTGATGCTCAAGGCCAGCTCCCTGGCCAGTACCGTCACCCTGCTGGAGTTGACCGGCATGGCGCGCACCATCATCGCGCGCACCTACCTGCCGGTGGAGATCTTCTTCGCCGCCGGCATGTTCTACCTGCTGATCGCCTTTATCCTGGTGCGCGGCTTCAGGGTGCTGGAAGGCTGGCTGAGGGTCGACGCCTGCCAGGGCCGCTAAGCGAACGAGGGCCGATCCGCCCTCGCTCAACCTGCGCAGATGCCAAACCCATGCATGCTAAACCCCTAAGCGGCACTGCTCTGCTGCAACGCTTTCGCGCCCTGGACAGCTTCCTGAGCGAACACCAGGGCCTGTGGCGCCCACGGCCCTTCGTGCATTTCCCGGCACTGCCCTGGGAAGCCGAGCACCCGCAACTGGCGGCCTGGCTGAAGGCACAGAGCCTGGAGCAGGCCGAAGCCGCGCATAACCAGCCACACCTGCTAGTCGCACCCGCGCCCTTCCCACAGCTGGCGGCGCAAGCCACTGCCCTGAGCCAAGTTGCCGAACTACCACATAGGCCGTCCGCAGAACCGCCGGCACGCTTGAGCGCGGCCGTGCCGGGGCGCAAATGGCAGCAGATCCAGGCATTCGCCAGCAGCCTGCAATTTGCCCAAGCGCCGCAACACTGGCTCGACTGGTGCGCCGGCAAAGGCCACCTGGGGCGCTTGCTGGCGAGCAGCGGCGGCGCGCTAAGCTGTTGGGAATACGACCCGCAGCTGGTACAGAGCGGCCAGCAACTTAGCCAGAAACTCGGCCTCAGCGCGCAGCATATCGAGCAGGATGTGCTGGCGGCCGATGCTGCTGAGCAACTCAAGGCCACACACACACCTGTGGCTCTGCACGCCTGCGGCGACCTGCACACGCGCCTGTTGCAACTGGCCAGCCAGGCCGGCTGCCGACAACTGGCCGTCGCCCCCTGCTGCTATAACCGCATCGGCACGCCGAGCTACCAGGCGCTGTCGACAATCGCCCAGGCGTCATCCTTGCAACTGTCGCTGGATGACCTGGCCCTGCCGCTGAGCGAAACCGTCACCGCCGGCGCCCGGGTCCGCCGCCAGCGCGACCAGTCGATGGCCTGGCGCCTGGCCTTCGACCTGCTGCAACGTCAACTGCGCGGCAGCGACGACTATCTGCCGACGCCCTCACTGCCCCCAGCCTGGCTGCACAAGAGCTTTGCCGACTACTGCAGCGACCTGGCAGCCCTCAAGCAACTGCCGGCGCCCGCCACGCAAGACTGGGACAAGCTGCAAAGCCTCGGCTGGCAACGCCTGGCCCAGGTGCGCAACCTGGAACTGCTGCGCGGCTTGTTCCGCCGCCCACTGGAACTCTGGCTGCTGCTGGATCGCGCGCTCTACCTGGAAGAGCAAGGCTATCGCGTGCGTCTCGGCAGCTTCTGCCCCAGCCAGCTGACCCCACGCAACCTGCTGTTACTGGCCGAACGCGACTGAGTTGCCCACAGCATCTGTGGATAACTCTGTTAATAGATTCTGAGCAGAACCCTGCAAGGCCCAGCATTTCAGCCGGCGAAAGCCCTGAGCATTTTTTGATCTAAAAATAAATTTAATAAAAACAGCTAGTTAAACAATAGCGTGAGATCGCGCACAAAATCCGCGCGACGCTCTGGTAGCGGCCGTGCGCTTGTGCATAAAGATTTTCCTGCTGATAACAAAGCCTGGGTAGAACAGCACGCAGATGGCTTTACTCGGGCCAACGAATGGATATAATGGCCGCCCTTAAGTGCCGGTATAGCTCAGCTGGTAGAGCAACTGACTTGTAATCAGTAGGTCCCGAGTTCGATTCTTGGTGCCGGCACCATCTAATTTCAAAGGCTCGCAGCGATGCGGGCCTTTGTTGTTTCTGCGCCCCGGAAAGTCTTGCTACGCGTTGAGCGCGGCTTGTGTGTGCTGCCGCCAGCAAGTAAAAGAAACGTCTGACTGGTTATCTCAATGGAGAGGGCATCGACCCCATGCGCATCCTGATCACCGGCGGGGCCGGGTTTATCGGTTCGGCGCTGATTCGTCATCTGCTGAACAATACCGAGCATCAGGTATTCAACCTCGACAAGCTGACCTACGCCGGCAATCTCGAATCCCTGGCCAGTGTGGCCCACAGCCCGCGCTATCAATTTCTCCAGGCCGATATCGCCGACAGTGTGCGGGTCAGCCAGGCATTGGCCGAGTTCCAGCCGGATGCCATCATGCACCTGGCCGCCGAATCCCATGTCGACCGCTCCATCGACGGCCCGGCGGCTTTTATCCAGACCAATATAGTCGGCACCTATGCCTTGCTCGAGGCCGCCCGCGCCTATTGGCTGCAGTTGGACGAGATGCGCAAGCAGGCCTTTCGCTTTCACCATATTTCCACCGACGAGGTGTATGGCGACCTGCACGGCGTCGATGAGCTGTTCACCGAGAGCACGCCCTATGCGCCCAGCTCGCCCTATTCGGCCAGCAAGGCGGCGTCCGATCACTTGGTGCGCGCCTGGCAGCGCACCTATGGCTTGCCGGTGCTGATCAGCAACTGCTCGAACAACTACGGCCCCTATCACTTCCCGGAAAAGCTGATTCCGCTGGTGATACTCAACGCCCTGGCGGGTAAGGCGCTGCCGGTGTATGGCAACGGCCAACAGGTGCGTGACTGGCTGTATGTCGAGGACCACGCCCGCGCCCTGCTCAAGGTGGTGACCGCGGGCAAGGTCGGCGAGACCTACAATATCGGCGGGCATAACCAGCAGAAAAACCTGCAGGTAGTCGAGAGCATCTGCACGCTGCTGGATGAATTGGCCCCCCGCCAGAGCGGCTCCTATAAAGAGCAGATCAGCTTCGTCGCCGATCGCCCCGGCCATGATCAGCGCTACGCCATAGATGCCGGCAAGATCGAACGCGAACTGGGTTGGACGCCCGAGGAAAGCTTCGAAAGCGGCCTGCGCAAGACAGTGCGCTGGTATCTGCATAACCTCGATTGGTGCCGGCGCGTGCAGGACGGTAGCTATCAAGGCGAACGTTTGGGCGCCCTCAAGGAGCATGGCGTATGAAAGGTATAGTCCTCGCCGGCGGCTCCGGCACCCGCCTACACCCCATCACCCTGGGCGTGTCCAAGCAGCTGCTGCCGATCTACGACAAGCCGATGATCTATTACCCGATCTCGGTGCTGATGCTGGCCGGCATCCGCGAGATCCTGATCATCTCCACCCCGGAAGACCTGCCCAACTTCCAGAAGATGCTCGGCGATGGCAGCCAGTTCGGCCTGCACTTCGCCTATGCCGAGCAGCCTTCGCCGGATGGCCTGGCCCAGGCCTTTCTGCTCGGCGAGCGATTTATCGGCACGGATTCGGTGTGCCTGATCCTCGGCGACAATATCTTCCACGGCCAACACTTCACCGAGAAACTCCTGCGCGCCGCGGCCGAACCCAGCGGCGCGACGGTGTTTGGCTACTGGGTCAAAGACCCGCAGCGCTTCGGCGTGGTCGAGTTCGACGGCGATGGCCGGGCCATTTCCATCGAGGAAAAACCGGCCCAGCCCAAGTCCAGCTATGCGGTGACCGGCCTGTATTTCTACGACAACCAGGTGATAGAAATCGCCAAGGCGGTCAAACCCTCCAGCCGCGGCGAGCTGGAGATCACCGACGTCAACAACGCCTACCTGCAACGCGGCGACCTGCGTGTGGAGCGTTTCGGCCGCGGCTTCGCCTGGCTCGACACCGGCACCCATGACAGCCTGCTGGAGGCCTCGCAGTACGTGCAGACCATCGAGCATCGCCAGGGTCTGAAGGTCGCCTGCCTGGAGGAGATCGCCTACCAGCACGGCTGGATCGACCGCGAGCAGTTGCTCAAGCAAGCCAAGGCCTTCGGCAAGACCGGTTACGGCCAGTACCTCTACGGCCTGGCCGAGGACTAAGCATGCGGGCGATTGCCACAGAGCTGAGCGATGTACTGATTCTCGAGCCCAAGGTGTTCGGCGACGAACGCGGCTTCTTCTTCGAGAGTTTCAATGCCCGCGCCTTCGAGCAGGCCACCGGCCTCACGCGCGAGTTCGTCCAGGACAACCACTCCGGCTCCCAGCGCGGCGTGCTGCGTGGCCTGCATTATCAGCTGCAGCAACCCCAGGGCAAGCTGGTGCGGGTGACCGCCGGCGCGGTGTATGACGTGGCGGTGGACCTGCGCCACGGCTCGGCGACCTTTGGCCGCTGGACCGGCGTGCACCTGTCCGCGGAGAACAGGCGCCAGCTGTGGGTACCCGAGGGTTTCGCCCATGGTTTTCTGGTGCTCAGCGAGTTCGCCGAATTCCTCTACAAGACCACCGCCTACTACGCCCCCGAGCATGAGCGCTGCATCCGCTGGGACGACCCGACGCTGGGTATCGACTGGCCGCTGGCTGGAGCGCCGCAGCTGTCGGCCAAGGATCAGGCCGGCTGCACCTTCGCCGCGGCCGAGTGCTTTGCGTGAGGATTCTTCTGCTCGGCCAGCACGGCCAGGTCAGCCGCGAGCTGCAATCGCGCCTGCAGGGCCAGGCCGAGCTGCTCGTCCTCGGCAGCGCGCAGCTGGATCTGCGCCAGCCGCAACAGATTCGCCAGCAGCTGCGCAGCCTGCGCCCCGCCTTGATCATCAATGCCGCCGCCCATACCGCCGTCGACCAGGCCGAGAGCGAACCCGAGCAGGCCTTCGCCATCAATGCCACGGCGCCGGGAATTATCGCCGAGGAAGCCGCCGACCTCGGCGCGCCCTTGATCCACTATTCCACCGACTATGTGTTCGATGGCCGCAAGGCCTCGCCCTATGCCGAGGACGATGCGCCCAACCCGCTCAGCGTCTATGGCCGCAGCAAGCTGGCCGGCGAGCAGGCGATTGCGGCGGTGGGCGGCGCGCATCTGATTCTGCGCACCAGCTGGGTCTACTCGCGGCACGGGCGCAACTTCCTATTGACCATGCAACGCCTGCTGCAGGAGCGCGACAGCCTCAGCGTGGTGGCCGACCAGATGGGCGCGCCGACCTGGGCCGGCACTATCGCCCGGGCCACCGGCCAGTTGCTCCAGCACTGGCAAGCAGGCCGGGCCGGCCCCTGGGGTATTTACCACCTGACGGCCTTGGGCGAGACCAGCTGGTTTGGCTTCGCCAGCGCCATAGCCGCGCAGTTGCAGGCCCAAGGCAAGCCCGTGGCCGCGCTGCAGGCCATCCCCAGCAGCGCCTACCCGACCCCGGCGCAGCGCCCGCTCAACTCGCGCCTGGACTGTGCGCGCCTGCAGCGCGACTGGCAGATCCAGCTGCCCAGCTGGCAGACAGCCCTGGCCGAGTGCCTTAGCGAGCCAGGTTAGCGAGCTGTCTAAACCTTGAAACGCTAAGCCTTAAAGCGCTGGATCTGCTGCTGCAGCCCGGCGGCCAACTGGGCCAGGTCACGGCTGGCCAGCGAGCTCTGCTCGGCACCGTTGACCACCTCGCCGATGCTGTCGTTAAGGCTGCTGATGTTCTGGCTGATCTCGTTGGCCACCGCCGTCTGCTCTTCGGTGGCGGTAGAGATCTGCGCATTGCCATCGGCTATGCCTTCGATGGCATGAACTATATGGCTGAGCACTTCGCCGGCCTCGCGGGCATGGCTGACGCTGTTCTGCGCCTGCTCGCGGGACAGCTGCATGGCGCTCACCGCGCTGCGCGCGCCGCCCTGCAAGGCATCGATCATGCCGCGAATCGACTCGGTGGCCTTCTGCGTATTGCTGGCCAGGCTGCGCACCTCATCGGCCACCACGGCAAAACCGCGCCCGGCCTCGCCAGCCCGCGCCGCCTCGATGGCGGCATTCAGCGCCAGCAGGTTGGTCTGCTCGGCGATGCTCTGGATCACCCCCAGCACCTTGCTGATCTCGTCGCTCTGGCTATGCAGGGTATCTATCACCCCGCCGGCCTTGTCCACCGAAGCGGACAGCCCCTCGATGGCCTTGAGATTGGACTGCACCAACGCGCTGCCCTGGCGCGCCTCCTGGTTGGCATCCGTGGCAGTGCTCGCGGTGCTCTGGGCGTTGCGCGCAACTTCCTGCACCGCCACGCTCATCTGATGCACGGCGGTGGCGACCATGCTGGTCTGGTCGCCCTGGGCGGCGGCGACCCGACTGACCTGGGCACTGATGGCGCTCATTTCCTCGGAGGCCGAGGCCAACTGGGTCGCCGTATCGGTCAGATGGCGGATCAAGGCCTGCTGGTGTTCGAGCAGGGTATTGAAGGCCCGCGCCGTATCGGACACCTCATCGCGGCCGCTGATATCGGCGCGCAGGGTCAGGTTGGAGGACTGCTGCACCTCGCTGATCACCGCGCGCAAGGCGGACAGCGGACGAATGATCGACAGGCTGATCGCCAGCGCCGCGCCGAGCAACAGGATCAAGGCCACCGCGCCGATCAGCAGAAAGCTGTTGCGGATCGAACGGTATTGCGCCTGCGCCTCGTCATTGAGCTTCACCCCCTCGTCCAGTTGCAGCTTGATCAACGCCTCCAGCTCGCCGCCCAGCGGATCGATGGCGCCGTACAGGCGCTCGTTGAAACTCTTCGCTTCCTGGGCGCGCAGCTTGCCGCTATCGACCTCGCCGAGCAGCTCGTCGGTCAGCCGATTGGCCTGGGCGAACATCGACTCGATGCGCCGCACTCGCGTGGTCTCCTCGCGAGTCAGCTGGGTCGAGGTATAGGCGCGCCAGGCCTGGTCGGTGCGCTGGCGGGCGTCGCGGAAGTTCTGGCGGAAGGTGGCCTCGTCGAACACCCCGGCGCGGTACTTGTGCGAGGCATCGACGATGCTCACCGCATAGGCGTCGGAGATGATCTTGAGCTGGCTGATCGGCTGCATGCGATCGGTGAACAGCTCTTCGAAGCTCTGATTGAGGCGGCTGGCATTGCTCAGGGCCATGGCGATCACCACGACCAGCACCAGCAAGGGCACCACGGCCAACAACAACAGCCGTGCGCGAACGGTTAATTGAGCCAGCATTGAGGTATCTCCTCGGACAGACAAGCGCAGGCTGTCCATGCGGGGCGCAACCGGGTGGCTCGACGGATCCTGAGCGCCACCCAACGACTAGAGTATTGACCATGGCGCAGAGTTTGCCCGGTTATTGCATCAGGGCCTGCCGAGCC
>NZ_JAUYNP010000168.1 GCF_030696055.1 Pseudomonas sp. | reverse complement strand
CAGTTGGACCGCCACCTGATGCGCCTGTCCCAGGGCTATCCGGGCAAGGCGGCGGAAAAAGCCCTGCTGATGGGCGATTCGCGGCGCTCGCTGTTGCCGCGCCTGGAGCCGCTGCTCGACCACAGTGAGTTGGCGCTGATCCAGGCCGAGGTGCCGAAAGTGCGCGCCAGCGATGCCCTGGTCGACTATGTGCTGCGCCTGGTCGAGGCCACCCGCAGCCAGCCGCAGTTCGCCTGGGGCCTGTCGCCACGGGCCAGCCTGGCCTTGCTGGCGGCGGCGCGGGCTTGGGCCTTCCTGGACGGGCGCGATTATGTGATTCCCGAGGATGTGCAGGCGGTGCTGCCCTCGGTGGTCAGCCATCGCCTGCGTGAGCGCGCCGATCCTGCCGGGCATGGCGGCGGCAGCCTGGTGCAGTGGCTGCTGCGCGAGGTGCCGGCGCTTTGATCGCCCTGCTCAAGTCGCGCTGGGATCGCTGGCTGGTCAGGCGCATTCCCGCTGCCGCCAGTGTGCGTTTGAACCAACGGCGGATTTTTATTATCCCCAGCCGGGTCGGCGGCGCTTTTATGTTGGCGCTGCTGTTGATGCTGCTGGCGGCCATCAATTACCAGAACAGCTTGGCCTATGGCCTGACCTTTATGCTGGCCGCGGTGTTTGTGGTCGCCATCCTGCATACCTACCGCAATCTGGCCGGGCTGATCCTCAAGGCCGGTAGCACGCCGGCGGTGTTCGTCGGCGAGCAGGCCGGTTTTCGCGTGCGCCTGGAAAGCAGCGCACGGGCCCACCAGGCGATCAGCCTGGGTTGGCCGCCAGCCCAGTTGCAGACCCAGGATGTCAGCGCCCTGGGCCTTAGCGAGTGCTTGTTGACCCTGCCGGCGCTGCAGCGCGGCTGGCTGCGCCCTGGGCGCTTGCGGGTGGAGAGCCGTTTTCCCCTGGGCATTCTGGTGGCCTGGAGTTGGGTCGATCTGGATCTGGCGGTGCTGGTCTATCCGCGGCCGATAGCGGGGGAGCTGCCGTTGACGGCAGGGGCCAGCGACGATCAGGACGAGGAGGGCAGCCGCCCCCATGGCCAGGGCGTGGACGACTATCAGGGGCTGAAAGCCTACCAGCCCGGCGACTCCAAGCGTCGCCTGCACTGGAAGGCCTACTCCCGCGGCCAGGGTCTGCTGGTCAAGGACTTCGCCTCGATCAGCGGCCGTGACCTGCACCTGGATTTCGATGCTCTGGCTGGTGATGCCGAGGCGCGGCTGTCCTTGCTGTGCCACTGGGTGTTGCAGCTGTCCACCCGCCAGCAGCCCTTCGCCCTGAGCTTGCCGGGCTGCGAGCTGCCGGTTGACAGCGGTGAGCAGCACTGCGAGGCCTGCCTGCGTGCCCTGGCGCTATTCGGTCAGCCAGCATGAGCCGGATCAGCGTGATTCCGCGCATCAGCCTGACCTGGCTGCTGGTCGCCCAGGCCCTGGTGATCATGCCCCATCTGGGGCATCTGCCGTCGTGGGTCATCGCCCTGTGGTTGGGTTGCGCCGGCTGGCGGATTCAGATCTTCCGCATGCGCGCACGTTACCCCAACGCCTGGGCCAAGGCCGGGCTGATGCTGGCCGCGGTGGTTGGCGTGCTGTTCTCCCGTGGCAGCCTGGTTGGCCTGGATGCCGGGGTGGTGCTGCTGATCGCCGCCTTCGTCCTGAAGCTTGTGGAGATGCGCAGCAAGCGTGATGCCCTGGTGCTGATCTTCCTCGGCTTCTTCGCAGTGGTGACCGCTTATCTGTTCGATGACAGCATGCCGATGGCGCTGTTCAGCCTGTTGCCGGTCACCGCGTTATTGGCCGCGATGATTGGCCTGCAGCAGAGTGGCCTGGCCACCCAGCCTTGGCCAACGGCGCGTCTGGCCGGCGGTCTGCTGCTGCAGGCACTGCCGCTGATGTTGCTGTTATTTATCTTCTTTCCGCGTCTGGGCCCGTTGTGGTCGTTGCCCACACCGAATAACAAGGCCACTAGCGGCTTGTCCGACAGCATGACCCCGGCGGATATCGCCGAGTTGAGCCGTTCGCCGGCGCTGGCCTTTCGCGCCAGTTTCGACGGCCAGACCCCGCCGCGCAGTGAGCTGTACTGGCGTGCCCTGACTCTGGAACAGTTCGATGGCCAGCGTTGGTCGCAGTCCAGCTTTACCCAGCAGACCCTCGCACCGGCCTGGGAGAAGCGCGGTGAGGCGCTGCATTACAGCATCGTCATGCAGCCCAGTGCGCAGCGCTGGCTGTTCGGGCTGGATGTGGCCGAAACCAGCCTGGAGCAGACTCAGCTGATGAGCGACTTTCGTCTGCAGCGGCGCGCGCCGGTGCAGCGTTCTCTGCTCTACCAAGTCACCTCCTGGCCGCAGGCGTTGCGTGAACCCAAGCAGGTCAGTGTTGCTTTACGCCATAACCTGCAACTGCCGGCCCAAGGCGAGCCGCGCAGCCGGGCCTGGGCTGCCGAACTCAAGCGCTCGCACCCGCAGCCCGAGCAGTTGGTGCAGGCCCTGCTCCAGCATTTCAATCGCCAGCCCTTCGCCTATACCCTGCGCCCGCCCGCGCTGGGAGTGAACAATATCGACGATTTCCTCTTCGTCACCCGCAGTGGCTTCTGCGCCCACTACGCCGGGGCCATGACCTTTGTGTTGCGCGCCGCCGGGATTCCGGCACGGGTGGTGGCCGGTTACCAGGGCGGTGAATTCAATCCGGCGGGCAACTATGTGCAGGTGCGCCAGTTCGACGCCCATGCCTGGGTCGAGTACTGGCAGGCGGGACGCGGCTGGGTCAGCGTCGACCCGACCTTTCAGGTCGCCCCGGAGAGGATCGAGATGGGCCTGGAGGAGGCCTTGAGCGCCGAGCACAGCTTTCTCGAGGGCTCGCCGCTGTCGCCCTTGCGCTACCGCCAGCTGAGCTGGCTGAACCAGCTGCGTCTGGGCTGGGACAACCTCAATTATGGTTGGCAGCGCTGGGTGCTGGGTTATCAGAGTGCGCAGCAGCTGGCCTTTCTGCAGCGCTGGTTGGGCCGTATCGATGCCCAGTCCCTGGCGCTGAGCCTGGTCGGCGGTGGCGCCCTGTTGCTCGGCTTGCTGTCGCTCTGGCTGTTCAAACCCTGGCAGCGCGAGCGCGATGTGCAGCGGCGCCTGTTCCGCCGTTTCGAGCAGCTACTGGCGCGGCACGCCATTACCCGCCAGCCGGGGGAGGGCCCGCGTGATTATGCCGAACGCGCCGCCCAGGCCTTGCCGGCTCAGGCGCAGGCCATTCGGGCGTTCGCCGCCGCCTTCGAGGCGCAGCGCTATGCCGGACAAACGGCCTCGGTGGCGCAATTGCGTCAGCATCTGCAGGTCTTGCGCCGCGCCTTGCCCTGGCGCTTTACCCGCGCCGAGCAGTAATGGCGCAACGGCCTGCGAGTTCTTGCGTGCGGCTGATTTAGTGCGCGTAAGCTGGGCGGCTACTGCACAGGAGTAAGGCGATGCATGGCTTGGCCGAGGATCTACTGACCCAGCTGCTGCGCCTGCAGATCAGGCTGTTGGCCTGCCGCGAGCGCCTGCTGGCGGCGACCGACCGCGAGGCCTTGCATGACCTGCGGATCGCCTTGCGCCAGCTGCGCAGTCTGCTGCGCCCCCTGCAGCAGCTCCCCGCCTGCGCCGAGGTACAGCAGCGCGCCGCCGAGTTGGGCCGGCTTAGCGGCCCCTTGCGCGACCTCGAGGTGCTGACGGCTTATCTGCAGGCCCAGGGGCTGCAGCAGCCCGCGCAGTCGCGCCAGGCCTTGTTGCGTCAGGGCTACGCCGCCTTGCTGAGCAACCAGCAGTTGGACCGCCTGTTGGCTGCGCTGGATGCCTGGCCGGCACTCTGGTGCCAGGCCGAGTCGGCGGGGGAGCTGGCGGGTCTGAGGAAACGGGTCAAACGGCGCCTGGGCAAGCAGCGCAGGCAGCTGCTGCAGGCCCTGGCCGATCCGGCGCACGACCGCCATCGTCTGCGCCTGTTGATCAAGCGGCTGCGTTACGCCGGCGAAGCCTACCCAGCCTTGGCCGGCAGTGGGGGCGACAGCCTGGGTCGGTTGAAGCAGGCCCAGACAGCCTTGGGTGACTGGCACGATCACTGGCAATGGCTGGTGCGTGCCGAACTCGAGCTCGATTTGCAGCCTTGCGTGCCCGCCTGGCGGCAGGCCCTGCAGGCCGCCGAGCAGCAGGCGGATCAGGCGCTGGAGAAACTCCTAGAAGACTTTTCTATGGCCAATCACTGATTTGGCCGAAAAGTCTCCGTATTGCCGATTAATTGGCGTAAATGCCTTGTCATGGCCGAGCGACTTTACCCTAAGATCTCCCGAGTCTTTAGGTCTCGAGGTGCTTATGGGTTTTTCCGAGTTGCTCCAGGCGGTGCGTAATAATCCGCAAGCCGTGGTCATTCCTGCTTTCTGGGGACAGGGTCGCGCGAGCTTTGGTGGCCTGATGGCGGCCTTGGTGTATGAGGCCATGCGCGCCCAGGTACCGGCAGGGCGGCCGCCGCGTTCGCTGGCGATTACCTTTGTCGGCCCGGCCGAGCCGGATGTGCCGGTGAGTTTCCAGGTCGAGGTGCTGCGCGAAGGCAAGGCGGTCAGCCAGGTGCTCGGCCGTGCCGTGCAGAATGGCCAGGTAGTGACCCTGGTGCAGGGCAGTTTCGGCAGCGGGCGGGATTCGCGCATCAGCGTGGCGGCCGCCGCGGCGCCGCAGGCCAAAGCTGTGCAGGACTGCCAGGAGCTGCCCTATATCGCCAAGGTTACCCCGGAATTCACCCGTTTCCTGGCCATGCGCTGGGCCTTCGGCGGCATGCCCTTCACCAATAACCAGTCGCGGGAGATGGGGGGCTGGGTGCGCTTGCGCGATGATAGTGCCGCCGAACCCGTCAACGAGGCCCATCTGCTGGCCTTGGTGGATGCCTGGCCGCCGGCCGTGCTGCCTCACCTGAACGCGCCGGCGCCGGGCAGTTCGCTGACCTGGACCATCGAGTTCGTTCAGCCCATGGTCGAGTTGAGCACGCTGGACTGGTGCCTGTACCGCGCCGAGATCGAACATGCCCGCGACGGCTATGGGCATATCGCCGCCGCGCTGTGGGCGCCGGGTGGCGAGCTGCTGGCGATTAGTCGGCAGACGGTGGCGGTGTTCGGCTAAGAACCTGTTCAATATCTGCTGCGCTTGCTCATGCTGCGTTGAAAACAGGCTCGGACAGTGGCTTGGCACTGAACGCTCGAAGGGCGACCCGTAAGGGCGAGCGGAGCGAGTACTGCTCATTTACAACTCGTAAACTCCGCGTCCTCGCCTGCTTGACCAGCCGGAGGCTGTTACTGGCGTAGCGCCTTGCCTGACCTGCGCTCGCGACGATCCTGAACAGGTTCTGAGCCGGCCCGGCGGCAGCATTGTGCTCAATGCCGCTGACGGGTTTTCCAGGCCTTCCACCAGCCGCCGTTGAGGAGGAAGCGCGGGAAGGTGAAGAACTGCTCGAGCAACAGCCGTTGCACGGCGTCGGCCGTGTCGCTGAACGGCTCCTGGGCCTTGGCCTCCAGGCGGTGGCCATGGGCCTGCAGCGCGAGGGCGGCGAGCAGGCCGAACACGCTCAGGATCAGCGGTAGCACGCGGAGTTGGAGCAGGGCGGACAGCAACACGGCGCTGGCCAGGATAAACAGCGGCACGGCGACCAGGTGCAGGATCAGGTTGATCGGGTTGCGGTGGTTGGCGGCGTAGCCGCGCCATTGCCAGGTCAGCAGGTTGGGGCGGTGTCTGGCCATGCTGCAAATCCTCGGACGTTTTGCAGGGAGTTTAGGCGGCCGTTTACGCGGCTGCCTGGCCTACATTTGTCAACAGAGCCTAAGTCTCGGCGATCTCGGGCAGGCCGAAGAAGGCCCGAGCGCAGGCGCTGCTGTGCTGCGCCAGTTGCTCCTGGCTTTCGCCGCGATGCAGCGCCACCTCGCGCAGTACCTCGGGAAGAAAGGCCGGCTCGTTGCGCCCGCTCTTCGGCTTGGGCCGCAGGCTGCGCGGCAGCAGAAAGGGCGAGTCGCTTTCCAGCATCAAGCGTCCCGCGGGGATTTCCTTGACCAGCGGATGCAGGTGGCTGCCGCGCCGTTCATCGCAGATCCAGCCGGTGATGCCGATATGCAGGTCCAGGTCGAGGTAGTTGAACAGCGCGCGTTTCTCCCCGGTAAAGCAGTGCACCACGGCGGCCGGCAACTGATCGCGGAAGTCGCGCAGAATCGCCAGCAGGCGCTCATCGGCATCGCGCTCGTGGAGGAACACCGGCAACTGCAACTCCACCGCCAGGGCCAGTTGCTGCTCGAGGGCTTTCTCCTGCTGCGGCCGTGGCGAGAAATCGCGATTGAAGTCCAGGCCGCATTCGCCGACCGCGCGCACCCGCTCTTCGCACAGCAGTGCCTTGAGCTGGCTGTGGCTGCCTGAGTTCCAGCTGCTGGCATCGTGGGGGTGCACGCCGGCGGTGCTGAACAGCCGTTGGCCCGTTGCATCCAGCTGCAGGCAGAGTTCCAAGGCATGTTGGCTCTCCGCCAAGCTGGTGCCGGTGACCAGCATTTGCGCAACGCCCGCGGCATAGGCACGGGCGAGCAGGGCTTCGCGCTGCTGGGCAAAGCTGGGGTGGGTCAGATTGACGCCGATGTCGATGAGTTGCATGGTGCTACCTGCTGATTTGATCGGGCAGCATAACAGAGCTTTTTGTTTGTAAATAAAACCAATAAATACAAGTGTTTAGGCTTTATATCTAATCCTTGTTGAGAGCTGCGGCTGGCATCGCGCCGCCGGCTGTGCCAACCTCCGCGCCCCGCGCGTGCAGGGAACCCGAGCATGATCGTGGCACTCATACTGACCTATTAATGGATCTGCTGCCCTTTGGCGCAGGTCAACCTTGCCTTGGAGTCTCGATGTCCCGAGCCCTGCTGTTGCTCTGCTGGTTGCTGCTGCCTTGGGCGGCAGACGCGCGCGTGGCGGGCCCTGGGCAACGCGCGCCGGCAGGGGCGGTGCGGGACCTGGCGAGTATCCGTGGCAGCGGCGAGTTACGCGTGCTGGTCAATCAGAGCCGCAACAGTTCGGGGATGGTCAGGGGGCAGAGCATAGGCGTGGAATACCAACGCCTGCGGGCCTTCGAGCAATACCTCAATCGCACCGGCAAAGATGGCAAGACCCTCAAGCTGAAGCTGATTCCCAAGGCCAAGGACCAGCTGCTGGCAGCCCTGCAGCGCGGCGAGGGCGACCTGGTGGCCCCGGGTGAGCTGCTGAATAAACCTCCGGGAGGCAACCTCAGGGCCAGCGCCGCGCTGCGCAGCGATGTGCCGCTGATCATAGTGGCGCGCCAGGGTGATAGGCGCTATCGCAGCCTGGAACAGATGTCCGGGCGCAGCCTGGCGTTGCCGGCCGGCAGCGTGGCCGGCGAGGCGCTGCGCAAGATCAACCAGCGCCTGATCGCAGGCAAGCGCTCGCCTATTGTGATCGAGTGGGTCGACCCCAGCCTGGCCGTCGAGGATGTGCTGGAAATGGTTCAGGCCGGGATTTTCAGCATGACCGCGGTGGAGCTGCCGATCGCCCAGCGTTGGGCCAAGGTGATGCCCAGGCTGCGTCTGGAACCCCAGCTGGTCCTGGCCAAGGATGGCGACATGCGCTGGTACCTGCACCGCGATGCGACCATGCTGGGCGCCAGCATCGATCGCTTTCTCAAGGGCTACCACGAGCCGGCCGACCAGGACGCGGCCTTTCAGCGGGTCTATCGGCGCCTGTACAAAGTGCATTATCCGCTCGGACGTGCCGAGCGCCGACGCCTGGAGCAGGTGCGTCCGGTGTTGCAGCGCTATGCCGCGCAGCATGACTTCGACTGGTTGGCCCTGGCGGCCGTGGCCTTCAAGGAGTCGACGCTCAATCCCAGGGCGCGTGGCGCGGGTGGGGCCACCGGCCTGATGCAGATCACCCCGGCGGCGGCCAGGAGTGTCGGGGTCGGCAATATTGGCGTGCTGAACAACAACGTGCAGGCCGCCGCCAAGTACCTGGCGATGATTCGCCGCAACTTCTTCAATAGCCCTCAGCTTAACGAACGCGAGCGCCTGGCCTTCGTCCTGGCCGCTTACAACATGGGCCCGCAGCGGGTGCAAAGCCTGCGCGCCGAGGCCCGCAGACGTGGCTTGAACCCCAATCAGTGGTTCTTTCAGGTCGAGCGAGTGGCCATGGAGCAGCTGGGCATGGGGGTGGTCAGCTATGTGAATAGCGTCAACAAGTACTATTTGGCCTATGAGCGCGAGCGCTATCTATTGGAACCTTAGGTTTTGGCGCGTCGCATTAATATTGATTAATTAGATATTTTTAAGCGATTTAATCGGCTTTTATTATCTGTTGGTTGATTTAATCTTGCGTCCATCTTCTCCCCCACAAGGACTGCTGCAGATGAACGCTTCGATCAAATCCCTGGTTAGTACCCAAGCAGGCTATGGCCTGTCCCTGTTGCGCATCATTGCCGGCCTGACCTTTGCTGCCCACGGCGCGCAGAAGCTGTTCGGTTGGTTTGGCGGCTATGGCCTGGCGGGCGTCGGCCAGTGGATGGAAAGCATCGGCCTGGCCCCGGGTTACCTGTTGGCTCTGCTGGCCGGTAGCGCCGAGTTCTTCGGTGGCCTGGCGCTGATCATCGGCTTGCTGGCCCGTCCGGCGGCGGCGGTGCTGGCGCTGACCATGTTGGTGGCGATTTTCAGCGTGCACCTGGCCAGCGGTTTCTTTATCAGCAACAACGGTTACGAGTATGCCCTGGCCTTGCTGGCGATCAGCCTGGCGGTATTGATCGAAGGCGCCGGCAAGCTGTCGCTGGATCGGCGCATCGCCGGCTAACTGCCTGCTTAGTGCATAAGGCCCGCAGTTTGCGGGCCTTATGCATTTCAGGGGTTGCTGCGCGCGGCGGCCAGAGCGTAGCCCGGATGCAATCCGGGAGCGGATTTGCAGGGGGCAGGCTTCCCCGGATTTCATCCGGGCTACAAATATGCCGTTCACTTGGCTTAAGTGAACGGCATTACGCATTTAGCGGGCCTTGTGCGTTTCAGGGGTTGCTTGCCGTGTTGCGCGCGATCGCCAGCTGCTCGGCCGCCGGAAGGCGCAGGCGTTCGCGCTTATCGAAGTGGTCGGCGGCCAGTTGGGCGATGGCGGCAGTCTTGTCGCTGGCACTCATGCCCTGATTGGCTTCGATAAAGGCTTTCTCCGCTCGATAGCGCTCGATGCGCTGGGTCCAGTTGTGCCGCTGCTGATCGAGGGCTTCCAGGCGTGCGGTGGCTTCGGCGCCGACCAGTTGTTGGCGCAACTGGCGGATCTGCCCGGGGTTGGCGCCGGCGGCCTGCAACTGGGCGGTCTGCTGGCGCAGCTGGTTTTGCAGTTGCGGCAATACGCTGTCCTGCAGCTCGGCGGGCAGGCTATCGCGCAGCTGGTCGATCGCCGCGGCTTTGCCGGCGTCATCCAGCTTGCTGTTCTGCACTATGGCCAAGCGCTGCAGGCTGAACTGGTTATAGGCTTGCTCGCGGGCAAAGAAGGCCTGCTGGGTTTCACTGTCGAAAATGCGCCCGCGCAGGGCCTGCACCGCCAGCTCGCGTTGGCGTAAGGCCTCCAGATCGGCCAGTTGCGGCAGATCGCGCTCCAGCAGCACCAGCTGACGTTTGTAGTCGAGGTATTGCTCGAGCAAGGCCAGGGCCTGCCCGCGGGCCGGCTCTGGCAGTTGCTGGGCAATATAGGCCTGCAGTCGTTCGACGCTGGTGCGCAGCGGCTCTTCGCCGAAGGCGGCGAGGAAGTAATCGAAAATCCGCCGGATATATTCGCTGATCAGCAGGTTGCCCGCCTCATCCAGGCGAAATACGCCGTCTACCTCGGTGCCGTCGAACGAGGCTGGCAGCGGCTTGATCGGCCCAGGCCGAACCGCCTGGTCGGCTGCCGCCAGGCTCGCAGGCGGGGCTGGAACGATGGCTGCATGTGTTGCGCCGCTTGCAGCGGCAGGCAGGTCGATGGCTCCAGCCAGGGGATACAGATAGAGCGACAGGGCGACGCAGGCGGCGAACAGCAGGGGCGATAGCAGCAGGAATTTTTTCACAGGCGCTCTTAATCCACTGGGCAGGGGAAAGGGGGCCGCAAGCGACCCCCGAGGTACGAGTTACAGACCGTCGTTCTTCAGCCGGTTGGCGTGCTGGCGGTAGACGCTGGCCGGGTCGGTCTCAAACAGGCTGGTCAGGCCGAAGGTCTGGTTGACCTCGTCGAGGTGGTTCATCCGGTAGTTGTCGCGGATCA
>NZ_JAUYNP010000162.1 GCF_030696055.1 Pseudomonas sp. | reverse complement strand
CGAAGCGATCTTCCATGAAGCGTTTGATCTTGTGATTGGCCTCGTTCTCCTGTTCGGGAGTGAGGGTCAGGATCGGCGGCTTCTTCTTGGCAGCCATTTACCAGCGACCATCCCACGCGGCGAAGTTCTGCAGCAATTGCAGGCCATGGGTATGGCTCTTCTCCGGGTGGAACTGCACGGCGAAGCGCGAGCCTTCGGCCAGCGCCGCGGCGAAATCCTTGCCGTAGTGGCCGCGACCGACCACCTGGCGCGGGTTGCCGGCCTCGATGTAATAGCTGTGCACGAAGTAGAAGCGCGCCAGGTCCGGAATATTGTGCCAAAGCGGGTGCGCCACGCTCTGCTGCACCTCGTTCCAGCCCATATGCGGAACCTTCAGCGGCTCGCCGTCCTCGACCATGCCCTTGCCGAAGAAGCGCACCTGGCCGGGGAACAGGCCGATGCAGTCGACGCCATCGTTCTCCTCGCTGCGCTCCAGCAGCGCCTGCATGCCCACGCAGATGCCGAGGAAGGGACGATCCTGGCTGACTTCGCGCACCAGCTCATCGAAACCCAGGCGCTTGATCTCGGCCATGCAATCGCGGATCGCGCCGACCCCGGGAAACACCACGCGGTCCGCCTCGCGGATCACCTGGGCGTCGCTGGTCACCAGCACCTTGCCGGCCCCCACATGCTCGAGGGCCTTGGCCACCGAGTGCAGGTTGCCCATGCCGTAGTCGATTACTGCAACCGTTTGCATCAAAGCACGCCCTTGGTCGACGGCATCTGCCCGGCCATGCGCGGGTCCAACTCGACCGCCATGCGCAGGGCACGACCGAAGGCCTTGAACACCGTCTCGATCTGGTGGTGGGTGTTGTGCCCGCGCAGGTTGTCGATATGGAGGCTGACCAGGGCGTGGTTGACGAAGCCCTGGAAGAACTCCTGGAACAGGTCCACGTCGAAGCCGCCGACCACCGCGCGGGTGAAGGGCACGTGCATCTGCAGGCCGGGACGGCCGGAGAAGTCAATCACCACCCGCGACAGCGCTTCGTCCAGCGGCACATAGGCATGACCGTAACGGGTCATGCCTTTCTTGTCGCCGATGGCCTTGGTGAACGCCTGGCCGAGGGTGATGCCGACGTCCTCGACTGTGTGGTGGTCATCGATATGCAGGTCGCCCTGGCACTGGATATCCAGGTCGATCAGGCCGTGACGGGCGATCTGATCGAGCATGTGCTCGAGGAACGGCACGCCAATATCGAACTTGGCCTTGCCCGTGCCATCCAGGTTGATCGAGACCTTGATCTGGGTCTCCAGGGTATTGCGCTCGACGGATGCCGTACGTTCGGCCATCACCAGCTCCAGAAATTGCCCACGGAAAAAGGCTGGCATTATAGGCGGGCCTTAGCCTGGGCGGCTACCAGCGGCGGTCGGATGGCGGACTATCGAGCATCACCGCGACGTTCATGGATACCTCGGGGTTCTTGTTATCCTGCTCAGCCTAACGCCGACTCCAGCAGCGAGCGGCAACCCAACCCGCCAATCAACAGCAGCGAAAACGCCATGGACAGTATCGACACCCTGATTATCGGCGCCGGCGCCCTCGGCCTGGCCTGCGCCGCACGCCTGGCCAAGCCGCAGCAGAGCACCCTGATAGTCGAGGCGGAGAGCCTGATCGGCAGCCATACCTCCAGCCGCAACTCCGAGGTGATTCACGCCGGCATCTACTACGCGCCCGGCTCGCTGAAGGCCGAGCTGTGCCTGGAAGGCCGCGAGCGCCTATATGCCTGGTGCCGCGAGCATCGGGTGGCGCACCAGCAGATCGGCAAACTGCTGGTGGCGGTGGAAGCGGCGGAAATCGCCAAGCTCGAACAACTGCAGCGCAACGCCCAGGCCTGCGGCGTGCATGACCTGCAGCCTATCGGGCAGAAACGCCTGAGTGAACTGGAGCCCGCCGTGCGCGGAGTCGCCGCCCTGCTCTCGCCCAGCACCGGGATAATCGACAGCCACGCCTACCTGCAATCGCTGCTGGCGGCAGCGGAAAATCAGGGCGCGCAACTGGTGTTGCAGACCCGCGTCGAACGGCTGCAGCACGACGGCGACGGCTGGATTGCCAGCGGCAGCAGCGGCGACGAACCCTTCCAGCTGAAGGCCCAGCGGGTGATCAATGCCGGCGGCTTATTCGCCCAACAGCTGGCCAATCGCACCCAAGGACTGCAGGGCGTGCCCGCGCTGCATCTATGCCAGGGCCGTTACTTCAGCTACGGCGGCCGCTCGCCCTTTCAGCACCTGATCTACCCGATGCCGGAGGCCAATACCGCCGGCCTGGGCATTCACGCCACCCTGGATCTCGGCGGCCAGCTGCGCTTCGGCCCGGACATCCAGTACCTCGAGCGGATCGACTACCGGGTCGACGAACAGCTGCGCGAGCCGTTCGCCACGGCCATTCGCCGTTACTTCCCCGGGCTCGACAGCGCGCGCCTGGTACCCGGCTATAGCGGCATCCGGCCGAAACTCGCAGGCCCCGGGGAACCGGCCGCCGACTTCCTGATCCAAACGGTCGGCGACCACGGCCTGCCAGGCCTGGTCAATCTGTTCGGCATCGAATCGCCCGGGCTCACCGCCAGTCTGGCGATTGCCGAACGCGTGGCCCGCGGGCTGGAGTAACCCGCGGGTTGGCAAAATCGGCGCGCAACCCGGTCTAATAACAGCGTCGGCGCTATACTCGCCGGCTCAATCGCAGCTCTTCAATTCCAGTTCCGCAACAAGGATTCGCACATGAAAGCGCTCGGCAAAATCCTCGCCCTGTTTTTCCTCGGGCTGCTGCTGCTCATAGTGGCACTGGGCTTCGCCCTGACCCATCTGTTCGATCCCAACGATTACAAAGACGAAATCCGCCAGCTGGCCCGCGACAAGGCCAACCTGGAGCTGACCCTGAATGGCGATATCGGCTGGAGCCTGTTCCCCTGGCTCGGCCTGGAGCTGACCGACGCCACCCTGGCCAGCGCCAGCAGCCCCGACCAGCCCTTCGCCGACCTGCGCCTGCTCGGCCTGTCGGTGCGCGTGTTGCCGCTGCTGCGCAAACAAGTGCAGATGAGCGATATCCGCATCGACGGCCTCAACCTCAAGCTACAGCGCGACGCCAAGGGTCGCAGCAACTGGGAAGATATCGGCCGCCCGGCGCCAGTCGCGGCAGCAACCGCCACTCCCCAGACCAGCCAGCCGACCGCCGCGCCGGCGGATAGCGCAGCGAGCGACAACCGCGCAAGCGCTCAGCCGCTCAAACTGGATATCGACAGCCTGATAGTCAACAGCGCGCGCATCGACTACCACGACCTGCAGAAAGGCCAGCAATTCAGCGCCGAGAGCATCCAGCTGACCACCGGCGCGATCCGCGAAGGCGCCGCCATCCCGCTCAAGCTCAGCGCCTTCTTCGGCACCAACAAGCCGGTGCTGCGCGCCCGCAGCGAACTGCAGGGCGAGCTGCGCTTCGACCGTGCACTCAAGCGCTACCAGCTGGAAGACGCCAAGCTGTCCGGCGAAGTGTCCGGCGAACCCTTCGCCGGCCAGACCCTGACCTTCGGCGCCCAGGGCCAGCTGCTGGTCGACCTGGCCGCCCAGGTGGCCGAGTGGAACGGCCTGAAGCTCTCCGCCAACCAGCTGCGCGCCCTCGGCGAATTGAAGGTCCGCGACCTGAACAGCCAGCCCAAGCTCAGCGGCGGCCTGTCCATCGCCCCGCTCAACCTGCGCGAATTCCTCGCCACCATAGGCCAGAAACTGCCGCCGCTGCGCGACGAGAAAAGCCTCGGCCAGTTCGAACTGGTCACCCGCCTGAGCGGCACCGCCACCAGCCTGAACCTCGACGAACTGCAGGTGAAACTCGACGACAGCCGCTTCAACGGCCAGATCGCCATCGCCGACTTCGCCAAGCGAGCCCTGCGCGTGCAGCTCAAGGGCGATAAATTGGACCTCGACCGCTACCTGCCGGCGAAAACCCAGGAGCGCAAGGACGCCAGCGCCGCGCGCACCGCCGAGGTCAAGGCAAGCGTGGCCAGCGCCGGGCAAAGCGGCAGCACGCCGCTGCCCAATGCACCGACCCAGCAAGCCTGGAGCAGCGCACCCGCGTTGCCGATCGAGCTGCTGCGCACACTCGACCTGCAGCTGGGCCTCAACCTCGACCAGCTCAGCGTCCAGCAGCAGGCCATCGCCAACTTCAAGCTCCAGGCGCACAGCCTGGCCGGCCTGCTGACCCTGGAAGACTTGCGCGGCAACCTGGGCAGTGGCAGCTTCGCGGCCCAGGCGACTGTCGATGTACGCCCCGCCGTGCCGCTGCTCAAGGTGCAGAAGACCCTCAATGGCATCGCCGTCGAACCCTTCCTGAAGAAACCCGATCAGCCTTCGCCGCTCAAGGGCCTGCTGGACCTCAAGGCCGACCTGAGCACCAGCGGCAACAGCCAGCAAGCCTGGGTCGACGGCCTCAACGGCAACGCCAGCTTTAGCCTGAATGACGGCGTGCTGGTGGATGCCAACCTCGAACAGCAACTCTGCCGCGGCATCGCCACCCTCAACCGCAAAGTCCTGAGCAGCGAGCCGCGCGGCAAGGACACGCCCTTCGACAGCCTGCAAGGCAGCCTGACCCTGCGCAATGGCGTGGCCCACAACCCGGATCTGCAGGTGCGCCTGCCTGGCCTAGCGGTCAACGGCAATGGCGACCTCGACCTGCGCATCCTCGGCCTGGACTACCGCGCCGGCATCACCCTCACCGGCGACCAGCGCGAAATGCCCGACCCGGCCTGCCAGGTCAATGAACGCTACGCCGACATCGAGTGGCCGCTGCGCTGCCGCGGCCCGCTGGAAATGGGCGCCAAGGCCTGCCGCCTGGATCAGGACGGCATGGGCAAGGTGACGGCCAAACTGGCCGGCAAGAAGATCAGCGAGAAGCTCGAGGAAAAACTCGGCGACAAGGTCAGCCCCGAGCTGAAAGACGCCCTCAAAGGTCTGTTCAACCAATGAGTCTCGAGCAGCTCAGTAGATACTCAAGGTTAGAGCCTCTGAAAGACGGCCAGCAGGGGCCTGTTCAACCAATGAGTCCCGAGCAATTCGCCAGCGCGGTACTCGACTGGTACGACCGCCACGGGCGCAAGGACCTGCCCTGGCAACAGGGCATCACCCCGTATCGGGTGTGGGTCTCGGAAATCATGCTGCAGCAGACCCAGGTCAGCACGGTGCTGGGCTATTTCGACCGCTTTATGGCCGCACTGCCAACGGTTCAAGACCTGGCCCAGGCGCCGGAAGACGAAGTGCTGCATCTATGGACCGGGCTGGGCTACTACACCCGCGCGCGCAACCTGCAGAAGACCGCGCAGATCGTCATGCGCGAGCATGGCGGCGAGTTTCCCCGCGATGTCGAGCAACTCACCGAACTGCCCGGCATCGGCCGCTCCACCGCCGGCGCCATCGCCAGCCTGAGCATGGGCCTGCGCGCGCCCATCCTCGACGGCAACGTCAAACGGGTGCTGGCGCGCTATGTGGCCCAGGAGGGCTACCCGGGCGAGCCGAAAGTGGCCAAGCAGCTGTGGACGGTCGCCGAGCGCTTTACCCCGCAGGCACGGGCGAACCACTACACCCAGGCGATGATGGACCTCGGCGCCACCCTCTGCACCCGCAGCAAACCCAGCTGCCTGCTCTGCCCGCTGCAGAGCGGCTGTCAGGCGCACCTGCTCGGCCTGGAGATCCGCTACCCGATCGCCAAACCGCGCAAGGCGCTGCCGCAGAAGCGCACCCTGATGCCGATCTTCACCAGCCGCGCCGGCGAGGTGCTGCTCTACCGCCGCCCCTCCAGCGGCCTCTGGGGCGGCCTGTGGAGCCTGCCGGAACTGGACGACCTGCAGGGGCTGGACAACCTCGCCAGCCGCCACGGCCTGCAACTGGGCGCACGCCAAGCGCAAGCCGAACTGACCCATACCTTCAGCCACTTCCAGCTAGCCATCGAACCCTGGCTGATCCAAGTCGAGGCCGCGCCAACCGGCGTGGCCGAGGCCGACTGGCTCTGGTATAACCTCGCCACCCCGCCGCGCCTGGGCCTCGCCGCCCCGGTGAAGAAGCTACTGAAACGCGCGGCCGACGCCATCAAAGCAGGAGAGCAGCCATGACCCGCACCGTACTGTGCCGCAAGCACAAACAGGAACTTCCCGGCCTGGACCGCCCGCCTTATCCAGGCGTCAAAGGCGAGGACATCTTCAACAACGTCTCCAAGCAAGCCTGGGACGAATGGCAGAAACACCAGACCCTGCTGATCAACGAACGCCGCCTGAACATGATGAACGCCGAGGACCGCAAGTTCCTCCAAGCCGAGATGGACAAGTTCCTCTCCGGCGAGGAATACGCCCAGGCCGAAGGCTATATAGCCCCCAGCGAATAAGCGGGTTTTCGATTCGGCTCCCGCCCCGGATTGCATCCGGGCTACAAAAGCAAAATCGCGGCCGCGACGCAGTCCGTAGCCCGGATGAAATCCGGGGGCTGCAACCCCCTCACCGCTATCGCCAGGTAACCGCCTGGCAATGACCGGCTCCAGTTTTTCACCAGCAGCATGTAGGTTGGGTTGAGGAGCGCAGCGACGAAGCCCAACGGCGATGGCCAGGACGCCGTCATCGATGTCAGCCTTGTTGGGCTTCGCACAGCTCAGCCCAACCTACGATTCGCGGCCGGCCAGCCGGCAACCAGGAACAAAGCCCATAGCCCAACTAAGCCTTGGCGCAATCCGGGATTGCGCCGCCCAGGATTGCGTTGCGCGGCTACACGGCACCACCGCCAGATTCCCTACCTGAACCTAAGCGCCCGTATTAATTAAATATTTTTCAAACTCACGCTTGACACCCACCCTTCAAATCCGTCTAATAGCGCCCCGTTGGCCCAGGTAGCTCAGTCGGTAGAGCAGGGGATTGAAAATCCCCGTGTCGGCGGTTCGATTCCGTCCCTGGGCACCATACAAAGCGAACAAAGGCTCACAGCAATGTGGGCCTTTTTTCTATCTGCAGGAAAAGCTGGCGACTCCGCTCGCCGTGCGCCATGTTCAGCACCGTCAGCCAACAGGGACGCCCGCTGCCATGCACGACCCGATTCTCCTCAGCTCCACTAACGGCCAAGCCGCGCTGCAACAGCGTGCCAGCAACGCCAACGCCAGGGCGAACCAGTCGGCAATTGCCAAGCGTTTTGCCAGCAGCAAGCCGCTTATCCGCAGCATTCCTGAACAAGGCGCACCAAGCCCGGCAACTATCAAGCAATCCTTGACAGTTCACACCGAGGGCGGCCGTCAGCTCAAACGCTGCATCCAGCGCCACACGCCCCTCGTCCGCCAACCCTGATTCAGCCGAGAAGAAGCCCATGAGCCATAGCCCCATCAGCCAGGACGAAATCAACGCCATCATCTGGAAGTCCTGCGACACCTTCCGCGGCAGCGTGGATGCCAGCGACTACAAGAACTACGTGCTGACCATGCTGTTCTTGAAGTACCTGAGCGACGTCTGGCAGGACCACCATGAGGGTTACGTCGCCAAGTACGGCAACGAGCCGGCGCTGATCGCCGCCATGATGAAGACCGAGCGCTTTGTGCTGCCCGAGTCGGCCAACTTCTACAGCCTGCATGACAAACGCCACCTGCCCGGCAACGGCGAGCGCATCGACGAAGCCCTGCACGCCATCGAAGACGCCAACAGCGCCAAGCTGCGCGGCGTGTTTCAGGACATCAGCTTTAACGCCAACAAGCTCGGCGAAGAAAAAAGCAAAAACAACCTGCTGCGCCACCTGCTGGAAGACTTCGCCCAGGCGAATATGAACCTGCGCCCCTCGCGCATCGGCAGCCAGGACATTATCGGCAACGCCTACGAATTCCTGATTTCGCGCTTCGCCGCCGGTGCCGGCAAGACCGCCGGCGAGTTCTACACCCCGGCCCAGGTCAGCGACCTGCTGGCCGAACTGCTCGACCCGCAACCCGGCGAGCAGATCTGCGACCCGGCCTGCGGCTCGGCATCGCTGCTGATGAAATGCGGGCGCAAGGTGCTGGAGAAGACCGGCTCGCGCAACTACGCCCTGTTCGGCCAGGAATCCATAGGTGCCACCTGGGCCCTGGCCAAGATGAACCTGTTCCTGCATGGCGAGGAAAACCACGACCTGCGCTGGGGCGACAGCATCCGCCACCCACAACTGCTGGACGCCAGCGGCGGCCTGATGCACTTCGACGTGGTCACCGCCAACCCGCCCTTCTCCCTGGAGAAATGGGGTATCGAACAGGCCGAGAACGATAAATACGGCCGTTTCCAGCGCGGCATCCCGCCCAAGACCAAGGGCGACTACGCCTTTATCCTGCATATGATCGAGACGCTAAAGCCGGGCAGCGGGCGCATGGGCGTGGTGGTGCCCCACGGCGTGCTGTTCCGTGGCGGCAGCGAAGGCAAGATCCGCCAGGCGCTGATCGAGGAAAACCTGCTGGACGCGGTAATCGGCCTGCCGGAAAAGCTGTTTTTCGGCACCGGCATCCCGGCGGCGATTCTGCTGTTCCGCAAAACCAAAAGCAGCGAGGACGTGATCTTTATCGACGCCTCCCGCGATTTTCTCTCCGGCAAAAACCAGAACCAGATCGGCCCGCAGCAACTGCAGCGCATCGTCAGCGCCTACCGCGCCCGCCAGCATCAGAGCCGTTACGCCGAATGCGTCAGCCTGCAGGCCATCCGCGATAACGACTACAACCTGAATATCCCGCGCTATGTGGACACCTTCGAGGCCGAGGACGAGATTGACCTGCTGGCGATCAAGGCCGAGCGCGAAGTGCTGGAGCGGGAGCTGCTGGAGTTAAAGAGGCAGATGGATGGGTATTTGCGGGAGTTGGGTTATGAATGAGACTGTAAAACTATCTGAAATCGCGACCATTCATCACGGCTATGCTTTCGAAGGTCAGTTCTTTACTGACCAAGAAACACCTCACGCATTACTAACCCCTGGTAATTTCCACGTTGAAAAACGGCTTTACTTCGGAAAAAATACAAAGTACTACAACGGCCCAATCCCCGAAGACTACATACTAGAAAACGGCGACCTACTTGTTGTAATGACCGACCTTACAAAAGACATGGCCATATTAGGAACAGCCGTAATTTTAGAATCAGATAAAACAGTCCTCCACAACCAGCGAATCGGAAAAGTAAAACTCAAAAGAACAGACATATCCAAACAATATTTGTGCTATCTACTTAATTCAGAAGACGTACTTAAAGAAATAAAATCCACAGCTTCAGGTACGACTGTAAGACATACGTCACCATCCAGAATACTAAACAACACCGTCAGCCTTCCAACATGGTCAGAACAAACCAAGATCGCCCAAATCCTTTCCACCTGGGACAAAGCCATCGCCACCACCGAGCGCCTGCTTGCCAATAGCCAGCAGCAGAAGCAGGCATTGATGCAGCAGTTGCTGACCGGCACAGTGCGATTCCCGAATGCAGAGAGCGAATGGTACGAAGTTGAGATAGGTAACATCATCAAGGAAGTTAAACGTCCAGTTGCATGGGATGACGACGCTCAATATCGACTTCTAAGCGTTAAACGGCGCGCAGAAGGTGTTGTTCTTCGAGAGGTTCTAGCTGGCAGCCAGATACTGACAAAGAAAATGAATACAGCCCGAGCAGGCGATTTCCTGATATCAAAAATGCAAGTCACCCATGGCGCCATGGGGCTGGTTACTGACGAGTTTGATAACCACCATATTTCAGACTCATATATCGCAGTGATAGCGAAAGACACTACGAAGCTAGATATCAATTTCTTCAGCTGGCTCGGCAGAACGAAAGCATTGTGGCGCTTGGCTTTTCTATCTAGCTACGGCGTGCACATTGAAAAACTGACGTTTAATTTTTCCTTGTTCTTAAAAGAGAAAATCTGCATACCTACCAGCCTTGCCGAACAACAAAAAATCGCCCAGGTACTCTCCACTGCCGACGCCGAAATCACCAATCTGCAAGCCCAACTGGCCAAGCTCAAACTGGAGAAAAAGGCCCTGATGCAACAGCTGCTCACCGGCCAGCGTCGGGTCAAGCTGGACGACGAGGTGGAGGAAACCCAGATCCGTAGGGTGGGTTAGGCGCGAACCACGGCCAGCCAGACGGCAAAAAACCTGACCGCGCCGTAACCCACCATTGCGCTCTACCGACAAACCGCCATGGTGGGTTACGCCGCCATCGGGTCTGGCGTTGTATGGTCAACCTCCTTTGGGCGCCTAACCCACCCTACGCCCCTGCCAATAGCCACGACCCGCGCCGCTAACCCACCGGCGTCGATTCAAACCGAACCACGAGACCCCTGCATGAACTGCGACCCGCTAAGCGAAGCCGAACTGGATTTTCTCGAGAGCATCCTGCTCAAGTACGGCAACGACGACTCGATACTGAATGTCTGCGAGCTGGACGGTTTTTTCATCGCCCTGATCTCCGGCCCCGAGATACTGCCGCCCAGCCGCTGGCTACCGGAGCTATGGGCCGGCGAGCTGCCCGAGCTGGATTGGGCAAGCGCCGAGATGCAACGCTTTATGGCCCTGCTGCTCCAGCATATGAATAACTGCGTGATGACGCTGATGGAGTACCCCGACGAGTTCAGGGCGATGTTCCATGAGCGGCAACAGGAAGGCGAAACCATCACCATCGTCGAGGAGTGGTGCTTCGGCTATATGCGCGGCGTAGCCCTGGGCCAGTGGCCGGAGATGCCCGACGCCCAAGCCGAACACCTGGCGGCCATTGACCTGCACGGCAACGAGGGCTTCTTCCCGCTGCTGGAGCAAATGACTCCCGCCCAACACCAGCAGTCCGTGCTGGAGATCGAGCCCGCCGCCCTCGCCCTGCATGAGTACTGGCTAGAAAATCGTCCGCCGCAACGCCCGAACACACCACTGCGCGCCGCCGCCACACCCGGGCGCAACGAGCCCTGCCCCTGCGGCAGCGGGAAAAAATTCAAACAGTGCTGCCTGCATTGACCGCCGCAGCAAAATGTAGGGTGGGTTAGGCGCGGGCTACGGTCGAGCCGGCAACACCGTCGCCAACCACGCCGTAACCCACCAGGGCGGCCGACCGGCAAACCGCAATGGTGGGTTACGCGGCGCTCAACGTCTGCGGCGCGGCCAACCATCACGCCCTGCGCCGCTAACCCACCCTACGGGTGCCGCAACGCCGCCAGACTCGGCGCTCGCTGATGGCCTCTGGTATCGTCTGCCAATCGCCCCCGCAAGGAAGCCCCATGCAGCTCGCCAGCGTTCAGCAACAACACAGCGCCCAACAGCCAGCGGCCCGCACACAAGCCAATGGAGGCATCCTGTGCTGATGCAGCCCATTGAATCCCTGTTGGCGGAACTGCGCGCCCTCGACGAACACCCGCGCATCGAAGCCAAGCGCGCCACGCAGGTTGGCAGTTCGCTGATGCAAAGCATCTGTGCCTTCGCCAACGAGCCGGGGCTGGGTGGCGGCTACCTGCTGCTCGGGGTGTGCGAGCCGGACGAACAACACGCGGAGTTCTGGCCGGAAGGCGTGGCCGATATCGACAAGCTGCTGAACGAGATACAGGGCAACTGCCGCGAGCAATTCGAAACGCCTATCCCGGTGCACAGCCAAACCGCGGTACTGGAAGGCCAGCGGGTTGTCGCCGTGTATGTGCCGGAGCTGGATGCGGCGGCCAAACCCTGCGTATTCAAGGGTAAGTTCGACAGCAAGAACAAGCGCAAGACCGGCGTCTGGCGGCGCGGGCTGAACGGCGATTACGAGTGTTCGCAGCTGGAGCTGGAGCCGCTGCTGCTGGCCAAATCCGGCCTGAGCTTTGAGCAGGTGATACTGCCGGACGCCGAGTGGGATGACCTGGACGCCAGCGTCATCGCCCTGTATCGCCAGCTACGCAGTAGAGTTCGCCCCCAGGCGGAAGAACTGCTGGCCAGCGACGAAGAGATGCTGCGCGCCCTCAATCTGGTCAAACGTAGCGCTGGCCGCCTGCGGCCAAACGTGGCCGGCCTGCTGTTGTTCGGCAAGCCGTTGGCCCTGCGCCGCCTGCTGCCCGCCGTGCGGGTCGACTATGTACGCATCAGCGGCACGCAATGGGTCGAGAACCCCGAGCAGCGCTTCGCCACCACCCAGGACTTTCGCGAGCCGCTGATCCGTTTGCTCGCCCGTCTGGAAGCCACCATTCTGGATGATATGCCACGGCACTTCCGCCTGCGTGAAGGTGACACCCAGCGCTCCGATCAGCCCCTGCTGCCGCAGAAGGTGATTCGCGAAGCGGTGGTCAACGCCCTGATGCACCGGGATTACCAGGTCAATCAACCGACCCTGGTGGTGCGCTACAGCAATCGCCTGGAAATCCGTAATGCCGGCTACTCACTCAAACCCACGGCTCTGCTCGGAGAAATGGGTTCGTTATTGCGCAATCCAGTACTGGCCAGCGTGCTGTATGACCTGGACTTTGCCGAAACCAAGGGTACGGGCATTCGCACCATGCGCCGCCTGCTGCAGGAGCTGGGGCTGACCGCACCGGTATTCAGCAGCCAGCAACTGGAAAACCAGTTCACCGCCGTGTATCTGCTGCATCAATTGCTAGGCGAGGAACAATTGCGCTGGCTGCAGCAGTTCAGCCATTTGCACCTGAGTGAGGACGAGGCCAAGGCGCTGATCCTGGCAGCGGAAACCGGCGCAGTGGATAACGCGGCGTTACGCGCCATCAGCGACCTGGATACGCTGGCAGCCAGCCAGACCTTGGGCCGACTGCACCATCAGCGCCAGTTGCTGGTAAAAGGCGGCGCGGGGCCGGCGACCTACTACCAGCTTGCCGAGCTGCCTGGTCTGCCGCTGTTCCAGACAGAGCCGGCCGATGCAGGCGAGCACGAGGCAAATACGGGTGACCTCGGCGCAAATACAGGTGACCCCGACGCAAATACGGGTGACCTCGGCGCAAATACAGGTGACCTGCCCGAGCCGCTGAGTGCTGCGCTGGCGGCGCTTTCGCCCAAAGCGCGCCAGGACAAGCTGTGGCCGCTGATCCTCTGGCTATGCGCCCTGCACCCGCAGCGCGCCGAACAACTGGCAAACAGCCTGGGGCGGCAGGTGAAAACCTTGAAGAGCAGCCATTTGAACCCGCTGCGCGAGCAGCAAGGCCTGCTGCAATACCTGCACCCCGAAGTAATCAACCACCCGCAACAAGCCTATGTGACCAGCGCAGCCGGTCGCCTGTGGCTCGCCGAACAAGGAATAGTGCTGTGACCGCCCAGCCCCGCTTCCAGGACCCCAAGTTCCAAGAAGAGTACAGCGCCAAGATTCCCGCCCTGGCCCTGCTGGCCAACCTGGGCTTTATCTACCTGAGCCCGAGCCAGGCGCTGGAGCTGCGTGGCAGCAAGGAGCGCGTAGTGCTGGCCCCAGTGCTGCGCGCCGAGTTGGGCAAACGGCGCTTTTTCAGCAATGGCGTGGAACACGGCCTGAGCGAGGCGGCGCTGAACAAGCTGGTCAGCGAGATCAGCCACCCTCCGCTGAACGAGGGTTTGCAGGCGGCCAACCAGCGCCTGTCCGATCAGTTGTTGTATGGGGTGAGCGTTGGCGACTTCGTGGCCGGCGGCAAGGTCAACCCGACCATCCCGTTGATCGACTGGCAAACGCCTGCCAATAACAGCTTCCATCTGACCGAGGAGCTGGGCGTGGGCTGCGCCAGCGGTATCGGCCAGCGCATCCCGGATATCGTGCTGTATGTGAACGGCCTGCCGCTGGTGGTGATCGAGGCCAAGCGCCCGGACGCAGGCGGCGGCAAGGACCTGATCAAGCAGGGCATCTCGCAGATGCGGCGCAACCAGCGCGCGGATGAAATCCCCCTGCTGTTCGCCTTTAGCCAGCTGCTGCTGGTGGTCGATGGCAGCGGCGGGCGTTACGGCACCGTGGGCACCACCGAGAAGTTCTGGGCGGCCTGGCGTGAGGAAGAGATCGGCGAGGTGGAGTTCGCCGAGCTAAAGAATCGCCCTCTGGACGCAGGCCAAGAGCAGGCGATTTTCGCCCAGCGCCCCGCCGCCAGCCTGGCCTGGTACCGCAGCTGGCTGGCCGGCGGGCTGGTCGCCAGCCAGCAGGACAAGCTGCTGGCCAGCCTGTGCCGGCCGGACCGGCTATTGGAGTTGGTGCGCTTCTATACCTACAGCGACAACAAGCACGGCAAGATAGTCGCGCGTTACCAGCAGGTGTTCGGCATCCGCGCGCTGATTGCGCGCATCCAGCAGCGCGACGTGCGCGGCGCACGCCAAGGCGGGGTGATCTGGCACACCACCGGCTCGGGCAAGTCGATCACCATGCTGCTGCTTTCCAAGGCACTGATCTTCCACCCAGACCTGCAAAATTGCCGGGTGCTGGTGATCACCGACCGCACCGATCTGGAAGCTCAGCTGAGCAAGACTTTCGCCAGCGCCGGGGTGCTCACCGAACGCGACCAGCAGGAGGCGCTGAGCCAGTCCGGCCGCCATCTGGCGCAGCAGATCGGCAAGGGTTCGGCGCGGGTGATGTTCAGCCTGATCCAGAAATTCAATTCGGCGGCCAAGCTGCCGGAATGCCGCAACGACAGCAGCAACTTTATCGTGCTGGTGGACGAGGGCCACCGCTCCCAGGGCGGCGAAAACCATGTACAGATGCGCCTGGCGCTGCCCAATGCGGCCTTCGTCGCCTTTACCGGCACACCGCTGCTGCAGAACGAGAAGACCCAGAACAAGTTCGGCCCCATCGTGCATGCCTACACCATGCAGCGCGCCGTGGAAGACGGCACGGTAACCCCGCTGCTGTACGAGGAGCGGCGCCTGGAGCTGGATGTGAACGACCGCGCCATCGACAGCTGGTTCGAGCGCAGCACCAGGGGCCTGAGCGAGGCGCAGCAGGCCGACCTGAAGAAGAAATTCGCCAAGAAAGGCGAGCTGTACAAGGCCCTGGGCCGCCTGGAGCTGATCGCCCATGACATCAGCGAGCACTTCAGCAGCTCAGTGCTGGACGGCCTGAAAGGCCAGGTGGCCTGCGACAGCCGGGTGTCGGCGATTCGCCTGAAGGGCTTTCTCGACGAGATCGGCCAGGTCAGCTCGGCGCTGGTGATGTCCGCCCCGGACAGCCGCGAAGGCAATACCGACAGCGACGAGAGCAGCAAATCGGTGGTGCAGGCCTGGTGGGACAAGCATGTCGGCAAGGAAGACGGCACCGTCTACAAGCAACGGGTGATCGACGCTTTTGCCCGGGATGACGGGCCGCAGCTGCTGATCGTTATCGACCAGTTGCTGACCGGTTTCGACGAGCCGCGCAACGCGGTGCTGTATATCGACAAGAACCTCAAGCAGCACAACCTGATCCAAGCCATCGCACGGGTCAACCGCCTGCATCCGCACAAGAAGCACGGCCTGCTGATCGACTATCGCGGCATTCTCGGCGAACTGGATATCACCATCGCCCAGTACCAGGACCTGGCCACACGCACCCAGGGTGGTTACAGCATCGAGGACCTGGATGGCCTGTACAGCCCGATGAGCACCGAATACAAGAAGCTGCCGGGCCTGTACCAGCAGCTTTGGGCAATCTTCAAGGAGGTGAAGAACACCCAGGACAT
Organism: Pseudomonas sp.; assembly: GCF_030696055.1. Lineage (GTDB taxonomy): Bacteria > Pseudomonadota > Gammaproteobacteria > Pseudomonadales > Pseudomonadaceae > Aquipseudomonas. The sequence continues at coordinate 2,424 of NZ_JAUYNP010000162.1, read as the reverse complement.
CGAACAGATGCTGGCGGTGCTGCTGCCGCACCTGCAGGAGGTGGACGGCGCGCGGGTGGATACGCGGCAGAAGACCCGTGACGACTTCTACGCGCTGCTCAGCGAGTTCGCCGCCTGCCTGGCGATTGCCTTGCAGTCGCAGGCGTTCTTTCTGGACAAGAGCGTGAGCGAGAGCACCCGCCGGCAGTACAAGGAGACGGTCAAGCAACTCTCCAACCTGCGCCAGCGTCTCAAGCAGGCCAGCGGCGACACCGTGGATTACGACGAGTACGCGGTGCAAGTGAAGAAGCTGATGGACAAGCATGTGCTCGGCATCCGCGTGCAGGAGCCCAAGGGCGCTTATGTGGTGGGCGATATGGGCGCGCAGCAACCCGAAAACTGGAGCGAGGAAAAGACCCGCAACGAGAAGGACATCATCCAGACGCGGGTGACCAAGGAAATCGACCAGTTGCTGGACGACCCTTATGCGCAGAAGCGCTTCTCCGAGCTGCTGCGTCAGGTGATCGCCGAGGCCGATGCGCTGTTCGATAACCCGCTCAAGCAGTTTCTGCTGTTCAAGGAATTTGGCGAGCAACTGCAGCAGCGCCAGCTCGACGAGCTGCCCGAGGCAGTACGCGGCAACCCCCATGTGCAGGCGTATTACGGTGCCTTCAAGCTGTTGCTGGATGAGCAGCGCGTAGCGTCCGAGAGCATAGATACACCGCACTGGGTGGCGCTGGCGGAACAGACCGACGCCATAGTCAGCCAGGCGGTGCGGGAGTTTTCCATCAACCCGATGAATATCGAGGCGGCCGTACGCCAGCAACTGCTGCCGCTGTACTTTATGGCGCTGAAAGCCCTGGGCCTGGGTATGGATCAGGTGCAGGCGCTGGTGGAGCAGGTGGTGCAGATCGTCCGCGCCGGAACGCGCAAAGCCTGATGGCCAGCCTGCATTACGGCGGCGAGGCGATTGCCTATCGGGTGCAGCACCTACCACGCCCGGCGCGCAAACTGACCATCAAGGTACAGCCGGATGGCCAGGTGCTGGTGCTGGCTCCGGCTGATGCCAGCGCCGAGCAGATCGCCGTCGGGGTAAACAAGCGTGCGCGCTGGATCTGGGAACAACTACAACCCATCCGCGAGCGCCTGCTGCATGTGCGCCCACGCCAGTACATCAGCGGCGAAACCCACTTCTATCTGGGCAAGCGCTACCCGCTGAAGGTTAGCGAAGACGCCTGCGCGCCGCAGCAGGTCAAACTGCTGCGCGGCATGCTGTGCATCAGCCTGCGCCAGAACCGGCCGGAGAAAGTCCGCGAGCTGTTGTTTGCCTGGTACAAGGAGCGTGCCCGCGAACAATTCCGCCGCCGCCTGGATAATCTTCTGGCCCAAACTCCATGGATAAAAAGCCCACCGCCCTTGCGCCTGCTGACTATGCAGACGCAATGGGGTAGCTGTTCACATTCCGGCACCCTGACGCTTAACCCGCATCTGGTCAAAGCACCGCCGGAGTGCATCGACTATGTATTGCTGCACGAACTTTGCCACCTGGCCGAGCACAACCACTCGGAAGCCTTCTGGCGCTTGCTGGGGCAGGTGATGCCGGACTGGCAACCGATCAAGGAACGCCTGGATGGGATGGTCGAGCTGTACCTCAACGATGTGCGCTGAGGCCAATCTTGCGTCCGCGCGACAGGCAACTGCGGCCAGGCGACACCCGTGACTCGGCAGGCCTTATATGCGCGCCAAACGGCTTGGCGGTCAGCAAAACGCTATGCTAGCTTGACCGCCTCGCCAGGAAGGCCAAGCAAACGCCTGAGCGCATTCGAACAAGAAGAGGACACCCCATGGCCGAGGCCACGCCCGCGCTGGAAATTCGCGACCTGCATAAACGCTATGGCGACCTCGAGGTGCTCAAGGGCATCTCCCTTACCGCTCGCGATGGCGATGTGATCTCCATCCTCGGCTCATCCGGCTCGGGCAAATCGACCTTTCTGCGCTGCATCAATCTGCTGGAAAACCCGCACCAGGGGCAGATCATAGTGGCCGGCGAAGAACTCAAGCTGAAGCCGGCGCGGAACGGCGATCTGGTCGCCGCCGACGGCAAGCAGATCAACCGCCTGCGCAGTGAAATCGGCTTCGTCTTCCAGAATTTCAATTTGTGGCCGCATATGAGCGTGCTCGACAACATCATCGAGGCGCCGCGCCGCGTGCTCGGCCTGAGCAAGGCCGAAGCCATCGAGCGGGCCGAGGCGCTGCTGGCCAAGGTCGGCATCGCCGACAAGCGTCACGTCTACCCCAACCAGCTTTCCGGTGGCCAGCAGCAACGCGCGGCCATTGCCCGCACCCTGGCCATGCAGCCTAAAGTGATCCTGTTCGATGAGCCGACCTCGGCGCTCGACCCGGAGATGGTACAAGAAGTGCTTAATGTGATCCGCGCGCTCGCCG
>NZ_JAUYNP010000213.1 GCF_030696055.1 Pseudomonas sp. | reverse complement strand
GGGCGACGATTTGGTCGGTGGTCAATGCGGCCAGGTCAACGGTCTGCAGGGCCACGATCTGCGCGGTGGTCAGAGCGGCGAGATCGGCGGTTTCCATGGCCGCGACCTGGGCGGTGCTCAGGGCCACGACTTGCGCGGTGGTCAGGGCCGCGGCTTGGGCGGTGGTCAGGGCGACGACTTGCGCGGTGGTCAGCGCCGCCACATCGGCGGTTTCCACGGCCTTGATCTGGGCGGTGGTCAGGGCGGCGACTTGGGCGGTGGTGAGGGCGGCGGTCTGCGCAGTGGTCAGGCCCGGAATAGCGGCGCTGGACAGTGCGGCGACGTCGGCGGTTTGCATGGCCACTAGCTGCGCGGTGGTCAGCGCGGCCAGTTGCGCCGAGGTCAGGGCGCCGGCTTGGGCGGTGGTCAGGGCCACCACCTGGTCGGTGGTCAGGGCTACCAGGTCGGCAGTCTGAATGGCCTTGATCTGGGCCGTAGTCAGCGCGGCGAAGTCGGCGGTCTGCATGGCAGCGAACTGGGCGGTGGTCAGGGCGACGACTTGCGCGGTGGTCAGGGCCGCGGCTTGGGCGGTGGTCAGGGCGACTACTTGGTCAGTGGTCAGCGCGGCTACGTCAGCAGTTTCCAGGGCCTTGATCTGCGCGGTTTTCAGCGCAGCGACCTGAGCTGTGGTGAGGGCGGCGGTCTGCGCGGTGGTTAGGCCCGGAATTGCGGTGGTGGACAGTGCAGCGACATCGGCGGTCTCCATGGCCACCAACTGGGCGGTGGTAAGAACGGCGACTTGGGTAGACTTGATCGCACCGGCCTGAGTGGTGGTCAGGGCGACAACCTGCGCGGTAGTCAGTGCAGGAATCTGTACGGTGGAAAAGGCGGCAATATTAGCGGTTGTGATAACCGCCACTTGAGCGGTGGTCAGTGCGGCGACCTGAGCAGTGCTCAGCGAAGTAATGTCTGCAGTGCTAAGTCCGGCAATGGTGGTGGTGCTTAAGGCTGCAATTTGCGCGGTCGTCAGGTCAGAAATCCAGCTCATTTTGGCATCCTACTTAGAGTCATTGACCGCGCTGTCAGCCATGTGAGCCGCAGCATCAGGGTTGAGCCATTCACGATTTTCGCGAGAGCCCTAGATATTGTGGGTTTACGTCCAGTTATGTAGAAACTTTAAGAAGATTTCTGATGGTACTTTGTCGTTTTGCGTACTTAAAGTTCTTAGCGATAGCATTGAGGGGGAAAGCCCTCTCCCTTCATCTATATAAGAATGGGCGTAGATGGCATTCTGCTACTGCTATTTTTTTCGTCAATGCTTTGCTTGGTCTGTAGCGAGGAGAGTAGACCAATGGGCACTGATGTTTGAGGGGGCTTTGATGCGTGACCTTGCCCTTGACCGCTCCAGACTCTTCACTTAGCGTGCGTTTGATCTGGTTTGACCGTGACTGTTATAGGTGTCCGCTGGCGAATGCCCAAAATCAAGCCTTTGCTCCCGACTCGGTCGGGGCCTGAGCGAGAGGTCAGTAGAGAAAACCTTTCTCCATGTTGGTTATTGCCCCAAGAACAAGCACAGTACGACCCGCGGCTTCGCCTCGGCCGACTGGAACGAGCTGCTCTGCTTCGCAACCTCGCAAAACCCTACGGTGCCCACCATGACAAACTCCGCAAGCGCAACTTCCTCCGCCGCTCCGATGCAGTTGCCAGCGCACGTACCATTAACCACGGAACAGCAAAACCGCGTACTCAACTTCATGACGCGCACCGTCTGGGGGCTGACCGACCCGGCGCGGTTTTACGAAATCATGGACGAGGCCCTGACGCTGGTGGTGCCGGGCTCCTACCTGGGCGACAACCTGTTTACCTGGGGCCGTAACAATTCGCTGTTCGATGACGAGGCCTTCCGCAAGGCGTGGGAAAGCAATGTGCAAAACGACGCCGACCGCGCCATCGCATGGCGCCGTTACATCCTGGCCTGTTCCGCCTACCATTGCGCGCAACTGCCGGGCGACTTCGTCGAATGCGGCGTGTATCGCGGCACCGGCATCAAGACCATAGTCGACTATTTCGGCAAGGAAGGCTTTACCAAGACCTTCTGGGGCTACGACACCTTCGACTACAACCCGGTCGAGAGCCACGCCTTCGTTGGTCAGCAAACCGGCATGTTCGAAGAAATCCAGAAGCGCTTCGAAGGCTATGACCAGGTGCGCCTGGTGCGCGGGCTATTGCCCGACTCGCTGATTGGCAACTCGCCGGAAAAGATCAGCTTCCTGCACATCGACCTCAACAGCGCCAAGTTTGAAATCGCAGTGCTCGAAGCACTGTTCGAGCGGGTGGTGCCGGGCGGCATGATAGTGCTCGACGACTACGAGTGGGGCGGCATCTACCGCGAGCAAAAGATCGCGGAAGACGCATGGTTCGCGCAGTATAACTATCGCGTGTTCCCGCTGCCGACCGGCCAGGGCATGGTACTGAAGCGATAACGGAAGTGCTCCCGGCATGTAAAGCGTCATCGGCATCAAGGCTGCGGAATATCCCGCAGCCTTGTCCATCGCCAAGGAGCTGGCGGCTTGCAAGACGGGCACCTGCGACACTGGCCTGGTGGCCGAGGATAAATTGACCGACCCGGCCTACGTCTCACTGGCCGGCGATGGCCAACGGCAATCTGTATATGGCGCATCGCTGTGGTTTTACCATGAGGGTTCTGACCGGCACCTTGCAGGCCGCCGGTTTTGAAATAGTGGTGCCGATCCAGCGGGCGCACCCGGCCTATGACCTGTGCGTGGTTGCAGCCAAACCGCCGATGACCGAGCAGCAAATTCTGGCGATTGCCGCTGTCCATTTTCCGAGCTGATCCTTGCTGGTCAGTAACAAAAAACCCGATGCTTGGGAATGCATCGGATTTTTATTTCACTCTACCGGCCGTCAAGTGTTTTGCGTCTTAACTGACCGGCATTAGGGCATTGCCTGCCTTTTTCTTTGCTCGTTGTCGACAGGCATTGCACTAGACATGAAAAAGCCGCGCAATGCGCGGCTTTGAAGGTGGTGGGCCCACACGGACTCGAACCGTGGACCAAAGGATTATGAGTCCTCTGCTCTAACCAACTGAGCTATGGGCCCTCAGAAGCCGGCGGATTATACCGGTGCCTTCTCGGCAGTGCCAAGCGAATGGCGTGGTTCGAGGAAGTTTTGTGCGAAGGCGTCGGCTTGGATGGCGCGGCTGACTACGAAACCCTGGATCTGCTCGCACCCTTCGGCGGCGAGGAACAGTTCCTGGGCTTTGGTTTCCACGCCTTCGGCTATCACTGTGAGTTGCATGCTGCGGCCCAGGGCAATGATGGCGCGGGCGATGGCGACGTCGTTGGGGTCATTGGGCAGGCCGCGAACGAAGGATTGGTCGATTTTCAGGGTGTCTACCGGCAGGCGCTTGAGGTAGCTGAGCGAGGAGTAGCCGGTGCCGAAATCATCGATGGCCAACTGCACGCCGAGATTCTTCAGCTGATGGAGCAGTTTTAGGGCGTCTTTGGCCTGGTTCATGATGAAGCTTTCGGTGATCTCCAGCTGCAGCAGGCCGGGTGCCAGGCCGTGTTGTTCTAGCAGGCTGGCGATGCGCGCGAGCAGACTTGGCTGACGCAGCTGGACCCCGGTCAGGTTGACGGAGATCGGCCCGAAGGGGGCGTGCTGACTCTGCCATTGCTGCATTTGCCGGCAGGTCTGCTCCAGCACCCAGTCGCCGAGGCTGATGATCAGGCCGGTTTCTTCGGCCAGCGGAATAAAGCGGTCCGGCGGAATTTCCCCGAATAGTGGGTGGTGCCAGCGCAGCAGGGCTTCCGCACCGACCAGACGCTGGCTGGCCAGGCTGAGTTTGGGTTGGTAATACAGCTGCAGTTCGTTGCGTTCCAGGGCGCGGCGCAGTTCGCGCTCCAGGGCCATGCGCTCGGTGGCCTGGAAGGTCAGGTCACGGGTATAGAGTTCGACCCGGTTGCGCCCGCGCGCCTTGGAGCGGTACATGGCGGCGTCGGCATTTTTCACCAGGGTGGCGACGTCTTCACCGTCTTCCGGGTAGCGGCTGATGCCGATACTGGCGCTGATAAACAGCTCCTGTTCGTCGACTTCGAAGGGTTGGTTGAAGCAGTCGAGCAATTTGTGCGCGACCCGTTCGGCGTCGCTGGCGTGTTGCAGGCCGGGCAGCAGGATGATGAATTCGTCGCCGCCCAGGCGGGCCACTGTGTCGATATCGCGTAAATGCGTCTTGAGGCGTTCGGCGATGCTTTTCAGCAGCTGGTCGCCGACCGGATGACCCAGGCTGTCGTTGATGTGCTTGAAGCGGTCCAGGTCGATAAACAACACGGCGCCTAGGCGTTGGTCGGTTTGTGCATCCTCGAGCGCGGCGCGCAGGCGCGCTTCGAACAGCATGCGGTTGGGCAGGCCGGTCAACGGGTCGTGGTGCGCCTGGTGATCGAGCCTGGCCTGGGCGTGCTTGAGTGAGCTGATGTCGGCGAAGACGCCGACAAAGTGGCTGATGTCGTCGTTCTTATCGCGTACCGCACTGATGGTCAGCCATTCGGGGTAGAGCTCGCCATTCTTGCGCTTGTTCCAGATCTCGCCCTGCCAATGGCCGGACGCCGTGAGGTTATGCCACATGGCGGCGTAGAAGGCGCTGTCGTGGTTGCCCGAGGCGAGCAGGCGCGGCGACTGGCCGAGGGCTTCCGCCTCGCTGTAGCCGGTGATCTGACTGAAGGCACGGTTGACCGCGGTGATGCGCTGTTCCAGGTTGGTGATCATCACGCCTTCGGCCGTGCTTTCGAAGACGGTGGCGGCCTGTTGCAGGCGTTCTTGCATCTGCACCCGTTCAGTAATGTCGCGGGCGATGCTCAGCATGCAGGTTTCGCCTCCAATGGGGATCGGCTGTACCGACAGTTCGCAGGTGCGCAGGGCGCCATGCTTGGTACGGATGCTGGTGCAGAATTCGCGCACGAAGCCCTTCTCGCGTACCTGGGCCACCATCTGTTCGCGCTCTTCGGGGTGGGCCCAGATGCCCAGCTCTAGGGTCGAGTATTCCGCGGCCTCGCTGGCGCTGTAGCCGGTGATGCGGCTGAAACCTTCGTTGACGTCCAGCACTAGACCGTCGCGCAGGCGGGTGATCAGCAGGCCATCGGGGGAGGCGTGGAAGGCCTTGGCGAACTTGGTTTCCGACAGCTGCAGGCGCTGTTGGGTGTCTTTCAGTTCGCTGATGTCGCGTACCACCACCACCAGATTGGCGGCGTTATCGAAGGCGATCTTCTGGGCGGAGATCAGGCCGGTGAACTGGCTGCCGTCGCGCCGGCGGAAGGTGGTTTCGATATTGTGCGCGTTACCTTCGCGCAGCCGTTGCAGGATGCGCGGGCCGAGTCCCGGCTCCGTCCATAAGCCCAGCTCCGTACCGGTGCGGCCGATGGCCTCGGTCGAGGCGAAGCCGAATTGCTGCTCGAAGGTGGCGTTGACGGCGACCAGGCGGCCGTCCTCGATGTGGATCAGGGCGATGATGTCGGGGCAGTTATGGAACACCGAGGCGAACTTCTGCTCGGACAGGGCCAGGGCTTGCTCGGTCTGTTTGGCTTCGGTGATGTCGATCAGCAGGCCGCGCAGGTAAGGCGTCTGCGCATCGGGCATCAGGGTGACTATATCGCGCACCCAGACCACCCGGCCGTCGGCGGCGAGCAGCCGGTAGTCCAGGCTGTGGTCGAGTCCGGCCTGGGTTTGCGCGCGGAAATAGTCGAGGGTCTGGCAGCGATCGTCGGGGTGCAGGGCGCGTTCGAAGAAATCGGGCTGTAGCCAGTTCTGCAGCGGATAACCGAGCAGTTTCTCGGCCTGCGGGGCGACATAGGTGAAGCAGTAGTCGCTTTGGCGTTTTTGCCAGGCGACCGCATTGAGGCTTTCCACCAGGCCGCGGTAATGCTGCTCGCGGTTGCGCAACTCGGTTTCGAGCAGGGCGCGGTTGTGCATCTCGCTGCGCAGGCGGCGGTTGATGCGCAGGATGCTGGCAATGATCAGCAAGGCGATCATTAGGCCGGGCAGGCCGAACAGGATCAGGCTGCGCCAGAAGGGCCGTCGATCGATCAGGTCGCCGACCCAATGCTCCTGCATGGCCGCCATTTGCGCGGGGCTGAGCTCGGCGAAGACCTTGTCGATAATCCCGGCGAGGATCGCCTGGTCCTTGGGCACGGCCATGGCCAGCTGGTAGCGGTAAGGGGTTTCGCCATTGATATACAGCCCCTCGAGCTTGAGTTGGCGCAGGGTCCAGACGCTTGAGGCGAGGTCGCCGACCATGGCGTCGGCTTCGCCGGTGGCCAGGGCCTGCAGCGCGGCGGCGACACTGGGGCGCGGCCAGAGTTGGATGTTCGGGTGCAACTGACGCAGCAGCTCGTGGGGCGCATAGTCCTGCACGACTGCGACTTTGAGCCCATCGAGCTCGCGCATGGTGCGCGGCTGCGGACCTTCGGCATGGGTCAGGATGACGATGGGGAAGTCGAGGTAGGGGCGGGTGAAGGTCAGGTACTGCTGGCGTGCGGGGGTCGCCATCACTCCAGGCAGGAGCTGCACCTGGCCAGCCTTGGCCTGGGCCATGACCGCGCTCCAGCTGCTGGGCGGAGCGGGGCGTAGTTCGATCTTCAGGCGCTTTTCGAGCAGGCGCACGTAGTCGGCGGAGAGGCCTTGGTGGTGGCCCTGCTCGTCGCGGAATTCAAAAGGGGGCCAGGCGCCGTCAATGCCAAGGCGCAGCTCGGGGTTGGCGGCGAGCCAGGCTTGTTCTTCGGGGGTTAGGCTCAGGCTGGCGGCAGGCGTGGCCCAGATGACCAGACACAACAGGAGAGTGGCCGAAACTCGCTGCATGGGCGGGCTCGTTTGGGTGGACGACACCCGGCAGTGTAGACCCGGGAGTGGGGGCTGGATAGCGCGGTTGTAACGCAAAACCCCCGGTTTTGGCCGGGGGTTCTGGTGTTACTCGTCGAGGAAGGAGCGCAGGTGCTCGCTTCTCGTCGGGTGGCGCAGCTTGCGCAGCGCCTTGGCTTCGATCTGACGGATACGCTCGCGGGTGACATCGAACTGTTTACCGACTTCCTCGAGGGTGTGGTCGGTATTCATGTCGATGCCGAAGCGCATGCGCAGTACCTTGGCTTCACGGGCAGTGAGGCCGGAGAGCACTTCGCGGGTGGCTTCCTTGAGGCTTTCCACGGTCGCCACGTCGATCGGCGATTGCATGGTGGAGTCCTCGATGAAGTCGCCCAGGTGCGAATCTTCGTCGTCGCCGATCGGGGTTTCCATGGAGATCGGTTCTTTGGCGATCTTCAACACCTTGCGGATCTTGTCCTCGGGCATTTCCATGCGTTCGCCCAGCTCCTCCGGGGTCGGTTCGCGACCCATCTCCTGCAGCATCTGCCGCGAGATACGGTTGAGCTTGTTGATCGTCTCGATCATGTGCACCGGGATACGGATGGTGCGCGCCTGGTCGGCGATCGAACGGGTGATCGCCTGGCGAATCCACCAGGTGGCGTAGGTCGAGAACTTGTAGCCGCGACGGTATTCGAACTTGTCCACCGCCTTCATCAGGCCGATGTTGCCTTCCTGGATCAGGTCGAGGAACTGCAGGCCGCGGTTGGTGTACTTCTTGGCGATGGAGATCACCAGGCGCAAGTTCGCTTCAACCATCTCTTTCTTCGCACGGCGGGCCTTGGCCTCGCCGATCGACATGCGGCGGTTGATGTCCTTGATTTCGGCCAGGGTCAGCTCGCACTCGGCTTCCAGGGCAGACAGCTTCTGCTGGCAGCGCTGGATGTCGGTCTGCAGTGTGCCGATGGCTTCGGCGTACTTGGCTTTGCCTTTGGCCAGGCCAGCGGACCACTCAACGTCGATTTCATTGCCTGGGAACAGGCGCAGGAAATCGGCGCGCGGCATCCGCGCATCACGTACGCACAGCTGCATGATGGCGCGTTCCTGGGCGCGCAGGCGCTCCAGGGAACTGCGTACACGCACCACGAGGGCGTCGTACTGCTTGGGTACCAGCTTGATCGGCATAAACAGCTCGGCCATTTCTTTCAGCGCGGCAATGCCTTGCTTACTGCTGCGGCCGTGCTTTTTCAGGGCTTTCTTGGCCAGTTCGAGGGCGTCGCCAATCGCGGTGAAGCGGCGCAGGGCCTCTTCAGGGTCCGGACCGCCGTCGCCTTCTTCTTCCTCGTCGTCGCTGGCTTCGGCTTCTTCTTCGTCAGTTTCTTCGGCGGCTTCGCCGTCTTTGACTGGAACAGGCGCGGCCGCCTCAGCCGGCACGATGCCGTCATCCGGGTCGATATAGCCGCTGAGGACTTCAACCAGGCGACCACCATCGGTGGTGACGCGGTTGTATTCGGCCAGAATGCTGTCGACTGTGCCAGGGAAATGGGCAATAGCCCCCATGACTTCGCGGATGCCTTCCTCTATGCGTTTGGCGATTTCGATCTCGCCTTCGCGGGTAAGCAATTCCACCGTGCCCATTTCACGCATATACATGCGTACTGGGTCGGTGGTGCGACCGATATCAGTTTCAACGGCCGCGAGTGCGGCAGCGGCTTCTTCGGCGGCTGCTTCGTCGGTGTCGGCTTCCGCCAACAACAGGGCGTCCGCATCCGGAGCACTCTCGAATACGTTGATCCCCATGTCGTTGATCATGCGGATGATATCTTCCACCTGTTCCGGGTCGGAAATATCCTCCGGCAGGTGGTCATTGACCTCCGCGTAAGTCAGGTAACCCTGCTCACGACCGCGGCTGATCAATTCTTTCAAACGAGACTGCTGTTGCGCTTTTCCGGACATAACACCCTATCCACTGAAGGTCTTGGCGGGCAAAAAACAAGCCGCGGATTATACCTGAGTAACACCCCTAAGCGCCAGTTGGGCTCGGGATTACCGGTAATGCATTACGGCTCAGCAAGCTGCGCAGCTGGTCTTTCTCTTCTGCACTCAACTCGCTTTGACGGGCTTTGCGCAGCAAATGTTCCAGACTGCGCTCACGTTGGCGGGCTATTAATCTAGTTATAGTGTCGAAAAACTGTTGTTCAAGGTTGTCGGCTGAAATCAGCCATTCCTTTTCCGCCAGGGCTCGCAGTAGACGGCCTTGTTCGGTGCCGTGCCAGCGCGCGATCAGCTGCAGGGAACGCAGTTTTGGGCTCTTCTGCAGGGCGCCGAGCAGGGCGACCAGCAGCTGGGCGTAAGTGTCGTCTTCGGCCGCGAAGTGGCTAACGTCTTCGACTTTTTGCGCCAGCTCTGGATGATGCAGCAGGGTGCGCAAGGCGCTCAGGTGCGGCGATTCGACGCTGACGGCGGTGCGTGGCGCGCGTGGGCTGAAGTCGCCCTGGCCCTTCTTGCTCCACTTACCGCCGTCCTTCTTCCAGTTGCTTTTGCCCTTGTTGCGCTCGAATTCTGGCGCCGGGCTGGGGTTTTCGTATTCGTTGCGGCTCGGCTCGACGTCGTAATAGGCACTGTCGGGGATCTCAGCATAGTCCGGATAGCCGCTGGGTGCCGAGCTGGGGCTGGCAGGGTTGCTGCGAGTGGCAGGCGTCATCTGGCTGAGGGCTGCGCCGGACAGGCCGGTGATCTCGCTCAGGCGCTGGCGCATCAGGGTGCGCAGGTTGTTGCCGGGAATCTTGTCGATCAGCGGCGCGGCCAGGGTCATCAGGTGGGCCTTGCCCTCCAGTGAGCGCGGGTCGGCTTCTTCGCTGAGTTGCTGGAAGAAATAGTCGGCCAGCGGTTGCGCGTGCTGGTTGATGCGGGCGCGGAAGGCGTCGGTGCCTTCGCTGCGCACCAATGTGTCCGGGTCTTCGCCGTCGGGCAGAAACAGGAAGCGTGCGCGGCGGCCGTCCTGCAGGCTCGGCAGGGTGGCTTCCAGGGCGCGCCAGGCGGCGTTGCGGCCGGCGGTGTCACCGTCGAAGCAGAACAATACGCTGGGCACTATGCGAAACAGGCGCTTGAGGTGTTCTTCGCTGGTGGCGGTGCCGAGGGTGGCGACGGCGTTGCGCAGGCCCTGCTGGGCCAGGGCGATGACGTCCATATAGCCTTCGACCACCATGATCTCGTCGAGGTCGCGGTTGTGTTTGCGTGCCTCGAACAGACCGTAGAGTTCCTGGCCCTTGTGGAATACCGGGGTTTCCGGGGAGTTCAGGTACTTGGGCTTCTCGTCGCCCAGTACTCGGCCGCCGAAGGCGATCACCCGGCCGCGGCTGTCGCGGATGGGGAACATGATGCGGTCGCGGAAGCGGTCGTAGCGTTTGCCGCTCTCGGCATTTTCCACCAGCAGGCCGGCGTCGATCATCGCCTTCTGTTGCAGGCTGTCGCTGGCCAGGTGCTTGAGTAGATTGTCCCATCCGGGCGGGGCGAAGCCCATGCTGAAATCACGGGCGATTTCCCCGGACAGGCCGCGGCCTTTCAGGTAATCCACCGCGGCTTTGCGCTGTGGGTGGCTTTTCAGCGCCTGTTTGTAAAATTCGGTGGCAGCGGTCAGCAGTGGGTAGAGCGGTGAGTCGGTGGGCTGGCGTGGCTTGCTGTGGCGTCCGCCTTCCTCGCGCGGCACTTCCATGCCGGCGCGCTTGGCCAGGTCCTCGATCGCCTGGGGGAAGTCCAGTTGGTCGTGGTCCATGACAAAGCCCAGGGCGTTGCCGCCGGCGCCACAGCCAAAGCAGTAATAGAACTGTTTGTCCGGGCTGACGCTGAACGAGGGGGTCTTTTCTTTATGGAAGGGGCAGCAGGCGGTGTAGTTCTTGCCGGCTTTTTTCAGCTGGATGCGCGAGGCGACCACGTCGACGATGTCGGTGCGGTTGAGCAGATCATCGATAAACGATTGTGGGATCAGGCCGGCCATAGGCACTCAGGATGCTGTCGTGCAAGGCGACAGAATAGGTACGGGCAGAAACTAAAAGACTCCGATCGTCACCCGTGGGTGGCGCGGAGTCTAAAAGCGAAGCCCGGCCGAAGCCGAGCATTCAGGCGTTGCGCTTGTACGTATTAGTACAGGCGAACGCTGCGACGCTGTTCGCGCTGCACTTTCTTGGCGTGACGCTTAACAGCTGCTGCTGCTTTGCGCTTACGCTCGGAAGTCGGCTTTTCGTAGAATTCACGGCTGCGAACTTCAGCCAGAACACCGGCTTTTTCGCAGGAGCGCTTGAAACGACGCAGAGCTACGTCGAAGGGTTCGTTCTCTTTAACTTTGACGGCTGGCATCCAGGGCGTACCTTCTTTATTACCGGTGGGTAACGTTGCTCCTGGCAAATGGCGCTGGAGAACGTAGGTTTTTAAGGGTTGCGGATGTTACCGCCTGATCGCCAGGAATGCAAAGCCTCTGATCGAAAAGCGCTGGTCGGTTCGCGCCGGGGCCTATTATCATGCGCGCCTTCTGACGTTTAGCCCCTCGATATCAAGGCCTTGCCCATGCTGGTTCTGGGATTGGAAACCTCCTGCGACGAAACCGGTGTCGCGCTCTATGACAGTGAGCGCGGCCTGCTGGCCGACGCGCTGTTCAGCCAGATCGACCTGCACCGTGTGTATGGCGGTGTGGTGCCTGAGCTGGCCTCGCGCGATCACGTCAAACGCATGCTGCCGTTGATCCGCCAGGTGTTGGCCGAGGCTGGGTGCGTCGCCAGCGACATCGATGCGATTGCCTATACCGCGGGTCCCGGCCTGGTCGGTGCCTTGCTGGTGGGCGCCTCCTGCGCCCAGGCGCTGGCCTTTGCCTGGGATATCCCGGCGCTCGGTGTGCACCATATGGAAGGCCACTTGTTGGCGCCCATGCTGGAGGAACAACCACCGGCTTTTCCGTTCGTCGCTTTGTTGGTGTCCGGCGGCCATACCCAGTTGGTTCGCGTCGATGGAATCGGGCGTTACCAATTGCTCGGTGAGTCCCTCGATGATGCCGCCGGCGAGGCGTTCGACAAGACCGCCAAGCTGATGGGCCTGCCTTACCCGGGTGGGCCTGAGATCGCCCGCCTGGCGCAAAGCGGCACGGCAGGGCGCTTCAAGTTCCCGCGGCCGATGACCGACCGGCCGGGCCTTGAGTTCAGTTTCAGCGGTTTGAAAACCTTTACCCTGAATACCTGGCAGCAGTGCCGCGCCGCCGGTGATGAGTCCGAGCAGACGCGCTGCGATATCGCCCTGGCCTTCCAGCAGGCCGTGGTCGAGACGCTGACCATCAAATGCCGCCGCGCCCTCAAGCAGACCGGCCTGAACAGCCTGGTGATCGCCGGTGGCGTCAGCGCCAACCAGGCGCTGCGCCAGTCCCTGGAGCAGATGCTCGGCGAATTGAAAGGCCAGGTGTTCTATGCGCGCCCGGCCTTTTGCACCGATAACGGCGCGATGATCGCCTACGCCGGCTGCCAACGGCTGCTGGCTGGGCAGCATGAGGATTTGAGCATCAAGGTGCAGGCCCGTTGGCCGATGGAGCAATTGCCGGCACTGTAACGGCCCTGCTTGCGCCGGCTGGGTGAGCCAGATTCACGCTGTCGATTTAGAAATGCCGCTCACGGCCGGCCAGCAGATCGCGTAAATTGCGCCGGTGGCGCCAGACGATCAGGCCGCAGAGTGCGCTCACCGGCAGCAGTGCCGCCGGCTGTTGCCAGGCCAGCAGGGGCAGGGTCAGGGGCGTGGCGATCAGCGCCGCCAGCGAGCTGACGCGGGTCAGCACGAAGGTCAGCAGCCAGGCGGCAATGGCCAGCAGGGCCGCTGGCGGGTACAGCCCCAGCAGCATGCCGGCGGCAGTGGCGACGCCCTTGCCGCCGCGGAAACGAAAATACACCGGGTAGAGGTGGCCGATGATGGCCGCCAGGCCTATCCAGGCTTGCTGTTGCAGGCTAAAGCCGAGCAGGTCGGCGATCAGCACGGGCAATAAGCCTTTGAGCAGATCGCCGAGCAGGGTGAGGATGGCCAGGCGTTTGCCGGCCACCCGCAGCATATTGGTGGCGCCGGGATTGCCCGAGCCACTGGCGCGCGGGTCCGGTCCGCCGGCCAGACGGCTGAGCAGTATGGCGAAGGACAGCGAGCCGAGCAGGTAGGCGAGGATCGTCAACAGCCAAAACATGGTATCCATTCCGGGGCGAGGGAGTCCCGATTCTAACTAGGTGCGCCAGTATTGTCGTGCCGCGGAGAGCGTGCTTGGACACAGTTTTTATCGAAGGCCTGGAAGTCGACACGGTAATCGGCGCCTATGACTGGGAACGCAGCATTCGTCAGTGTTTGCGCCTGGATCTATACCTGGGCTGGGACAATCGCCCGGCGGCGGCTGGCGATGACCTGAGCAAGGCGCTGGATTACGCCAGTGTGTCCCTGCGTATCCAGAGCTTCGCCAGCGAGTCGCAGTTCCTCCTGGTGGAAACCTTTGCCGAGCGTCTGGTTGAGTTGTTGATGAGCGAGTTCCAGATTCCCTGGGTGCGCCTGAAGCTGACCAAGCCGGGTGCTGTGCCGGCCGCCAGCGGCGGGGTGGGTGTGGAGATCGAGCGCGGATGTCGCTAACTCCCGTTCTGCTGGGCCTGGGCAGCAATATCGAGCGCGAAGCTCATCTGCGTGCGGGGCTTGAGGCACTGTCCGGCTGGCTGAGCGAGATGCGCT
Source organism: Pseudomonas sp. (assembly GCF_030696055.1). Taxonomy (GTDB): domain Bacteria; phylum Pseudomonadota; class Gammaproteobacteria; order Pseudomonadales; family Pseudomonadaceae; genus Aquipseudomonas. The sequence continues at coordinate 7,711 of NZ_JAUYNP010000213.1, read as the reverse complement.
GCTCGCCGGTATTCGAAAGCCAGGCGGTGGGCATCAAGAGCGGGCCCTTCTTCAACTTGGTGGTGGCGGGCTACAGCGAGCTACCGTTGGGTGAGCTGGATCGTCGGTTGAAATTTATCGAGGCGGACAACGGCCGCTATGCGCCGGAGCGCAAGGGCCTGCCGCTGGATATCGACGTGCTGCTGTATGGCGATCTGGTCGGTAACTTCGATGGCCTGATCCTGCCGCGCGCGGAAATCCTCAAGAACGCCTTCGTGCTCTGGCCGCTGGCGCAGTTGGTGCCCGATAGGCTGCATCCGGGCGAGCGGCGTAGTTTTGCCGAGCTGTGGCAGGCGGCGCAGATCCAGCAGCAGCTGTGGCCGGTGGCGTTCCAGTGGCGAGGTAGCGAGTTGACGCCTGCCGAGCTGATCCAGGCCTTCCCGGCGCAGGCGTAGGGCGGACATGCCGCTGCGCGGCTTGTCCGCCGGTTAGTTCGCGGGTGGTGGACAAGGCTGCGCCATGTTCACCCTAGGTCCCCATCGTCTTCTTGTAGGCCTTAAGCGCGTTTAAGCGCGCAAGCCTTAGCGCTTCGCCCAGCTGTGGACCTGTAAAACCTTGCTCCAGCAGCGGTTGCACCGCCACTGCGCGGGCCGCCTGCATGGCGCCACGCAGGTAATCGGCTTGCGGATAGTCGCGCTGCTCCAGACCGAGGCGGCCGCGGGCGTCCATCTCGCAGGCGGCGATAAACTCTTCGAAGCGCTGCGGGCGGCGGAATACATCGAAGCCCTGCAGCAGCTCCAGCAGGGTCGAGGCCTTCAGCTCCAGGGCGCGATGACCGTGGGTATGCATTGCGCCAACCTGCAGGGCCAGTTCCTGGCAGTCTTTGGGGGCCTTGCAGCGTTGATTGATCGCCTCGATCAAGTGCAGGCCGAGCTGTTCGTGACCGCTATGCCGCGGCCACTCGGCTGGCGGCGTCAGGCCCTTGCCGACATCGTGCAGCAGGCAGGCCCAGCGCACCGTCAGCGGCTGCTGGTGCTCGGCGCATTGGCGCAACACGCTGAGCACGTGCACGCCGGTGTCGATTTCCGGGTGATGGGCCGGCGGCTGCGGCACGCCGAACAGCGCGTCGACCTCCGGCAGCAGGGCCTTGAGCGCGCCACACTCGCGTAGTACCTGGATAAACACCTCCGGGCGCGGCTCCATCAGGGCGCGGGAGATTTCCTTCCAGCTGCGCTCGGGCGTCAGCGCGCTCAGTTCGCCGGACTCGCTCAGCTGGCGCATCAGCGCCAGAGTTTCCGCGGCGACTCTAAAGCCCAGGGGTGCATAACGGGCGGCAAAGCGGGCGACGCGCAGCACCCGCAGTGGGTCTTCGGCGAATGCCGGGGAGACATGCCGCAGCAGCTTGGCTGCGAGGTCGCGCTGGCCGCCATAGGGGTCGAACAACTGGCCCTGCTCATCTTCGGCCATGGCGTTGACCGTGAGGTCGCGGCGGATCAGGTCCTCTTCCAGGGTCACATCCGGGCTGGCGAAGAAGGTGAAGCCGCCATAGCCGCGCCCGCTCTTGCGCTCGGTGCGGGCCAGGGCGTATTCCTCGCTGGTCTGCGGGTGCAAGAACACCGGGAAGTCGGCGCCCACCGGGCGATACCCCAGGGCCAGCATCTGCTCGGCACTTGCGCCGACCACCAGCCAGTCGATCTCGCTGATCGCGCGGCCCAACAGGCGGTCTCGCACCGCGCCGCCCACTTTATAAATCTGCATGCCTGCTCCTCCGTAGCCCTACAGCATAACGGCTGGGTGCCGTGAGCGGCCATGGCGAGTGCGTTAACGGGTGGCAGCGGGGATTTGCTGCAGTAGGGCCTGGGTGGCTCGTTCGAGCAGTTCGGCGCTGTCCCGTTCTGGGCTGAGGCCGGTGCTGGCCAGGCCCTCCCAGAGCACCTGTTGCTCGGGCGTGGTGAGGCGCAACCGCAGGGTGCCGGTGCTATCGCGCAGGCGGTGGATGGCCTGGTAGGGGCCGAGCGGCGAGGGTGGTGCGGCATCGACCTTGAATTCCAGGGGCTGGTCCTGCACGGCCAGCCAGTAATACACCTGGATCTCCGCCTGCGGACCGGCCTGGTAGCCGCGCTGGCTCAGGCCCTGGCGCAGCAGCTGCTTGAGTTGTTGGTAGCGTTTGGCAAAGGGCAGGTCGCCGTTGACCGCCTGCTCGGCGGCCATCAGCTGGAAACTGCCGCGCCCTGTTAGTTCGGCATGCGCCGGACTGAGCACCTGGACGCGGGGTAATTGGCTGCTGCAGGTGGCCAGTGCGAGGCAGAGCAGCAGAACGATAAATAGGCGCATCGCAGCATTCTCCGGGAGTCTGCTGCGCATGCTGGTGAGCCTGAACATGGGGCGCAACCGATCAAATGGGTGGAATGATCAGATCGAGTCGTGGGTACTCGCTGTCATGTTCCTGCTCATTCTTCGGTGGCACGTGCTGGGTGCTGATCAGCTGATCGCCCTGCAGGGTTTGCAGGTGGATATCGAACCCCCAGAGGCGATGCAGGTGCTTGAGCACTTCGTCGGTGGAGTTGCCCAGGGGTTTGCGGTCGTGTTGCTGGTGGCGCAGGGTCAGCGAGCGATCGCCACGGCGATCGATACTCCAGATCTGTACGTTTGGCTCGCGGTTGCCCAGGTTGTATTGCGCCGCCAGGGTTTCGCGGATGCTCTGGTAGCCCGGCTCGTCGTGAATGGCCGGCACCAGCAGTTCGTCCTTCTGGTCGTCATCGAGGATGCTGAACAGCTTGAGGTCGCGGATCACCTTGGGTGACAGGTACTGCAGGATAAAACTCTCGTCCTTGAAGCTGTTCATGGCGAACTTGAGCGTCGTCAGCCAGTCGCTGCCGGCAATCTCGGGGAACCAGCGGCGGTCTTCCTCGGTGGGCTCCTCGCAGATGCGGCGGATATCGCGGTACATGGCAAAACCCAGGGTGTAGGGGTTGATGCCGCTGTAGTAGGGGCTGTCGAACGGCGGTTGGTAGATCACGCTGGTGTGCGACTGGAGGAACTCGATCATAAAACCGTCGGTGACCAGGCCCTCGTCGTACAGGTCGTTCATCAGGGTGTAATGCCAGAAGCAGGCCCAGCCCTCGTTCATCACCTGGGTCTGGCGCTGCGGGTAGAAGTACTGGGCGATCTTGCGCACGATGCGGATCACCTCGCGCTGCCAGGGCTCCAGCAGAGGCGCGTGTTTTTCCAGGAAGTACAGGATGTTTTCCTGGGGCTCGGCGGGGAAGCGCTTGTTGTCCTTGTCGCCACCCTTGCGGGCGCTTTTCGGAATGGTGCGCCAGAGGTCGTTGATCTGCTTTTGCAGGTGCTCTTCACGATCCTTCATGCGCCGCCGCTCCTCTTCGGCGGAGATCGGGTAGGGCCGCTTGTAGCGGTCCACGCCATAGTTCATCAGCGCATGACAGGAGTCCAGCAGGTCCTCCACCGCGTCGATGCCGTGGCGTTCCTCGCATTGCATGATGTACTGCTTGGCAAACACCAGGTAATCGATGATCGAGCTGGCATCGGTCCAGGTGCGGAACAGGTAGTTGCCCTTGAAGAAACTGTTGTGGCCGTAGCAGGCGTGGGCGATCACCAGCGCCTGCATGCACATGGTGTTCTCTTCCATCAGGTAGGCGATGCAGGGGTCTGAGTTGATCACTATCTCGTAGGCCAGGCCCATCTGGCCGCGCCTGTAGCCTTTCTCGGTGCTGAGGAAGTGCTTGCCATAGGACCAGTGGTGATAGCCCAGGGGCATGCCGACCGAGGCGTAGGCGTCCATCATCTGTTCGGCGGTGATCACCTCGATCTGAATGGGATAGGTGTCCAGCGCATAGCGCTCGGCGATCCGGCCGATTTCGCGGTCGTAGGCCTGGATCAGCTCGAAGGTCCACTCCGAGCCGGTGGAAATCGGCTGGCGTTTCTTCTCGCGGGCCTTGCTGTCATAAGCCGTCATGTTGCGAGCCTCCGCTGGAACAGTTCGCGGAATACTGGGTAGATATCACCTGCAGAAACAAGCTGCTGCTGGGCGAAGGTATCGGTGAACGCCTCGCAGACCTGCTCGTACTCGAACCACAGCGCCTGGTGCTCGCGCGGGGTGATCTCGACGTAGGTGAAGTACTGCACGAACGGCATGATCTGTTTGATCAATATATCCCTGCAGATCGGCGAGTCATCATTCCAGTTGTCGCCATCCGACGCCTGGGCGGCGTAGATATTCCACTCGTTGATCGGGTAGCGCGCGGCCATGACCTCCTGCATCAGCTTGAGCGCGCTGGAGACTATGGTGCCGCCGGTTTCCCGGGAGTCGAAAATCTCCTCCTCGTCGACTTCTTTCGCGCTCGTATGGTGGCGGATAAACACCACCTCGATCTTCTCGTAGTTCCGCTTGAGGAACAGGTACAGCAGGATAAAGAAACGCTTGGCGATGTCCTTGGTCGACTGGGTCATGGAGCCGGACACGTCCATCAGGCAGAACATCACGGCTTTCGAGCTGGGGTTGGGCTGCTTGACCAGCAGGTTGTACTTGAGGTCGAAGGTGTCGAGGAAGGGCACGCGCTTGATCCGCGCGCGCAGTTTGCTGATCTCCTCTTCGGCTTGCTGGATGTCGCCGAAGTTGTCCGGTTCTTCCAGGCGCAGGCGCTCCAGTTCAGCCAGCGCCAGCTTCAATTTGGCCCGGCTACTGCCGGACAGGGCGATGCGCCGCGCATGGGCCGAGCGCAGGGTGCGCACTATGTTGATGCGCGAGGGGTTGCCTTCATTGCTGATGCCGGCGCGCACATGCTTGAAGGTGTCGCTGCCGGTCAGGTGGCGTTTCACCAGGTTGGGCAGTTCCAGGTCCTCGAACATAAAGTCGAGGAATTCTTCCTGGGTGATCTGAAAGACGAACTCGTCCATGCCTTCGCCGGTATTGCTGGCCTTGCCCGTGCCCTGGCCGCTGCCTCCACTTGGGGGGCGGGCGATGCGCTCGCCGGCGGTGAATTCCTTGTTGCCTGGATGCACTGTGGTCTGTCTGCCACCGCGGCCATGGTGCAACAGGGGCTCGTCGATATCGCGGCCGGGAATGCTGATCTGTTCGCCATGCTCCATATCGGTGATGGAGCGCCGGCTGACCGCTTCCTCGACGGCCTTCTTGATATGGTCACGGTAGCGCCGCAAGAAACGCTGACGGTTGACTGTGCTCTTGTTCTTGCCATTCAGGCGTCGATCGATCACATGGCTCATCACTGCCCTCCGTGCGCTGCAGACATCAGGCGCAAGCTGCAGCAGAGCCGTATTTGGCGTGCTCTGCCGGGCTTGGCGGCCTGTCGCATCAGGCCGCTTTATTGCGATTTACGAACCCGCAGATACCACTCGGAGAGCAGGCGCACCTGCTTGTCGGTGTAGCCGCGTTCGACCATGCGAGTGACAAAGTCGTTGTGCTTCTGCTGATCCTCCTTGCTCGCCTTGGCGTTGAAGCTGATGACCGGCAGCAGGTCTTCGGTGTTGGAGAACATCTTCTTCTCGATCACCACGCGCAGCTTCTCGTAGCTGAGCCAGGTCGGGTTCTTGCCATTGTTGTTGGCCCGGGCCCGCAGTACGAAGTTGACGATCTCGTTGCGGAAATCCTTCGGATTGCTGATGCCGGCCGGTTTCTCGATTTTTTCCAGCTCTTCGTTGAGCGCCACGCGGTTGAGAATTTCGCCGGTTTCCGGATCGCGGTATTCCTGATCCTGGATCCAGAAGTCGGCATACAGCACGTATCGGTCGAAGATGGACTGCCCGTACTCGCTGTAGGACTCCAGGTAGGCGGTCAGGATCTCCTTGCCGATAAACTCGATATAGCGCGGCGCCAGGTATTCCTTGATAAAGCGCAGGTAGCGCTCGCGAACCTCGGCGGGGAACTGTTCCTGCTCGATCTGCTGCTCCAGCACATAGAGCAGGTGCACCGGGTTGGCGGCGATCTCGTGGGGGTCGAAGTTGAACACCTTGGACAGGATCTTGAAGGCGAAGCGGGTCGACAGGCCGTTCATGCCCTCGTCGACGCCGGCGGTGTCGCGGTATTCCTGGATCGACTTGGCCTTGGGATCGGTGTCCTTGAGGTTCTCGCCGTCGTAGACACGCATCTTCGAGTAGACGTTGGAGTTTTCCGGTTCCTTCAGGCGGCTCAATACCGAGAACTGCGCGAGCATCTTCAGGGTATCCGGCGCGCAGTGCGCTTTGGCCAGGGAGCTGTTGGCCAGCAGCTTGTCGTAGATCTTGATCTCGTCGGTGACGCGCAGGCAATAAGGCACCTTGACGATATAGATACGGTCGATAAAGGCTTCGTTGTTCTTGTTGTTACGGAAGCTGTGCCATTCGGATTCGTTGGAGTGGGCCAGCAAGATGCCGCTGAACGGCAGGCCGCCGAGGCCTTCGGTGCTGTTGTAGTTGCCCTCCTGAGTGGCGGTCAACAGCGGGTGCAGCACCTTGATCGGCGCCTTGAACATCTCGACGAACTCCATCAGGCCCTGGTTGGCTCGGCATAGCGCGCCGGAGTAGCTGTAGGCATCGGCGTCGTTCTGCGGGAACTCCTCCAGCTTGCGGATATCCACCTTGCCCACCAGCGATGAAATGTCCTGGTTGTTCTCATCGCCCGGTTCGGTCTTGGCGATGGCGATCTGGTTGAGGATCGAAGGGTAGAGCTTGACCACACGGAACTGGCTGATGTCGCCACCGAACTCCTGCAGGCGTTTGGTCGCCCAGGGTGATATGGCGGTGCTCAGGTAGCGCCGTGGAATGCCGTACTCCTCTTCGAGAATGGCCCCATCTTCGCTGTCGCTGAACAGGCCCAGCGGCGATTCGAACACGGGCGAACCCTTGATCGCATAGAAGGGCACCTTCTCCATCAGCTGCTTGAGTTTTTCTGCCAGTGACGACTTGCCGCCCCCCACCGGGCCGAGCAGATAGAGAATCTGTTTCTTCTCTTCCAGGCCCTGGGAGGCGTGGCGGAAGTAGGACACGATCTGATCGATGCACTCTTCCATGCCATGGAAGTCGGCGAAGGCCGGATAGCGGCGGATCACCTTGTTGGAGAAGATTCGCGACAGCCGCGAATTGTGCGAGGTGTCGAGCAATTCCGGCTCACCTATGGCCAACAGCAGGCGTTCGGCTGCCGAGGCGTAGGCGCTGCGATCCTGTTTGCACAGTTCGAGGTACTCCTGGAGGGACAATTCCTCCTGCCGAGTCGCTTCGAAACGTTGTTGGAAGTGGCTGAAAATGCTCATGACTTCACCTCGCTCGATGCTTGGAGCCGGTGCCGGTGCCGGATCGGTCGTGCGGGGCTGGTGGTCGGCTGACGCGTCAGCCGATAAAAGTCCCCCAGAACAGCTAAAAGTCGTACCGATGGCCCGGGCGCCGGTTGGCCGGCTCTACCTTATTTTGGATGGCCTGAGCTAAAGGATAGTTCGGAATCGGCGAGGTCAAGGGATGCGGAACGATAACAGGATATTACCGTTAGTCGGGATCAGCCGGCAGGCCAGTGCCGGTGCGGGGTCTGGCCTGCGGAAAAATTATTCTTCGGGATTGTCTTCAGGGGATTGCGCAGTGTCGGCGGGGAAGGTGGCGCGCCACAGCTCGAAACCGCCGTCGAGGCTGTACACCTCGGAGAAACCCTGACCGGCCAGGTAGGCTGCGGCGCCCTGGCTGGAGTTGCCGTGGTAGCAGGAGACGATCAATGGCGCGTCGAGGTCGG
>NZ_JAUYNP010000146.1 GCF_030696055.1 Pseudomonas sp. | reverse complement strand
GGATCGCGCCTTTGCGGGTCAGCCACACCCGCTCGCCGTAGTGCAGCTCGCGCTCGACGTAATTGTGGTGGCAGTTGACCGCCTGCAGCTTGGCCTCGAAGGGCTTGGTTATCACCTGGCGCGCGGCGGCTATCACCGCTTGCATCATCAATTCGCGGTTCTGTCGGGCGAAATCCTGGGCCCAGCCCACGGCTTCCATATAGTCCTGATAATGCCGGCTGCCTTCTTCGAGGTAGGCCAGGTCCTTATCCGGCAGGTTGGCGAGGTGCTGGCGCATATCGGCCTTGGCCAGTTCGATATACAGGCTGCCGATGGCGTTACCCACCCCGCGCGAGCCGCTGTGCAACATAAACCAGACGCGCCCGGCCTCGTCCAGGCAGACCTCGATAAAGTGGTTGCCAGTGCCCAGGGTGCCCAGGTGTGTGCGGTTGTTGGTTTTCTCCAGGTGCGGCTGTTTGGCGGTGATCAGCTTGAAACGCCCGGCCAGGCTCGCCCAGGCCTGGTCGGCGGCCTTCGGTACCTTGTCCCAGGCACCTATATCACGGCCGCTGCGGGGGCTGCTGCGGCCATGGGGCACGGCGCGTTCGATGGCGCTGCGCAGGCCGTGCAGGTTGTCCGGCAGGTCGCTGGCCAGCAGCGAGGTGCACGCGGCCATCATGCCGCAGCCGATATCCACGCCGACCGCGGCCGGGATCACCGCGCCGAGGGTGGGGATCACGCTGCCGATGGTCGAGCCCTTGCCCAGGTGCACGTCCGGCATGACCGCCAGGTGTTTGAAGATAAAGGGCAGTTTGGCGGTGTTGATCAATTGCTGTTTGGCGTCCTGTTCCACCGGCACGCCCTGGGTCCATAGCTTGATGGGTTTGCCGTGGGCGACTTCCAGCAGTTGGTAGCTCGTGTCTTTCATGGTCTTTCTCTTTATTCAATTGCCGCGGCCGCATGGGGCGCGCTTGCTCAAGCCGTGTTCTGGGGCCGTCCGCCCTGGCGGCGCAGCAGGCGGCAAGCCCGGCAGCGCACGGCACCGGCATACACCGAACCTTGCACCACTTCGTACCACCATTGTTGCTGGGCCGCGGTCCAGACTTGATCCTTGCCGCAATCGCGGCAGCGAAACGGCTGATCCTCGTACCAGCCGCGGGCCACGAACGGCGGCTCGCCATAGCTGTTATAGGCGGCCAGTCGCTCGGGATGCACCGCTAGCGCCGCGCCGGGCCTAAAACCCAACGGCGGGCTAATAGCCAGGGCTTGTTGCGCCTTGGCTGCGCGGCATTGGCGGGCCGCCTTGATTTCCCGGCGCCGTTGTTTTCCGCTTTTCATCATTGTCATCCCTTTCTGCTCGTTTTGCCGAGCACCTGCCCGTATCGACAGGCGCTCGACTTAGCGCGGGGCGAGGTTTACCAGGCCGTTCAGCACCTGATCCAGGCCGCCGAAGACGGAGATGCGGTCGATGCGTTCGGCCACCCGCTCCAGGGTTTCCAGCTCCTTCAGGCGCAGCGCCGTCGGGTTGTCTTCCATCACCTTGGCGGTGTTGAGCAGCGATCGGGTCGCCGAGGTCTCCTCGCGGCGCCGTATCACGTTGGCTTGGGCGGCTTTCTCCGCCTCCACCACCTGGGCCAGCAGGACTTTCATCTCGCCGGGCAGGATGATGTCGCGCACCCCCAGGCTGCTGACTTCCAGGCCGCAGCCCGGCAGTTTGGCGGCGAGGTGGCTGCTCACCGCCTCGTCGATCAGCTGCTTGTTCTCCAGCAGCTCATCCAGGGTGCGGGTACCCACCGCCGCTCGCAGGCCGAACTGCAGCTCGCGGTACAGGTGCTCCTGGGGTTTGGCCAGGCGCGAATGGGCCAGCAGCACGTCGCTGTAATGCCAGTTGGCCGCCAGGTTCAGGCGCAGGCTGATCTTGTCGCGGGTGAGGATTTCCTGGCCGCTGACCTCCAGGGCCTGGATACGCATATCCACCAACTCGACGCTGATCTGCCGGTTAAAGCGCCAGAAGCCGTAGTGACCGGCCGGCAGCAGTTCGACCACCGCGCCATTGACCTTGAGCACGCCGACCTGGAACGCCGGCACCTGGGCCAGCAGCACGGCATCCAGGCCTTGCAGGCTCTGGCTACGCAGGCCGGGCTGGGTCAGCAGGGCGACCAGGGCGGCATCCAGACGGTAGGCCTGGCTCAGGTCGAGCAGCTGCAGGCGCTGCTCGCTCTGGCCCTTCCAGTACAGGCGGCGGCTGCCGGGCGGCAGCAGCTCCACCAGCATGCCGTCCTCATAGCGCAGGCCGGCTTCATGTTCGGCGGTATCGAAACGCTCGAAGCAGCGCTCGACCAGCGCCGGCTCGTTTTTGCGCAGATAGCCGGCCAGGCGGTGCTCGAACAGCGGGCTGTTCAAGCTGAAGAGTTCGACGCTCAGGCGGTTGCGTGGATCGAAACGGCGGTACAGGCCGGGCTGCAGGATCGCCTGGAAGTCGCCTTCGGCGTAGAGCAGGGCGCGTTCGTTCTTTTTCACCACAAAGCGTTTGAGCAGGTTCATTGCCAATTCCTTCTTGATTGGTTGGGCGTCGGCGTTCGCCGATCCGGCGGGCGTCCGCGGTGGGGCGGCGGGGTGAGCGTGCGTCCCGACCTGCCTGGTCGTGTGGCCCGTCCATGGCCATGAGGCCTGCTCTGCCCGTCGCTCGGCCGCGGGGCCGGGCGGATCGGCGGCGACAGCGAGTCCTCCCGCTGCCACGCCGACTGGTACTGCTGTGCTATGTAGCTGCCGTTACAGGGCATTTTTCGAGCGGGACTCGAACCCGCGACAAATCTTCCGCAGAAGACTGCTCTACCTATTGAGCTATCGAATGGCTGGGCAGGACTCGAACCTGCGACTGACCTTCCGGGGAAGGCTGCTCTACCCACTGAGCTACCGAGCCAGTGACCGAGCGTTGCGGCGGCGGCATACCGGGCATCCGAACCCGAAGGTGGATCCCGGCACCGGCGGGATGCGACTCCCGACCCGTTGGCCTGCCTGGCGCTGCGGTCGATAGGGGTAGTGCGAGAGATGTGCCAGAAGCTGTTGGTTGTTTGCTTGTTTTTATAAGCTATTAATTATTAAGGTAAATATTTTTAATTCTGGGCGGGCGATAAAAGCTGTGGGGGAAGGTTTCGATAAATTGCTATCTTTAGTTATCGCTATTTATCTTTTGGTATAGTCATGTTGACGAAGAACACCGTCGCCATAGGTTTTGTCGGCGCCACCCTGGATAGGGTCGGCCGGGGTGCCAATCGTTGGAGCAAGTGGCGGCCCAGCGTCGGCCTGTGCCAGCAGGCGGATCTGCTGATCGACCGCCTCGAGCTGCTCCACAGCCCCCGGGATGCCAGCCTGGCCGAACGGATTCGCGAGGATATCGCGGCGATCTCGCCGCAAACCCAGGTGTGTCTGCACCCAATGGCCTTGCGCGACCCCTGGGACTTTCAGGAGGTCTACGGCGCCCTGCACGAGTTCAGCAGCGCGTATGCCTTCGATACCGAGCGCGAAGACTATCTGGTGCATATCACCACCGGCACCCACGTGGCGCAGATCTGCTGGTTCCTTCTGACCGAGGCGCGCTACCTGCCGGCGCGCCTGGCGCAGACCTCGCCGGGGCGACGCCCGGACGAGGCGACCCACAGTGGCACCTGCACCCTGATCGACCTCGACCTGTCGCGCTACGACAGTATCGCCACGCGCTTTCGCCGCGAGCAGCAGGACACCCTGGCGTTCCTCAAATCCGGCATCGCCACGCGCAATCCGGCCTTCAACCGCAGCATCGAACAGATCGAACGGGTGGCGGTGCGCTCCAGGGCGCCCATGCTGCTGGTGGGGCCCACGGGCTCGGGCAAGTCCTTTCTGGCGCGGCGCATCTACGAGCTGAAGTGCGCCCGGCATCTGTTGCAGGGGCGTTTCGTCGAGGTCAACTGCGCCACCCTGCGCGGCGACGGTGCCATGTCGGCGCTGTTCGGCCATAGCAAGGGCGCCTTTACCGGCGCGCAGGCCGCCCGCGAAGGCCTGCTGCGCGCGGCCGCCGGCGGCATGCTGTTTCTCGACGAGATAGGCGAGCTGGGGGCGGACGAGCAGGCCATGCTGCTCAAGGCCATCGAGGAGAAGCGTTTCTTCCCTTTGGGCAGCGACCAGGAGGTGGCGAGCGATTTCCTGCTGATTGCCGGCACCCACCGCGACCTGCGCGAGCGGGTGCAGCAAGGCCTGTTTCGCGAGGACCTGTTCGCCCGCATCAACCTCTGGACCTTCGAGCTGCCGGGCCTGGCCGGGCGCCGCGAGGATATCGAGCCCAACCTGGAGTTCGAGCTGCAGCGGCATGCCCGCGAGCAGGGCCGCCAGGTGCGCTTTAACTTGCAGGCGCGGCAACGCTACCTGGCCTTCGCCAGCAGCCGCGAAGCGGCCTGGAACGGCAACTTTCGCGAGCTGTCGGCCTCCATCACGCGCATGGCCACCCTGGCCGACAGCGGGCGGATCGACGAGGCCCAGGTGGACGAGGAAATCCTCCGCCTGCAACGGGCCTGGGCCGCTAACAGCCGGCCGCAGCCGGGCATTCAGCAGGAGGTGCAGGCGCTGCTGGGCGAGCGCTGGGAGGAACTGGACCTGTTCGACCAGCTGCAGTTGCCGGGGGTGGTGGCGCTCTGTCGTGAGTCCGCCAGCCTGTCGGATGCCGGCCGCCAGCTATTCGCCCAGTCGCGCCAGGGCAAAAGCCAGCCCAACGACGCCGACCGCCTGCGCAAATACCTGGCGCGTTTTGGTTTGGATTGGCAGCGGCTGCGGGGGGCTGTCTAGCCGGTCGTTTGCAGCGGCCTGCCGAGCTATCTCGCCAGTGCCTAGCGATAGATGCTCGACATGCCCTTGCGCTCGTCCAGGCACTCGGGGGAGGCGGTTTCGAATTCGCGGCAGATCAGCGGGCGCACCTCGTAGATGGTGCAGCGCATGCTGTCGCGATCCAGTGCCGCGCACCAGCCGTCGTCCAGGCGCAGCATCACTTCGCCGCCCCAGTCATCGGTGTCGATATAGCGCGACGGCACGCCGGTGTCGGTGATCAGCATGACTTCCAGCTGGCAGCAGCAGGCCGCGCAGTTGCTGCAGCTGACGGCGGCTTCGCTGGGCAGTTGGGTGAGGGGGATGGTCTGGCTCATGCCGCGCAGTGTACGCCAGGCATGGCGCCTGAGTGCTAACGGGCCGACCAAAGCAGGGGCGGGCATACCAGTCGATTGGCGGGTGCGCAGGCTCTGCTGATATTGCGCGCGCCAGTTCAGGCCTTGACTGTGCTGGCGGCGCTATTTATTGCAGATGTTCGAGCAGGCGCCGCGCGGCCTCCTGGCCACTCAGCCAGGCGCCTTCGACCCGGCCCGACAGGCACCAGTCGCCGCAGGCATACAGGCCCAGATCGGCGTCGGCCAAGGCGCCCCATTGGTGCGCCGCGGCTGGGCGGGCATACAGCCAACGATGGGCCAGGCTGAACGCCAGGGCGGGCACGGCGCAGCCGATCAATTCGGCAAAGGCGCCATGCAGCTGTTCGATCACCTGCTCCTTGGGCAGGTCCAGGTGCTGCTTGCTCCACTGGCTGCTGGCGTGCAGCACCCAGGTGTCCAGGGTGGTGTCGCGGCCTGGCTTGCTGCGGTTGCGCGCCAGCCAGTCGAGCGGGCTGTCCTGCACAAAGCAGCCTTCAACCTTGGTATCCAGCGGGCTGTTGAAGGCCAGGGCCACCGCCCAGGTCGGCTCCATGGTTACGCTGGCGGCGGCGCCTGCCAGTTTCGGCGCGCTGGAAAGCAGGGGCGTGGCGTGCGGGGCCGGTGTGGCCACGACCACATGGCTGAAGGGGCCGTGGTTGTTGCCTTCGGCATCTTGCAGGTGCCAGTGCTGTTCGCCGCGGAACACTTCGGTGATGCGGCAGGAGAAATGCACCGGCAGGGCGCCGAGCATGGCGCGGCTGATCGCGCTCATGCGCGGGCTGCCGACCCAGCGCAGTTGTTCATCCGGCGAGGCGCTGAGCTGGCCGTTGCTGAAGTGATAGAGGCTGGGGGTCCATTCGGCGACCCAGCCGCGGGCCTGCCACTGCTGCACCACTTCGACGAAGCGTCGGTCACGCGCGGTGAAGTACTGCGCGCCCAGGTCCAGAGCGCCGGCATCGCTGCGTTTGCTGGCCATGCGACCGCCGCTACCACGGCTTTTCTCGAACAATTGCACCTCGTGCCCGGCCGCGTGCAGGGCCTGGGCAGCGGACAGTCCGGCAATGCCGGTGCCGATGATGGCGATGGGATTGATTGCTGTCATGGCTTACCTCGTGTTCGAGAGCATTAGGCTACGCTTTGGACAAAAGCTATACAATATTGTTTTCATGTATAAGCTATGTCGGTTCCAATCACGCCTACCTATAGTTAAGACAACTAGCTGCCGGAAGAAAGGCACGGCGTGGCATAAATCTTCAAACCACGCCTATTTATTGTTAGAACCTGTTTACGATTTCGCGAGCTAGAGCCAGACAAGGCAAAAACAGCCGAGGAAGCGCAGTTTACGAGCTGTAAATGAGCATTCCGAGGCTGTTTTTAACGCCGGATGGCCGACGCGCAGCAGATCGTAAACAGGTTCTTAGGCCATGCGAGGACGATGCCAT
>NZ_JAUYNP010000117.1 GCF_030696055.1 Pseudomonas sp. | reverse complement strand
ACAGCATGGTGGTGGAAATGATTGCCGCCGCCGCGCTGTCGCTGATCGTGTTTTATGCGGTCGGCAAGTTCAGCGCCGGCGAATTTGCCGCCTTCATCGGTGCGGTGCTGATGCTGATGCCAAAACCGGTATTGGGCGGCGCCACCCTGATCATGTTCGGCACCGTCGCGGTGGCCGGCATCAAGATTCTCCAGGAAGCCGGCCTGCACCGCCGCAACATGCTGATCGTGGCAATTTCCCTGGGCCTGGGCCTGGGCGTCGCCGCCGTACCCGAGGTGCTGAGTCAGCTGCCGCAGGCGCTGCACAATATCTTCGAGTCGCCGATCACAGTCGGTGCCTTCAGCGCCATTTTGCTGAATATCTTCCTGCCGGAAGAACACCTGGAAGTGGAAGAAGACGACTTCGAGCCGGAAGCCCAGACGCACACAGTGCTGCAAAACCCGCAGAACAGCGCTGAAGACGCGCCAGGCCTCGTTGGCGGGCTAACTCCAAGCCCTCGTCTAAGCTGAACCCGAGCCCAAACAAGCATCTCCCTGTATAGCCCTGCGGTTCGCCGCAGGGTCGAAAACCTTGTAAGTCCAACAATAAGGAAAACCCGATGAAGCTGAAATACCTCCCCCACTGCATCGCCCTCGCCACCGGCCTGCTCGCCGCCCAGAACGCAGCCGCAGAAGGTGCACTGCTGTGGCAAGACAATAGCCTGAGCTACCTGAATGGCGACAACTTCAACGAGATGAACTTCAACGATGAAGAACAGCGCTCGCAAAGCACTTATACCTTCGAGCACGCCAGCGGCTGGACCTGGGGCGATGTGTTCATGTTCTTCGACTACGTCAACGCCGACAACACGCAATACCGTGGCAGCAACTTCGGCAACTTGGACATCGACGAAAAAAGTAACTTCTACTACATGGAGATCCAACCCCGTGTCAGCCTGAGCTGGTTGACCGGGCAAGACCTTTCCTTTGGCCCGATCAAAGACGTCAAAGCAGCCTTCATGTATGAGAAAGGCACTGGCGGCCCAGGCACCGAGAACTACCTCTACGGCATCGGCCTGGACTGGGATGCACCTGGCTTCGCCTTCCTGCAGACCAACCTGTACCAGGTGAAAGTCAACAACCACATCTTCTTTGACCATGACTTCCAGGCCAGCGATGCAGGCAACGGCTACACCGAGCAGCTGACCATCGCTGGTGCCTACCCCTTCGCCATCGGCGATCAGAGCTTCGTCGTCGACGGCTACATCGACTGGCGCGCTCCGTCCAAAGAAGCCAACACCCAAACGTCGCTGGGTTCCTCGATCCAGATCAAATGGGATGCGGGCAAGGCGCTGTTCGGCGAAGAGCGCAAGCTCTACGTGGGTACCGAACTGAACATGTGGCACAACAAATACGGCATCAAGCCCATCGACGGCTCCACCGATGGCTTCGACCAAGCCGCCGTGCAGGCCCTGGTGAAGTACCACTTCTAAGGCGCCTTGACTGCTACCGGGTAGGCGGTAGCAGTTAAACAAAAGGGGGATGACGTTCGCGTCATCCCCCTTTTCTATTTCGGCTATTAGCGCCTGTTACCGCCTACTCAACAACCGGCACGACCTCAGCCCGCCAGCGCGGGGCGAACTGCCCAGCGCTGGTGTCAAGTTGCCTACGGGGTCGCTTTACTCGCCTGCTTAAGCTTTTGCCGCTCGAGAAACTCCAGCTTCCATTGCTCCACGCCGATATGCTCGGAATCGAGATTGGCTTCGACCCGGTACTTGCTTTTCAGCTGGGCAATCGCATCGTGCTGCTCAACCAGGAAGCGATCGAAACGCTGCAACAGCTCGGGATGCTTCATAGTCGACAGCTGGAAGCTGCCACGGCTATGCGGCAACTTGGCATCGAACACCAGAGCACCGGGACGCGCGCGAATATTGTCCAGGTAGTGCGTGGCCACCACCACGTTGAAGTAAGCGCCGTCGGTATCCTTGCGCAATGCCTGACGGATCATCAGGCGCAGGTCATCGCTGTAGGTCAGCTCAATCTGCTTGGCGTCGATACGCTCCTGATAACCCCAGGGCGTCCAGCCATTGACCATGGCCAGGCGCTTGATCTGCTCGATGGGTTGCCCCTGGCGCTGCGGCGCCACCAACACGCCATCCACGTAATCGACCACGCCCTGGCTGTAGCTCAGGCCCTTACCGGCCTTCTGCTCCTGTGACCAGTTGGCGCTGTCAGGGTATTTGAAATCCACCTCGCCCTTGAGCAAGGCCGGCAATAACTGCTCGACCGGCATGGGCTTGAAGCTCAACTGCACGCCACTCTGGGCGGCGAACAGATCGAACAACTCGCGGGCAAAACCTTGGTACTGGCCTTGTGCATCGGTGTTGTAGTGTGGAGCGAAAGCCAAATTCTCCACACCTATCACGTAGCTTTCGGCGCTGACACTGGCGGAACACATAAGGGCGAACAAACTGCAGACGTGCGAGGGCTTCACAGCGAACCTCCTGGTTAGTCTTAGGATCGAATCGAATGTGGGCCCACGACAGGCGGCCAAGGGTTTAGCTCGGCGCTTTAGCCGCCGGTCATGCTCATAAATCGAACCACCTGCACCTGCTCATCGGTTTCAAAGTGATGGCGCTCGGGCTTGAGCTGCAAGGCATCGAGCAGCGCAGCGCGCAGGCGCTGGCTGTCACCGGGATGGGCGCGCATCAGGCCTTTCAGATCCAGGGCATTTTCGTGGCCCAGGCAGAGCACCAGCTTGCCTTCTGCGGTGACCCGTACGCGGTTGCAATCACCACAGAAATTGTGACTGTGCGGCGAGATAAAGCCGACCTGGGTATCGCTGCCCACCACCTGCCAGTAACGCGATGGCCCGCCGGTGAGCTTGCTGCTGCGCACCAGCTCGTAGCGTTGCTCGATGCGCTGACGCACCTCATCGCTGGAGCAGAAGGTCTGCTCGCGCTGATGGCTGGAGATGCTGCCCAGGGGCATTTCCTCGATAAAGCTGATGTCCAGGCCGCGGGCCATGGCGAACTCGACCAGGTCGAGCACCTCATCGTCGTTGCGGCCCTTTTGCACCACGGCATTCAGCTTGATCTTGGCAAAGCCCGCCGCGCGCGCCGCCTCGATACCGGCCAGCACCTGATCGAGCTTGTCGCGGCGGGTAAAGGCGGCGAAGCGTTCGCGCTGCAAGGAATCGAGGCTGATATTCAGGCGCTTGACCCCGGCCGCACGCAGCTGCGGGGCCATTTCGGCCAGCTGCGAGCCGTTACTGGTGATGGCCAGATCGTCCAGTTCAGGGCGTTCACCCAGGCGATTGAGCAAGCTGAGGAGGTTTTTGCGCACCAGGGGCTCTCCCCCGGTGATGCGAATGCGTTTGACCCCCAGGCCGATAAAGGCGTCGGCCACGGCATAGAGTTCTTCCAGGCTGAGGATCTGCGCGCGCGGGGCGAAAACCATGTCTTCGCTCATGCAGTAGGTGCAGCGAAAATCGCAGCGGTCGGTAACCGACAACCGCAGGTAGGTGATGCGCCGACCGAAAGGGTCAACCAGCTGGGTGTTGTGCACTGCATGTCTCCTGGAGCTCTGCGAGCCGAGACTTTTTTGTTATGAAAGCATTGGCCCAGATAGAAACAGAAAAACTAAATTTTGTACACAATTACTTGACTGGCGAGTCAGACAATCGCTGCAAGCCACGGGCTGCCTGCTTGAGCCTCGTGCAAAGCCGATGCTACCATGCCCGACCGCCGCCCAGCGCCGGGCGGTATCTGCAAGCACAGGGGCTTATGACCAGTATTCGCGAGCGCAATAAAGAGCTGATTTTGCGCGCAGCCAGTGAAGAGTTCGCCGACAAGGGTTTTGCCGCCAGCAAGACCAGCGACATAGCCGCCAAGGCAGGCCTGCCCAAGCCCAACGTCTACTACTACTTCAAGTCCAAAGAGAACCTCTACCGCGAGGTGCTGGAAAGCATTATCGAGCCGCTGCTGGAGGCCTCCGCGCCCTTCAACCAGCCGGGGCGCCCGGCCGAGGTGCTGAAAGCCTATATCCGCTCGAAGATCCGCATTTCCAGCCAGTTGCCCTTCGCCTCCAAGGTATTCGCCAGCGAGATCATGCACGGCGCGCCG
>NZ_JAUYNP010000114.1 GCF_030696055.1 Pseudomonas sp. | reverse complement strand
CCCACGCCGCGAACTGGGTCTGCGCACCATCTTCAATATGCTCGGCCCCATGACCAATCCGGCCGGGGTCAAGCACCAGGTGCTGGGCGTGTTCAGCCAGGCGCTGTGCCGGCCGTTGGCCGAAGTGCTGCAGCGCCTGGGCAGCGAGCATGTGCTGGTGGTGCACGCCCAGGACGGCCTGGATGAAATCAGCCTGGCCGCGCCGACCCATGTCGCCGAACTGAAAAATGGCGTGGTCAGCGAGTACAGCATTCAGCCGGAAGACTTCGGCATCAAGAGCCAGAGCCTGATCGGCTTGAGCGTCGAGGGCGCCGAGCAGTCCCTGGCGCTGATCCGCGAGGCGCTGAGCAAGCGCAAGACCGAGCAGGGGCAGAAGGCGGCGGATATGATAGTGCTGAATGCCGGCGCGGCGCTGTACGCCTGCGATCTGGCCGGCAGCCTGAAAGAGGGTGTGCAGCGGGCCCACGATGCCTTGCATACCGGTCTGGCCTGGGAAAAGCTGCAGGAGCTGGTGTCCTTTACCGCGGTATTCAAGCAGGAGAATGCAGGGTGAGCATCCCCACCGTTCTGGAAAAGATCCTGGCGCGCAAGGTCGAAGAAGTCGCCGCGCGCCGCGCCCTCGTCAGCCTGGCCGAGGTCGAGCAGCAGGCCCGTGCCGCCGCTGCACCGCGTGGCTTCGCCCAGGCCATGCTGGCCCAGGCCAAGCGCAAGCAGCCGGCGGTGATAGCCGAGATCAAGAAGGCGTCGCCGAGCAAGGGCGTGCTGCGCGAACACTTCGTCCCGGCAGAGATCGCCCAGAGCTACCAGGCCGGCGGCGCCACCTGCCTGTCGGTGCTGACCGATGTCGACTTCTTCCAGGGTGCCGACAGCTACCTGCAAGAGGCGCGCAACGCCTGCACGCTGCCGGTGATCCGCAAGGACTTTATGCTCGATCCCTATCAGATAGTCGAAGCACGCGCCCTGGGCGCCGACTGCGTGCTGCTGATCGTCTCGGCCCTGGATGATGGGCTGATGGCCGAGCTGGCGGCCACCGCCAAGGCCTTCGACCTGGACGTGCTGGTCGAGGTGCACGATGGCGCGGAGCTGGAGCGTGCGTTGAAGACCCTGGATACGCCGCTGGTGGGGATCAACAACCGCAACCTGCATAGCTTCGAGGTCAGCCTGGAAACCACCCTGGACCTGCTGCCACGGATTCCCCGGGACCGTCTGGTGGTGACCGAGAGCGGCATCCTCAATCGCGCCGATGTCGAGCTGATGGAAATCAGCGAGGTGTACGCCTTCCTGGTCGGCGAAGCCTTTATGCGCGCGGACAATCCGGGGGCGGAACTGGAGCGGCTGTTCTTCCCCGAGCGCAAGCGGGTGGTCGCCCGGTCCGACGTGGATTGAAGCGACGCCAATAAAAAATGGCCAGGAGCCATTTTTAACGTCGCGCAGCGACGGCCCGAAGGGTAGCTGCCATGGATGGCAGGTATAAAAAAGCCGACGCATGCGTCGGCATTTTTCTGCCTGCTGGTTTCAGCGGGTGCCGAATACCACCATGGTCTTGCCTTTGACGTTGACCAGACCCTGTTCTTCCAAGGCCTTGAGCACACGGCCGACCATCTCCCGCGAGCAGCCGACGATGCGGCCGATTTCCTGGCGGGTGATCTTGATCTGCATGCCGTCCGGGTGGGTCATGGCGTCGGGTTGCTTGCACAGGTCGAGCAGGGTGCGTGCCACCCGCCCGGTGACGTCGAGGAAGGCCAGGTCGCCGACCTTGCGCGTGGTGTTGCGCAGGCGCTCGGCCATCTGGCTGCCGAGGGCGTAGAGAATGTCCGGGTCCTGCTGGGTCAGCTCGCGGAACTTGATATAGCTGAGCTCCGCCACTTCACATTCGGTCTTGGCGCGTACCCAGGCGCTGCGTTCCTTCTCGGTGCCGTCCTTCTCGAACAGGCCCATCTCGCCGAAGAAATCGCCGGCATTCAGGTAGGCGATGATCATCTCGCGGCCGTCATCATCTTCGATCAGGATGGTGACCGAACCCTTAACGATAAAGAACAGGGTCTCGCAGCGATCACCTGCATAGATGATGGTGCTTTTCGCCGTATAGCGACGGCGATGACAGTGCGCGAGGAGTTTGTCGAGGTTCTTTATTTTTGGTGTAAGGGTAATAGCGACCATGCCCGAGTCCCGAAGATGTAAAGGTAAGCCTTTGTCTGACAGGCAATTTTTTAATAGTTATCCGGTCAAGTGTGCCAGTAATCCGGCGCCAGCTTAACAAAGCTTGCCCGGCTCGGCTCGGTTTTGCGACGTAGCTAACATCTAGCCGGGAACTCTATGGTCGGCAGACGGGTATCTGGTCGCGAAAAGTGCTGTGCTAAGCTGCCTCCCTTTTTAACAGCGGAGCCTGAGTAATGAAAGCGCGCATTCAGTGGGCCGGCGAAGCCCTGTTTATCGGCGAGTCGGGCAGTGGCCATGCGGTGGTGATGGATGGTCCGCCGGAGAGCGGTGGCCGCAATCTGGGTGTGCGCCCGATGGAGATGGTGCTGATCGGCCTGGGTGGCTGCAGCAACTTCGATGTGGTCAGCATCCTGAAAAAGTCCCGCCAGGCGGTGGAAAGCTGCGAGGCCTTTCTCGAGGCCGAGCGCGCCACTGAGGAGCCCAAGGTGTTCACCAAGATCCACCTGCATTTCGTGGTCAAGGGCCGCGGCTTGAAGGAGGCGCAGGTCAAGCGCGCGGTCGAACTGTCGGCGGAGAAGTACTGCTCGGCCTCGATCATGCTCGGTCGCGGCGGCGTGGCAATCACCCACGACTACGAGATAGTCGAACTGGACTGAAGCAGCCATAAGCCTCAAACCATAAGCTACAAGTGAAAACCAACAAGGGCGCCAGTGGCGCCCTTGTTGGTTACGCTATCGTCTTGCTTGCAGCTTGCAGCTACAGCCGATAGGTGCTTTTGGTCATTACCTTGGCCAGCAGGCTCATGCCGAACTTCAGCGGCGCCGGGAAGCGTAGGCCGCCGGCCTCCAGGGCATTGCAGGCGTGCTGCTGCTCATCGGCACGCATCTGTTCGAGGATAGCGCGCGACTTCTGGTCTTCCTGCGGGATCTGCTGCAGGTGCTCGTCCAGATGCTTGACCACCTGATCCTCGGTGGCGGCGACAAAGCCCAGGCTGATCTTATCGCTGATCAGCCCGGCGGCCGCGCCCACGCCGAAGGACAGGCCGTAGAACAGCGGGTTGAGCACGCTGGGCTGGCTGCCGAGCTGGCGGATGCGTTGTTCGCACCAGGCCAGGTGGTCGATTTCTTCGTCGGCGGCATGTTCCATGGCGGCGCGAATCTTGGGCAGCTTGGCGGTCAGGGCCTGGCCTTGGTACAGCGCCTGGGCGCAGACCTCGCCGGTGTGGTTGATGCGCATCAGGCCGGCGATATGCTGCGCCTGCAGTTCATCCAGCTCGGCTTCGGGTTGCACTATGGCCGGCGAGGGCCGGCTGGGCTGGCCGCTGAACGGCAGCAAGGTGCGCAGGGCCGCGTCGGCTTGCAGCAGTAGGCGATCAACAGGTGAGAAGTGACGTTCGCTGGCCATAAGGACCTCCGGCGCTGACAACGGCGGCCAGTTTACTCCAATCCCCGGCCCTGGGCTTGATCGAGATCAGGGCAGCTCGCGGAGGATGCGAAAGCCCAGGGCATAGTCCTTGTGCTGCGGTTGCTTCATATCCCGCTGGCTGCTGCGCAGGTAGCTCGGCCCGCTGTTCCAGGCGCCGCCGCGCACCACTCGCGGGCTGTTGTCCAGCAGGCTGGCGGCCCGTTGTTCGCTGCCGTCGAAGGGGCTGGCGAAGCGCGAGGCGGTCCACTCCCAGACATTGCCGGCCGTATCGTGCAGGCCGAAGGCGTTGGCGGCAAACTGGCCGATGCGTTCGGTCTGGTTCTGCATCAGCCGTGAGGTGGCGCAGCCGCGGCAATGGGCGCGCGGGCGGGCCTCCGGGCTGTCGAGTTGCTCGCCCCACCAGTAATAGCCCCGGCTACCGGCGCGGGCGGCGTATTCCCACTCGGCTTCGCTGGGCAGGCGGTAGCGCTGCCCGCTGGCCTTCGACAGCCATTGGCTGTAGGCCCGGGCCTGGTGCCAGGACACATGAATCACCGGACGCTGGGCGGAGAGGCCCCAGCCTTCGTTATCCGGCATGGCCGTACCGCTGGCCTCGGCATACAGCTGCCAGTCGGCGAAGCTGATTTCATGGCGGCCGATGGCGAAGGGCTGTTTGATCTCGATCGGCTGCGGTGGGCGCTCGTTATGGTTGCCGCGGCCCGTGCTATCGCCGAGGACGAAGCGCCCGGCCGGCACCACCACCAGCGCCGGGCCTTGTGCGCCTCCCGGCAGCTTGTCGCTAAACAGGCGCCCGGCCGCTTGGGCCGGTGCGCTTATGAGCAGGCTAGAGACGGCCAGCAGGCCCAGAACGCGGCGCATCAACCCGGCGGCCAGGTCATCTGGCGTTGGCCAAGCACGTGCATATGGATGTGCTGGACGGTCTGGCCACCCAGCTCGTTGCAGTTCATCACCACACGGAAGCCTTCCTCGCAGCCCTGCTCCTTGGCCAGGCGTTGGGCGGTGAAGAGCATATGCCCGGTCAGGGCATTGTCCGCTTCGGTCAGATGGAGGAGGGTGCTGATATGGCGTTTCGGGATCACCAGGAAATGCACCGGCGCTCGTGGGCCGATATCGTGGAAGGCGAACACCTGCTCATCTTCATACAGCTTGCGCGCCGGGATTTGCCCGGCGACGATCTTGCAAAACAGACAGTCCATGGTCAGTCTTCCGGTCTGTTGAAAGAGGCCCGAGTTTAGCAGTCCGTTGAAAAACTACCTACGTTGCCGATACGGCGTTAAAAACGGCCTCAAAATGCTCATTTACAGCACGTAAACTGCGCTTTTTCGGCCGTTTTTGCCTTGTCTCGGCTGCCTCGCCTACATTTTTCAACGGCCTGTTAGCGGTGCCCGTTAGCCACGGCCAGAGCTGTCAGGCCCACAAGGAGTTTGTGTGAAAAACGATATTCATGACCTGGGCCTGGTGCTCGATTCCAAAGCCAAGCTGATCCTGATCGAGTCCTGGGACGAGGCGCGGGTCTTGGAGACCCTGACCGGGTTGGCGGTCAAGCGTGGCCTGGGCTTGCAGATGTGGTCGGTGACAGAGGGCTTGCAGCGCCTGGGTTTCGGCAGCGAGGCGGGGGACGCAGGCGCGAGCCTGGAGCCGGAAGCCGCGTTGAGGCTGATCAAGGCCGACCCGCAGCCGACGCTCTATGTGCTGTGCGATCTGCATCCCTTTCTGGATGACAACCCCAAGCTGGTGCGCCTGCTCAAGGAAATCGCCATGAGCGAGGCACCGAGCAAGCCGACCCTGGTGCTGGTGTCGCATGCCTGCAAGCTGCCGCCCGAGGTGCAGCGCTACGCGTCGCGCTTCAGCCTGGCGCTGCCGTCCGAAGACGAGTTGCTGGCCATAGTGCGCGATGAGGCCAGCCTGTGGAGCGCGCGCAATCGCAATGCCCGGGTGCGTACCGACAATCGCACCCTGCAGCAGGTGGTGAAGAACCTGCGCGGCATGAGTCATGCCGAGGCCCGCGCCCTGGCGCGCAATGTGATTTGCGACGACGGCGCCATTACCCAGGAGGACTTGCCCGAGCTGAACAAGACCAAGTTCCAGTTGCTCGACCTCGAGGGCGTGTTGAGTTTCGAGTACGACACCGCGCGCTTTGCCGAAGTGGGTGGTTTGAGCACTCTCAAGCGCTGGCTGGGCGAGCGTCAGGGCATCTTCCTCGACGGCACGGGCGTCGATCTGCCCAAGGGCGTGCTGCTGGTCGGCGTGCAGGGCGGCGGCAAGAGCCTGGCGGCCAAGGCCGTGGCCGGGCTGTGGGGCTTACCCTTGCTGCGCCTGGATTTTGCCTGCCTGTACAACAAGTTCTTCGGCGAAACCGAGCGCAACCTGCGTGAGGCCTTGCAGCTGGCCGAGCAGATGGCGCCTTGCGTGCTGTGGATGGATGAGATCGAAAAAGGCCTGGCCAGTGGCGACCAGGATGGCGGCGTCAGCCAGCGGGTGCTCGGCACCCTGCTGACCTGGATGGCCGAGCGCAAGGCGCCGGTGTTTATGGTGGCCACCGCCAACGACATCTCCCGCCTGCCGCCGGAGCTGGTGCGCAAGGGGCGCTTCGATGAGCTGTTTTTCGTCGATCTGCCGGATAGCGCCGTGCGGGCCGAGATCTTCCGCATTCACCTGGTGCGTCGCGAGCTGGAGCCGAGCGGCTTCGACCTGCAGCGGCTGGCGGAGGCCAGCGCGGGTTTTTCCGGGGCGGAGATCGAGCAGGTGGTGGTCAGTGCCCTGTATGCCGCGCAGGCTCAGCAGCAGTCGGTCAATCAGGTGCTGTTGCTGCAGAGCATCCAGGGCACTGCGCCCTTGTCGGTGATCATGGCCGAAGACCTCGACGCCTTGAGGGCCTGGGCCGATGGCCGCACGGTGAATGCCGGCTAGCCGGCGCTGCTGACCTGGCGGTTCAACCGCCCCGTCAGACGGCGCACCAGCCAGCGCGGCGCCAGGCGCGGGCTGATGGCCAGCAAGCGATTGCGCCAGCCGGGGATGATGATTGCGCGGTTCTTCTCCAGGGCGTTGACGGTGATCAGCGCCACTTCTTCGGCGCTCATCATCAGCTTGCTGTCTTGCAGGGCATCGGCATTCATGCGCGCATTACGAAAGAAGGCGCTGCGGGTCGGCCCCGGACAGAGTACCGAGACGCGCACACCGTATCGCTTGAGCTCTTCCCGCAAGCCCTCGGAGAAGTGCAGCACATAGGCCTTGCTGGCGAAGTAGTTACTCATCCAAGGCCCGGGTTGAAAGCCGGCGACAGAGGCGACATTGAGGATCTGCCCGCTGCCCTGGCCGGCCATGATGCCGCCTATGGCATGGCAGAGGCGGGCCAGGGCCAGCACATTGAGTTCGATCAGCTGCTGTTCGCGGCTCCAGTCCTGGGTCACGAAGGCGCCTGAGGTGCCGATGCCGGCGTTATTCACCAGCAGATCGATGCTGCGCTCGCCCTGTTCCAGCTCATGCAACAGGCCGCTGACCTGCAAGGGTTGGCTGAGGTCGCAGACGCGAAACAAGACTTCTACGGCAAAACGCTGGGTCAGCTCGCAGGCGATGCTTTCCAGGGCATCGCGCTGGCGTGCCACCAGGATCAGGTTGCGTCCGCGCCGCGCCAGGGCTTCGGCCAGAGCCAGGCCGATGCCGCTGGAGGCACCGGTGATAAGGGCATAACGGGCCATGTGGTTCTCCAGGCTGGGGTCTGTTCGACCCCAGGCGACGCGCAAGGTTGCGCGCGGTTTACAGGCCCGCGTCGGCGTAGCCCATATAGGCGGGCAGGGCGATGGCGGCAACTATGCCGAGCACTATGATGCCCAGCCAGAGTGCGGCGAGCACCTTGACCGCGGTGCTGTTGGGCGGTGGCGGCGGGCCGAAGCGGTTGGCCTCGGTGCTGCCCGGGATGATAAACATCAGCAGGGAGAACACTCCGCCCACCACCGGCACCAGGTTGAGCAGCAGCAGCCAGCCCGACCAGCCGATATCATGCAGGCGCTGCACGCCGAACAGGATGCCGACCACCGCGATGGCCACACCCACCACGGCCATCAGCACGCCGCCGAGGATTTCCGACACGGCGAAGAAGCCGGCCGCCACCCCGAGCAGCGGCATACAGGCGAACATCAGTACCAGCGACCAGGCCAGGTAACGCAGGCGGCCGATGCGGCCCTCGCTGCTCAGCGGCTTCAACTCGCCGAATTCGGGCAGGACTTCGGCCACTGTGGCCTTGGGCGTGGCATAGGGGCTAGCCGTGGCGCCGGCATCGCTCGCCGGCGCTTCGGCATACAGCGCCTGCCGGGCGATAAACTTCTCGATGATGATGCCGCAGGCGCTGCACTCTGCCGCTTTTGGCTGTTGCTGGCCGCATTTGGGGCAGGTCATGTCGGTTGAATTGCTTGCCGGTTGTAAGGGCTGGCTCGCGACCTTGGGGTGGTCATCACTGGCCACCAGGCTCAGGCTGGCGGTGCCATCCTGCTCTTTGCGGACCTTGGCGCCGGCGCGTTGCAAGGCGGCGAGGTACTGGTCGGCCTCGCTTTCGCTGAGGCCGCGTTTGATCTCGATGGGGCTGCCGCTGAACAGCGCATTGATCCGTGCGCCATCGCTTTTGAACAGGCGGGAGAGATTGTCCTTGGCGGTTTCCAGGGCCACGTCGGGCATCAGCTCGCCGTTGAAGACAATCTTGAAACGGGCTTGGCTCATATCGGCTTCCTTGTCGGTGCCTGGGGGGTGTGCTACAGACTAGCTGGCCTGCAGGCCAGTAAACAAGCCACCTGCGCTGCAAATGTGGACTGTCTTCAGACTCTACTATGGGGTGCCCAGCGGCCGACCAGGCGCTCGTTGCGTAGCAGATAGAGCTCCGCGAAGGATTCGATCAGGCCTTCGGCGCGCTGCGGGCGCAGAAATACCCAGTCGTCGACGCCCAGCCCGCTGCTGCCCGAGCCGAGCAGACGCTCCTGATTGGCGCTGCGGCCATATAGCGCGTCGTAGCTCAGCCCCGCGGGGGCTACTGGATCTGCCGGCCATTGCCCGCCGTACAGGTAGTAGGCCTGCTGGCGGTTGGGGTTCCACGCCTGCAGCAGTGCCTGGGTGCCGTCGAGAAACGGCCATTGCCCCGCCAGGGCTTTTAGCACCGGGCTGGCGATCCACAGGGCGGGCCGATGGCCGGCCAATAACTCGACATCGAAGTCGCTGGGTTTGAGCAGGGCGGAGCCGACCGCTACTTCATTCAGCGGCGTAGCGCCTGCCGCGTGCAGCGCATAGGTCAGGCTACCGCCGCCATTGAGTAGCGCTTGTCGCGGCCAGAGCTCGCGGAACTCTGTGGCCGTGACGATAAAGGCCCGGTAGCTGGCAGTGCTCCGGGCGAATGCGCCGGCCTGTCCGACCCAGAAGGGCGTATGGCCGAGATGGCCGTCGTAGCCCATCAGCCCGCGGACGTGCAAGGGCGCCGGATTGGCCCGTAACCAGGCAAGTGCCTCGCCCAGCTGGGCCGGCGTGGCGAAGCCGCCCCGGGCCATGCCGATATCTATCTCCAGGGCGATCTGCAGGGGCTGGCCCAGCGCTCGGGCCAGCTCGGCGTATTCGCCGAGACGCGCCGGGCTATCGACCAGCCAGGTCAGTTGGCGAGCGGGGACGAAGGCGCTGCCTGCCGGCAGTTGCTGGTAGAAACGCAGGGCGGCGGCAGCGGGCAGCGGTTTGCCCAGCAGTAGGTCGGACTGTGGAAAGCTGTGCGCCAGCTGGTTCAGCTGCGGCTGGTGAAACACCATAAAGCGCTGGGTGCCGAGCTTGTTCGCCAGGTAGTCGAGCATGCCGATGGAGCCCAGGGATTTGGCCACCAGGCGCAGCGGCAGCTGGCTGCCGAGGCGCCGGGCCAGTAGCTCGGCGTTCTGGTCGAGGCGGCCGAGGTCGACTATCAGCAGCGGAATGCCCGGGCTTTGCTGGCGCAGCAGTTGATTGAGCCTGGCGAAGTAGGGCGTGTACGGCTGGCCGTGGTCGCCGGGGCGCAGCGCCCAGCCGCCGAGCAGGCCGATGGCGCCCAGGCCGAGCAGGCGGCGGCGTTTCATCCTGGCCAGCGTTGCTGCAGGCGCTGCACCTGGTTGAATGCGGCGCGGTACTCGCTATCCAGGCGGGCGATCAGCGTCGCGACTGTGGGCAGGTCGCTGATCGCGCCAACGCCCTGGCCGGCCGACCACACGGTTTTCCAC
This sequence comes from Pseudomonas sp., assembly GCF_030696055.1. Taxonomy (GTDB): domain Bacteria; phylum Pseudomonadota; class Gammaproteobacteria; order Pseudomonadales; family Pseudomonadaceae; genus Aquipseudomonas. Next base: position 8,330 of record NZ_JAUYNP010000114.1, on the reverse strand, counting down.
GCCTTGGCTTCCTCGTCCACCGGCTTGAGCTTCTCGCCGTAGTTGAGCTCGCCCTTGTTCTGCAACTGCTTGAGGTCGTAGCCGGCCATTTCCAGGCTCTGGCGCATAAAGCTCGCCGGCACCCCGGAGACCGCCGGGGTGTGGATGATGTCGGCGGCCTGGGCCTCGAGAATCATCTGCTTGTAGGCCTTTGAGGCGGCATTTTCCTGGGTGGCGATCAGGCGGGTGCCCAGATAGGCCAGATCCGCTCCCAGCAGCTGCGCGGCGAGTACCTCGTGGCCCTGGTTGAGGCAGCCGGCCAGCAGCAGGGTCTTGTCGAAGAACTGACGGATTTCCGCGAGCAGGGCGAAGGGGCTCCAGGTGCCGGCATGACCGCCGGCTCCGGCCGCCACCGCGATCAAACCATCGACTCCGGCGGTGGCGGCTTTCTCGGCATGCCGGCGGGTGGTGACGTCATGAAACACCAGGCCGCCGTAGCTGTGCACCGCATCCACCACTTCCTTCACCGCGCCCAGGCTGGTGATCACCAGCGGTACCTTGTGTTCGACGCAGATCGCCAGGTCGGCCTGCAGGCGCGGGTTGCTGCCATGCACTATCAGGTTGACCGCATAGGGTGCCGAGTCCGCCGCAAGGCCTGCTTCGATCTCTTCCAACCAGGCGTTGAAACCGCTGCTTTCGCGTTGGTTGAGGGCCGGGAAGCTGCCGACTATGCCGCTGTGGCAGCAGGCCAGCACCAGCTGCGGATTGGACACCAGAAACATCGGCGCGGCGACCACCGGCAGGCGCAGGCGCTGTTCGAGCAGAGCAGGCAGGGACATGGGCGTTTCCTTTTAGCAGGGCGACGAGTTAGAAGGGTTTGACCACCACCAGAATGACGATGGCCAGTAGCGCCAACACCGGAGCTTCATTGAACCAACGATAGAACACATGGCTGCGGCGGTTTTCGCCACGGGCAAAGGCCTTGAGCTGGGCACCGCAGGCAAACTGATAGGCGATCAGCAGCAGCACCAGACTCAGCTTGGCGTGCATCCAGCCCTGGCTGAAGTAGTGGCTGGGGTTGAGGCTGAGCAGCCAGATACCGAGGCCCAGGGTGGCGATCATCGAGGGCAGCATGATGCCGCGGTAGAGCTTGCGCTCCATTATGCAGAAGCGCTCGCGGCTGAGCTCGTCGCTGCTCATGGCGTGGTAGACGAACAGGCGCGGTAAATAGAACAGGCCGGCAAACCAGCAGACCATGGCGATGATGTGCAGGGCCTTGAGCCACAGATAGAGCATTATGGGGTCTCGAATCGACAAAGTGCTTCGATAGTAGTGGCCGCTGCGCTATCCGTCATCACTGGCGGTTGGCCCCTGGCCGAAGCGGCTTTATCATCGGCAGCTTTCCAATGGTGTTAATGCAAAGGGGCAAGTGATGATCAAGGTCGGAATCGTCGGCGGCACGGGTTATACCGGCGTCGAGCTGTTGCGTTTGCTGGCGCAGCATCCGCAGGCGCAGGTCGAGGTCATCACCTCGCGCTCCGAGGCGGGCCTGCGCGTCGACGAGATGTACCCGAACCTGCGCGGTCATTACGACCAGCTGGCTTTTAGCGTGCCCGATGTGGCGACCCTGGGCGCTTGCGATGTGGTGTTCTTCGCCACTCCCCATGGCGTCGCCCATGCCCTGGCCGGCGAGCTGCTGGCGGCTGGGACCAAGGTGATCGACCTGTCCGCCGACTTCCGTCTGCAGGATGCCGAAGAGTGGGGCAAGTGGTATGGCCAACCGCACGGTGCCCCGGAGTTGCTCGACGAGGCGGTATACGGCCTGCCGGAAGTCAACCGTGAGGCGATCAAGCAGGCGCGCCTGATCGCGGTGCCGGGCTGCTATCCGACCGCGGCGCAGCTGGGTTTTATTCCCCTGCTCGAAGCCGGGCTGGCCGATACCACGCAGCTGATCGCCGACTGCAAGTCCGGGGTCAGCGGTGCCGGGCGCGGTGCCAGCGTCGGTTCGCTGTTCAGCGAAGCCGGGGAAAGCATGAAGGCCTACGGGGTTAAGGGCCATCGTCATCTGCCGGAGATTCGCCAGGGTTTGGCCCGGGCGGCCGGCAAGGCAGTGGGGCTGACCTTCGTACCGCACCTGACGCCGATGATTCGCGGCATCCATGCGACGCTGTACGCCACTGTGGTGGATCGTTCGGTGGATCTGCAGGCGCTGTTCGAGAAGCGTTATGCCGACGAGCCCTTCGTCGATGTGATGCCGGCCGGCAGCCATCCGGAGACCCGCAGTGTGCGCGGTGCCAACGTCTGCCGCATCGCCGTGCACCGTCCGCAGGATGGCGACCTGGTGGTGGTGCTGTCGGTGATCGACAACCTGGTCAAGGGCGCTTCGGGTCAGGCCGTGCAGAACATGAATATCCTCTTCGGCCTGGATGAGCGCCTGGGCTTGTCCCACGCCGCGCTGTTGCCCTGATGGCGGGCTGGGAAGTTCGGCCCAGCGATCCCGGTCGAGCCAGGCGCATGCGCCTGGCCTGGCTGCTGCTGGTGCTGGCGCTGCCACTGGCCTTCTATGCCGGCACCTGGTGGCAGGCGCGTAGTGGGCTGGTCGAGGGACAGCAGCAGGTGCGTGTGGCTGAACTGCAGCGCGAGCTGGATACGCTGCGTCAGCGTCTGGCCGTGGTCAGCAGCGGCGAGCAGTTGGCGCAGCAGGCCAATGAGCAGAGCCGTCTGACCATCAAGCTGCTGGAAGAGCAGATCTATCAGCAGCAACAGGATCTGGCCTTCTACAAAGGCGTGCTGGCCCCCGCCAGCCGGCGCGAAGGCCTGCGTATCAAAGCCTTTGAGGTGCAGGCCACGGACAGCCCCCAGCTGTTTCGCTACAAGATACTGCTGAGCCGGCTCGGCAAGGGTGACGAGCCATTGGAAGGACAGCTGCGGGTGACTGTGCTGGGGAGTCAGGCTGGCAGCGAAACCGAACTCGAGTTGGCGGCCTTGACCAAGGGCCTGGCGGATGCCTTGCCCGGGCAGGCGATTCCCTTCGCGTTCAAGCACTTCCAGGCGATTCCCGAGGCGGAGCAGTTTGCCGAGCTGAAACTGCCTGAGGGTTTTGTTCCGCGTGAGATCAAGGTGCAGGCCGAGGTGCAGGGCGCAAAGCCGTTGCTGCGCACATTCAAATGGGGCGACGAGGAGTGACTCTGGCTTATGTGGAATAAAGACAAGAACAAGACGGATCTGCAGCGCTTCAGTGGCAAGACCAGCCTGATTGCCGTCGGCGCCGAGCTGCAGGGCAATCTGCGCTTCCAAGGCGCGGTGCAGGTGGATGGCAAGGTCAAAGGTAACCTGTTGGCCAGCGAAGGCTTGGTCAGGGTCAGCGTACAGGGCCAGGTTGAAGGTGAGATCCGCGCCCCCCATATAGTGATAGACGGTGAGGTAATAGGCGATGTCCACGCCAGTGCGCATTTGGAGCTGGGCGCGCGGGCGCGGGTACGCGGCAATCTGTATTACGGCTTGATGGAAATGGCCATGGGCGCGCAGATCGAAGGCCGTCTCTGTCATTTGCAGGATGCGCCACGACCGTTGGAGCTGCCGGAAAGCCTCAATCCCGTAGAATAGTTGACCGCTTTTCTCAGGTAAGCGGATAATGCCAGCCACCACGCAGTATGGCGCTTAGCGCCGGGAGTTAGTCAGCATGAGCGTCGAAACCTTCACCCCCACGGCTTTGCTATTTACGCAGGGCGCGGCGAACAAGGTGAAGAGCCTGGTCGATGAAGAGGGTAATCCGCGCCTGAAACTGCGCGTGTTCGTCACTGGCGGCGGCTGTTCCGGCTTCCAGTACGGCTTTACCTTCGATGAAGAAGTGGCCGAGGACGACACCATAGTCGAACGCGAGGGCGTCAGCCTGGTGGTCGATCCCATGAGCTTCCAGTATCTGGCGGGTGCCGAAGTCGACTACCAGGAAGGTCTGGAAGGCTCACGCTTTGTCATCAAGAACCCGAATGCGGCCACCACCTGTGGTTGCGGCTCGTCGTTCTCGATCTGATCAGCATTGTTCTTTAGCGCAACGCCGTGCCCAGTGCACGGCGTTGTCGTTTCTGCGTTCAGGCGGGGTAGATCGCGCCCAATACGCGCAAGCCTTGCGCGCCGGTGACGCTGGGGCGGTTGGCCGGGATGCCTTCCAGGCAGCAGTGCGCCAGCCAGGCAAAGGCCATGGCTTCCACCCAATCCGCGGGCACGCCATAGGCTTCGGTGCTGCTCACCCTACAGCCTGGCAGCAGCGCCGCCAGCCGCTGCATCAGCGTCAGGTTGTGCGCGCCACCCCCGCACACCAGCAGCTCTTCGGTGTTCTGCTGGGCGGCTTGCAGGGCATCGATAACGCTTATGGCGGTCAGCTCCAGCAGGGTCGCTTGCACATCTTCCACTGTATAGGGCGGCAGGACGCGCAGCTGCTGATCCAGCCAGGCCAGGTTGAACAGTTCGCGGCCGGTGCTTTTCGGGCCCTGGGTCTGGAAGAAGCTATCGCTGAGCAGGGATTGCAGCAACTGCGCTTGTACTTGGCCGGTCGCAGCCCAGTTGCCGTCCTTATCGTAGTCGACGCCTCGATGGCGTTGAATCCAGGCATCCAGCAGTACATTGCCGGGACCGCAGTCGAAGCCATGCACCTGCTGGTCAGGTTCGAGCAGGCTTAGGTTGCTGAAACCGCCAATATTCAGGATGGCACGGCGGCTGTGCGGGCTGGCGAATAGGGCTTCATGAAAGGCGGGAACCAGCGGTGCGCCTTGCCCTCCGGCGGCTAGATCCCGGCGGCGAAAGTCGCTGACCACACTGATGCCGCTCAGCTCGGCAAGCAAAGCCGGGTTGCCTATCTGGATACTGAAACCGCGAGCCGGCTCATGGCGCACCGTCTGGCCGTGGCTGCCAATCGCGCGTATGGCCTGTGGCGCCAGTTCATGCTGCAGCAGCAGCTCGGCAATGCCTTGGGCGGCCAGCTTTACCCACTGCTGTTCGGCGATGGCGGCGCGGGCTAGCTCGTCCGGGCCGGATACACACAGGGCCAAGAGCGCCGTGCGCAGCTCTGCCGGCATGGGCAGATAGCGGGTGCCAAGGAGGCGGGTGCTGTGGCCTTGCTGGATCAGGGCGATGTCCAGACCATCCAGGCTGGTTCCAGACATCACACCAAGGTAGAGGGGCATTGGTGTCAGCGCGGGTTGAGGGCGAGCAGGGTGGATTTTTCCTTGTCCATCTGCGCCATCAAGGGCTTGCTCTGCTGCATAAAGCGAGCTTTTTCGCTGCGGGCGATGGGGTCGCTCATCGGCAGTTTCTGGCTCAGCGGATCGACGTGGACGCCACTGATCTGGAACTCATAGTGCAGGTGCGGTCCGGTGGAGAGGCCGGTCGTGCCGATATAGCCAATGATCTGACCTTGCTTGACGTTGGCACCATTGCGCACGCCTTTGGCGAAGCCTTGCATGTGTGCGTACAGGGTGCGGTAGCGCTGGCCGTGCTGGATGATCACGGCATTGCCATAACCGCCATGGCGCCCTGCCAGGGCTATCCGACCATCTCCCGCGGCCTTGATCGGGGTGCCACGTGGCGCGGCATAATCCACGCCCTTGTGTGCGCGGATCTTGTTCAGGATGGGGTGGCGGCGGCCGTTGGAAAAACGTGAGCTGATGCGGGCAAAGTCCACCGGCGTGCGGATAAAGGCCTTGCGCATGCTCTCGCCGTTGGCGTTGTAGTAGCTGGTGTTGCCTTGCTTGTTGGTGTAGCGCACGGCGCTGAAGGTCTTGCCGCGGTTGGTAAAGCGCGCCGAGAGGATATTGCCGGTGCCAACCTGTTTGCCGTTGACCACCTTCTCTTCGTAGATCAGCTCAAACTCGTCGCCTTCACGGATGTCCATGGCGAAGTCGATGTCATAGCCAAATACGTTGGCCAGGTCCATGGTCAAGGCGTGGGATAAACCCGCGCGCTTGGCCGACAGAAACAAGGAGCTGTCGATCACGGCGTGAGCGTAGGTGGTTTGCACCTCGGGCTTGACCAGCTCGCGCTTGAAGCTAAAGCCCTTGTCGGTTTTCGCCAGGGCAATGCTTTCCAGGTCGCTGAGCTTGCTATGCAGGCTTTCCAGTTGGCCGTCAGCGGTCAGCTGGAACTCCAGCTCCTGGCCGACCTTGAGGCGGGTGAGCTGCTTGGCTTCTTTGCTGCTGCTAAGTACCTGATGCACGGTGCTCGCCGGCAAGCCTACCTTGGCGAACACGGTTGAAAGGGTATCGCCGTTGCCCACTTGGATGATTCGGTGCAGTGGATCCACTTCAGTCAGTGGCTCTGCTGGCACGGCGCTTTTGCTGGCGCTCTCTGCTGTTTGGGCGAAAGGCGAGTTGTCTTTAGTGAGCGTCAGGGCTGCTGCTGCCTGGGGTTCGCCCTGCTGTTCGGCGAACTCTGCGCCGTTGTCCAGCTCCAGATTGATATAGGTTCTCTTGGCTTCGACTTCGCGGGAGGGGAACACCAGCAAGGCTAGGCTGAGCAGTGCAGCGACGCCACTTGCGGCCAGAATATGGCTTTTGGGGTAAAGGGGTGACGCTTTGGCTGTCGGGGTCATAGGCGGCTTTTGACTTTGAAAATGAATAGAAAAAGATAAGCAAAATGATGAATATGCAGTAACTGTATAAAATATAACCAAATCGTGTGCTAGGCAACCCCGGTTGTCGCGGAGTCGTCTTAAGCTGTGCGCTCGGCGGGCAAAACTTGTGATTTGTCAGCGATCTTGTATGGTTGGTTCCCTTTTGTTTTTGAGTGGTCGTGAGTCCTGTCATGAAGTCGGTTGAAGAGCAGTTGGCGCTGATCAAGCGTGGTGCGGAAGAGGTTCTGGTTGAGGCCGAACTGGTTGAGAAGCTCAAGCGTGGTCAGCCGCTGCGCATTAAGGCTGGTTTTGACCCGACTGCACCGGATTTGCACCTGGGGCATACCGTCCTTATTAATAAGCTGCGCCAGTTCCAGGAATTGGGTCATCAGGTGATTTTCCTGATTGGCGACTTCACCGGCATGATCGGCGATCCCAGTGGCAAGAGCGCGACTCGCCCGCCCTTGACCCGTGAGCAGGTGTTGGAGAATGCCGAGACCTACAAAACTCAGGTGTTCAAGATCCTCGATCCGGCGAAAACCGAGGTGGCATTCAACTCCACCTGGATGGACCAGATGGGGCCTGCGGATTTTATCCGCCTGACCTCGCAGTACACCGTGGCTCGCATGCTTGAGCGCGATGACTTCAGCAAGCGCTATTCGACTAATCAGCCGATTGCCATCCATGAGTTCCTCTACCCTCTGGTGCAGGGCTATGACTCGGTAGCATTGCGTGCGGATGTCGAATTGGGAGGGACTGATCAGAAGTTCAACCTGTTGATGGGGCGCGAGTTGCAGCGTTCCTATGGTCAGGCGTCGCAGTGCATCGTCACCATGCCGCTGCTGGAAGGGTTGGATGGTGTGAAGAAGATGTCCAAGTCCCTGGGCAACTATATAGGCATCCAGGAAGCGCCGGGCGTCATGTACAACAAGCTGGTCTCCATGCCTGACGCCTTGATGTGGCGCTATTTCGAGCTGCTCAGTTTCCGCTCCATGGAAGAGATCGAGCAGTTCAAGCGCGATGTCGAGCAGGGCGCCAATCCGCGTGACATCAAGATCAAGCTGGCGGAAGAGATAGTTGCGCGCTTCCATGGCGAAGAGGCTGCGGCCAGTGCCCATCGTTCAGCGGGTAACCGTATGAAGGAGGGTGAGCTACCTGAGGATCTTCCTGAGGTGGAACTGTCTGCTGCTGAGGATATGCCGATCGCTGCGCTGCTTAATAAAGCCGGGCTGGTCAAGAACGCAGCCATGGCTCGCGATCTGCTGGGCTCTGGTGGCGTGCGCGTGGATGGTGAGGTGGTGGATCGCTCCTTTATATACAAGCTGGGTGCGACCCATGTTTGTCAGGCCGGTAAGAAGGCTTTTGCGCGTATCAAGCTGAAAGCTGAATAAACGTTCAAATAAGCGTTGACGTAGAATTGGCTTGGCCTATAATGCGCACCTCTTCCGGTGCAGGCCTCTCGGAAAACTTCTTCTAAAACAAGAAGTTAACTTAAAAATAGAGGTTGTAGTTTGGCGAAAGCCAAGTACAATGCGCCGGGCTGGCAGGGTGGTGGTTTGATCCTGTCGGTGCTTAGGTCGAGTCGATCGAAAGCGGTTGAAGGGGTGGTTGACAGCGGTTTGAAACGCTGTAGAATTCGCCTCCCGCTGACGAGAAGCTAGAAGTTGATCGGAGGTGCAAGTGGTTGAGTTTGAAAAGAAATTTTCGAAATCACTTGACGGAGAATGAGGCTGCTGTAGAATGC
>NZ_JAUYNP010000206.1 GCF_030696055.1 Pseudomonas sp. | reverse complement strand
TTTTTGCCTTGTCTCGCTCTAGCTCGCGAGATCGTAAACAGGTTCTAACAGGGCGTTTTAAAAGCCTCTTTCTTGGCTAAAAGAGCAGCAATCCAGGCAGCTCGCTAAACCCTGAACGGCTACCTGCATATAACCATTCGTCCTCAAGGGCTGCAGTTTCTTGGACTTATCAGGAGCGCTGCTAAGCTCAAATCAGGTCCGCCAGTCAGGCAGTCAAGGAGGCCGGATGATCCGCTCGATTCTCTATGCAACTGATCTGGGACTTTACGCACCCTATGTGCTGCAGCATGCCCTGGCGCTGACCCGCGCCTTCAATGCCAACCTCTATGTAGTGCATGCCGTGGAACCCTTGGGGCTGTTTGCCGAGTCGGTGCTGCAAACCTATCTGGATGAGGAAAGGCTCAAGGAGCTGCGCAAGAATGGCCTGAGTACGGTGATGGCGAGTATCGAGCAGCGGGTGCTGGAGGGTTTTCGCGATGAAGTGGGCGAGGCCTGCCAGGACCTCGATCTGATCAAGGCGGTGCGCGTGGTGCAGGGCGACCCGCCCCTGGTGATTCTCGATCAGGCTCAGCAACTCGGCGTGGACTTGCTGGTGCTGGGCAGCCACAGCCATGGCACCGACATGGATATCCCCCTCGGCCGAACTGCCTCGCGCCTGGTGCAGCTCTCCGAAGCGCCGGTGTATCTGGTGCCTATGCTGCAACACCGCAGCCGCGGCGAGCTCTGAAGATAAAAACAGCACACTTTAAAATTTGGTCTAGATTTAATGCTTCAACCATTAATATGGTTATATAAAAACGCCGGTAACCTGAACGGCCGCCTATCTGCTTGAGGGATCCCTATGAAGCTTCAACAACTGCGCTATATCTGGGAAGTCGCGCATCACGACCTCAACGTCTCCGCCACAGCGCAAAGCCTCTACACCTCGCAGCCGGGCATCAGCAAACAGATCCGCTTGCTGGAAGACGAACTGGGCGTCGAAGTCTTCGCCCGCAGTGGCAAACACCTGACCCGGGTCACCCCGGCCGGTGAGCGAATCATCACCACCGCCGGAGAAATCCTGCGCAAGGTCGAAAGCATCAAGCAGATCGCCCAGGAATTCTCCAACGAGAAGAAAGGCACCCTGTCGATCGCCACCACCCACACCCAGGCGCGCTATGCCCTGCCCCCGGTGATCAGCGGATTTATCAAGCAGTACCCGGATGTCGCCCTGCATATGCACCAGGGCACGCCGATGCAGATCGCCGAAATGGCCGCCGACGGCACCGTGGACTTCGCCATCGCCACCGAAGGCCTGGAGCTGTTCAACGACCTGATCATGATGCCCTGCTACCGCTGGAACCGCTGCGTGGTGGTACCCCAGGGCCACCCGCTGACCAAGCTGCCGAAGCTGACCCTGGAAGCCTTGGCCGAATACTCCATCGTCACCTATGTGTTCGGCTTTACCGGCCGTTCCAAGCTGGATGAAGCCTTCAGCCACCGCGGCCTGACGCCCAAGGTGGTGTTCACCGCCGCCGATGCCGACGTGATCAAGACCTATGTGCGCCTGGGTCTGGGCGTGGGCATAGTGGCGAAGATGGCGGTCGACGCCAAACTCGACCCGGACCTGGTGGTGCTGGATGCCGGCGAGCTGTTCGAAGCCAGCGTGACCAAGATCGGCTTCCGCCGCGGCACCTTCCTGCGCGGTTTTATGTGCGACTTTATCGAGAAATTCGCCCCACACCTGACCCGCGACGTACTAGCCAAGGCCGTGCAGTGCCACACCAAGGCCGAGTTGGAAGAGCTGTTCGCCGGCGTCGAACTGCCCATTCACTAAACCCAAACCGCAGACAAACAAAAGGGCAGCTATTTAGCTGCCCTTTGTCGTTACGCGTGCATCCGCCAGCGGCTATCAGATCGCCGTCGCGCCGCCGTCCACCGCTAGCGCATGGCCGGTGGTAAAGGCCGCGTTATCGCAGCACAGGTAGAGCACGGCGGTGGCGATTTCCTCGACCTTGCCGATGCGCCCGACCGGGTGCATGGCGGCGGCGAATTCGCCCTTCTTCGGATCAGACTCGTAGGCGCGGCGGAACATATCGGTGTCGATCACCGCCGGGCACACCGCGTTGACGCGGATTTTCTTCTTCGCATATTCCACCGCGGCCGACTTGGTCAGGCCGATCACCGCGTGCTTGGAGGCGGCGTAGATGCTCATCTTCGGCGCGGCACCGAGGCCGGCGACCGAAGCGGTGTTGACGATAGCGCCGCCGCCTTGGGCCAGCAGCAGTGGGATCTGGTGCTTCATGCACAGCCACACGCCTTTGACGTTGACGCCCATGATGGCGTCGAACTCGGACTCGCTGCCATCGGCCAGCTTGCCCTTCTCGATCTCGATACCGGCGTTGTTGAACGCGTAATCCAGGCGGCCGTAGGCGGCCACAGTGGCGTCCATCAGCGCCTTGACCTCGGCATCGCGAGTCACGTCGCAGCGCACGAACAGCGCCTCGCCGCCGGCTTCGCGAATCAGCGCGGCAGTGCCTTCACCGCCCGCCACGTCGACATCGGAAACCACCACCTGCAAGCCTGCGTTGGCGAACGCCAGTGCAGTTGCACGACCAATACCAGCAGCACCACCGGTGACCAGGGCAACCCGGCCGGAAAAGCTAAAGCTCATCTGCGTGTCCTCGCAATAATTGAAAACTGCCCAGAGTCTAGTCAGCTGCCTGGGGATACGGCAGCACTATCAAAATAGAGGTGAAAGCTTCATCCAAATTAATGATTAACACCTGGGGACGGCTATCACTCCAATGGATCATCCCCCATTCGGCCGCCGGGCAAATCTTGCCCATTGGCCAAGCAGGGGCTATCACCAGTCTTTCCCTCCACTGAGTGCCTGCCATGAATGCCCCGCTTAACCGCCAGTTCCTCCTCGCGCAACGCCCTGTAGGCCTGCCCAGCCGCGACACCTTCAGCTATGTGGAAAACGCCGTCGGCGAACCCGGCCCCGGGCAGATTCTGGTGAAGAACGCCTACCTGTCCCTCGACCCGGCCATGCGCGGCTGGATGAACGACGCCAAGTCCTATATCCCGCCGGTCGGCATTGGCGAGGTGATGCGCGCCCTCGGCGTCGGCCAGGTGATTGCCTCGCAGAACCCCAACTTCGCCGTCGGCGACACTGTGAACGGCGCGCTGGGCGTGCAGGACTACTTCCTCGGCGAACCCAAGGGCTTCTATAAGGTCGACCCCAGCCGTGCGCCGCTGCCGCTGTATCTGTCGGCCCTGGGCATGACCGGGATGACCGCCTATTTCGCCCTGCTCGACGTCGGCGCGCCCAAGGCCGGGGAAACCGTGGTGATCTCCGGCGCCGCCGGCGCGGTCGGCAGCATTGCCGGGCAAATCGCCAAGCTCAAAGGTTGCCGGGTGGTCGGCATCGCCGGCGGCGCGGACAAGTGCAAGCTGCTGATCGACGAGCTGGGCTTCGATGGCGCCATCGACTACAAGAACGAAGACCTGCACGCCGCGCTGAAACGCGAGTGCCCGAAAGGCGTGGACGTATATTTCGATAACGTCGGCGGCGATATCCTCGACGCCGTGCTGACTCGCATCAACTTCAAGGCGCGGGTGGTGATCTGCGGCGCCATCAGCCAGTACAACAACAAGGAAGCGGTGAAGGGCCCGTCCAACTATCTGTCGCTGCTGGTCAACCGCGCACGGATGGAGGGCATGGTGGTCACCGACTACGTTTCGCGCTACCCCGAAGCGATGCGCGACATGGCCGAGTGGCTGGCCAGCGGCAAGCTCAAGAGCAAGGAG
>NZ_JAUYNP010000096.1 GCF_030696055.1 Pseudomonas sp. | reverse complement strand
CAGGTTGCGTAGTTTTACCTGGTAATCCCCTTCCTCCGTCCCTGGACGAAACTTGATTTCTTTAACCTGGATCTGCTTCTGGTTTTTCTTTGCAGCAGCAACCTGCTTCTTCTTTTCGAAGATCGATTTGCCGTAGTCCATGACTCGGCAAACCGGAGGAACCGCATCGGCAGAAATTTCCACCAAATCCAGCTTGGATTCCTCGGCGATTCTAAGCGCTTCATCAATCGAGACGATGCCAATTTGCTCGCCGTCAGCGCCAATTAACCGAACCTCGCGTGCCGAGATATTCTCGTTGATCGGGGCCTTCGGTGCAGCTCGTTTATCTTGTCTCATTTCACGCTTAATAATGATTACTCCAAAACTTGGCGACCACGCCGGGAAACCGCCTGCGCGAGGAATTCAGCGAATTGAGTGATGGGCATTGAGCCCAGATCAGCACCTTCACGGGTACGCACGGCGACAGTCTGCATCTCAACCTCCCGATCTCCGATAACCAAGAGATAGGGAACCTTGAGCAAAGTATGCTCGCGGATTTTAAAGCCAATTTTTTCGTTTCTCAAGTCAGACTTGGCACGAAACCCGCTCTGGTTGAGTGTTTTTTCCACTTCCAGGGCAAATTCGGCCTGTTTGTCGGTGATATTCATCACCACCGCCTGAGTCGGCGCCAGCCAAGCCGGGAACGCACCTTCATAGTGCTCGATCAGAATCCCGATAAAGCGCTCGAAGGAACCGAGGATCGCGCGGTGCAGCATCACCGGATGCTTACGACTGTTGTCCTCGCTGACGTACTCAGCCCCCAAGCGTATTGGCAGGTTGAAATCGAGCTGCAGGGTACCACATTGCCAGACGCGCCCCAGGCAATCCTTCAGGGAGAATTCGATCTTCGGCCCGTAGAAGGCCCCCTCGCCCGGCTGCAAGTCATAAGGCAAGCCAGCGCTGTCCAACGCAGAAGCCAGCGCCGCCTCGGCGCGATCCCACAACTCATCAGACCCCACACGCTTGTCCGGGCGAGTCGAGAGCTTGAGCAGGATATCGGTAAAGCCGAAATCGGCGTAGACCGCCTGGGTCAGCTTGATGAAATCCGCCGACTCGGTCTGCATCTGCTCTTCGGTGCAGAAGATATGCGCATCGTCCTGAGTAAAGCCACGCACGCGCATGATGCCGTGCAGCGCACCGGACGGCTCGTTACGGTGGCAGGCGCCGAACTCGGCCAGACGCATCGGCAGCTCGCGGTAGCTCTTCAAGCCCTGATTGAACACCTGCACGTGGCACGGGCAGTTCATCGGCTTGATCGCGTAATCGCGGCTTTCCGACTCGGTAGTGAACATGTTCTCGGCGTAGTTGGCCCAGTGCCCGGATTTCTCCCACAGCGAGCGATCGACCACCTGCGGAGTCTTGATTTCCAGGTAGCCATGCTCACGCTGCACGCCACGCATGTACTGCTCGAGCACCTGATACAGGGTCCAGCCGTTCGGGTGCCAGAACACCATGCCCGGCGCTTCTTCCTGGGTGTGGAACAGGTTCAGGCGTTTGCCGATCTTGCGATGATCGCGTTTCTCGGCTTCCTCGATGCGCTGGATATAGGCCGCCAGCTGCTTCTTGTCGGCCCAGGCGGTGCCATATACGCGCTGCAACTGCTCGTTCTTGGCGTCGCCACGCCAGTAGGCGCCGGACAGCTTGGTCAGCTTGAAGGCCTTGAGAAAGCGCGTGTTCGGCACGTGCGGACCACGGCACATGTCGACGTATTCTTCGTGGTAGTACAGACCCATCGCCTGCTCGTCCGGCATGTCTTCGACCAGACGCAGCTTGTAGTCCTCGCCGCGCGAGGCGAAGACATCGATCACCTCGGCGCGCGGCGTCACTTTCTTGATGACGTCGTAGTCTTTCTCGATCAGCTGTTGCATGCGCTGCTCGATCGCCGCCACATCATCTAGAGTAAAAGGACGCTCGGAGGCGATGTCATAGTAGAAGCCTTCGTCAATAACAGGCCCAATCACCATCTTGGCAGTCGGAAACAGCTGCTTGACCGCATGACCGATCAAATGCGCACAGGAGTGGCGGATGATCTCCAGCCCTTCCTGATCTTTCGGCGTGATGATTTGCAGAGTCGCATCGCTGTCGATCGAGTCGCAGGCATCGACCAGCTTGCCATTGACCTTGCCGGCCACGGTGGCCTTGGCCAAACCAGCACCAATGGATTGCGCCACCTCGAGTACGGATACCGGGTGATCGAACGTACGCTGACTGCCGTCGGGAAGAGTAATGATGGGCATGGCGCCTCCTCTCCTAGTGGTGACCTCTACCAAAGGCCACATGGGTTGGGATGAGCCAGTAAGCGATTCGGCGGTGTGCCCGCCATACAGTGGCAGGAGCTGATTAAGCCAACCAAAACCGAAGCGGGGTCACTGGAGGTATAAAAACGGGATGCTTTCAGAAAGCCGCCATACTGACAAGCGGCCCAATAAAAAAGGGCCGCCTAAGCGACCCTTTTTCTACCAAATTTGGTAGGCACGATTGGACTCGAACCAACGACCCCCACCATGTCAAGGTGGTGCTCTAACCAACTGAGCTACGTGCCTACGATGGGTGCGCATTTTACGGCCGCACGCAAAAGTGTCAACCTATTTTTTAGCTAACTGCCTGAATAAATGAATTATTTACTGTTCAGAGGCGCGTTTAATATTTCGCACAGGCCACTAGCCGGGCATTTTCAACTCAGGTAGCATCTGCTCATTCGTAAAAAATAAAGAACAGAGGTTGCAAAATGGCGCACACAGCTTATCCACAATCCTATTACGCGGCTTCCGCCAATCCGGTGCCGCCCCGCCCCGAACTGAACGGTGAGAGCGAAACCGATGTGTGTATCGTCGGCGCCGGTTACACCGGGCTCTCGACTGCCATCGCCCTGCTGGAAAACGGCTTCAAGGTGAGCATCGTCGAGGCGGCCAAGGTCGGTTTCGGCGCATCCGGGCGCAACGGCGGCCAGATCGTTAACAGCTACAGCCGCGACATCGACGTGATCGAGCGCACTGTCGGCCCCAAGCAGGCGCAACTGCTGGGCCAGATGGCCTTTGAAGGCGGGCGCATCATTCGCGAACGCATTGCCAAGTATGACATCAAGTGCGACCTGAAAGACGGTGGTGTATTCGCCGCCAACACCCCCAAGCACATGAAGCACCTCGAGTCGCAGAAGAAGCTGTGGGAGCGCTACGGCCACACCCAGCTGGAACTGATGGATGCCCAGCGCATTCGCGAAGTGGTGGGCACCGACATATACGAGGGCGGCATGCTCGACATGAGCGGCGGCCATATTCACCCGCTCAACCTGGCGCTGGGCGAAGCGGCGGCGGTCGAATCTCTGGGCGGGGTGATCTACGAGCAGTCTCCGGCCATCCGCATCGATCGCGGCGCCAACCCGGTGGTGCACACCCCCAATGGGCGGATCAAGGCCAAGTTCGTGGTAGTCGCCGGTAACGCCTACCTGGGCAACCTGATTCCCGAGTTGTCGGCCAAATCGATGCCATGCGGCACCCAGGTGATCACCACCGAACCGCTGTCCGATGAAGTGGCGAAGAGCCTGCTGCCGCAGGATTACTGCGTCGAGGACTGCAACTACCTGCTCGACTACTATCGCCTGTCCGGCGACAAGCGCCTGATCTTCGGTGGCGGCGTGGTGTACGGCGCTCGCGACCCAGCCAACATCGAGGCGATCATTCGGCCGAAGATGCTCAAGGCCTTCCCGCAGCTGAAAGACGTGAAGATCGATTTCGCCTGGACCGGCAACTTCCTGCTGACCCTGTCGCGCCTGCCGCAGGTCGGCCGCCTGGGCGACAACGTGTATTACTCGCAAGGCTGCAGCGGCCATGGCGTGACCTACACCCACCTGGCCGGCAAAGTCCTGGCCGAAGCCCTGCGCGGCCAGGCCGAGCGCTTCGACGCCTTCGCCGAACTGCCGCACTACCCCTTCCCGGGTGGTCAGCTGTTCCGCGTACCCTTCACCGCCATGGGCGCCTGGTACTACAGCCTGCGTGACAAGCTGGGCGTCTAACAGAGCGATCTGTTAAGCCAAGCGGCAAATAAGAACGGCACCCTCGGGTGCCGTTTTCTATTGCTCGATACTTTACAAACCAGCCGCCGGCCACTGCTTACGAGCCGTACGCAGGGCCCGCTGCGCCGCTTCATCGCGGCCCTGCTTGCGCAACGCCTCGGCGGCTTGCAGCCAGGTGTTCAACTGCGGCTGCGCGGGCAACTGATCGGCCGGCGCGAGCACCACCGCCCAACGCCCGGCCTCTTCCCACGCACTGTCGAAACTGGCAAAGCGGGTGTACCCGCGCCGGGTATTGCCGGAGCGCAGCACCAGAGTCTGCTCGCGCTTGTCATACCCCACCAGTACGGCAAACTGTGCGCCCGGCCAGGCCAGCGTCTTATGCTGCAAGACCAACACCGGATGCCCCGCCGCCACCTGCTGCAGCAAGGCATCGAAATTCGCCTCGACCGGGTACACCAACAGGTCATGGGATCTGGCGGCGAACTCCAGCCCCGTTTGCGGAGTGACGGCCCCGGCTTGCTGGATGCGCTGCTCCAGCAAGCCGGGGCTGCTGATCACCCCATGATGATTAAGCAGCGCGGCCAAGGCGGAAGCTCCGCCCTGGGCATCGCTCTGCTGGAAGAACGGCACATCGCTCAGCTCGACCCGTTCGGGCAAACGCAAGGTCTCCGGCGCCAGCGGCACGCGCGCGCAGGCGGCAAGCAAGAGCAGTGAAGCCAAGGAAAACACACGACAGCACAGGGAAGATTTAGGCATTTCACACAACTGCGGTTAGGGGTCGCGCGGAGCATAGCCGTGGTGCCTGGGATCACCAAGCACAAAACAGCCGCACCCCCAGGGGTGCAGAACCGCCCTTAGGCACCCCTGCAGCCGCCCTGCGCTCTGGATTAAAGGCGGAAGCGGTTGACCAGCAGCTGCAGCTCATTACCCAGACGCGCCAGCTCGACGCTGGAAGCGGCGGTCTGCTCGGTGGCGGCGGCACTCTGCTCGGTGATATCGCGGACATTGAGCACGCTGCGATTGATTTCCTCTGCCGTGCTGCTCTGCTGTTCGGCCGCCGCGGCTATCTGCAGGTTCATCGACTGGATGTTGGACACGCTGCCGGTGATGCTGGCCAGGGCCGAGCCGGCCTGGCGCGTCAACTCGACCGTGGTGCCGGTCAGCGTGCGGCTGTTGCTGATCATGCTCATCGCCTGCTGGGCGCCCGTCTGCAGATTGGCAATCAGGCCTTCGATCTCGCTGGTCGACTGCTGGGTGCGTTGGGCCAGGCCGCGCACCTCATCGGCGACCACGGCAAAGCCGCGGCCGGCCTCACCGGCGCGGGCCGCCTCGATGGCCGCATTGAGGGCCAACAGGTTGGTCTGCTCGGCCACCGACTTGATCACATCGAGCACGCTACCGATCTGCACACTCTGTTGCGTCAGGCTGGTCATGGCTGCGGCCGAGAGTTCCATCTCCTCGGCCAGACGGGCGATCTGGCCGACCGCCTCGGCGACTATCAGATCGCCCTGGCGCGCCTGCTGGTCGGCCTCCAGTGCGGCCGCGGAGGCCGCCGCGGCATTGCGCGCCACTTCCTGGACGGTGGCCGCCATCTCGTGCATGGCCGTGGCCAGCTGATCGGTTTCGATTTTCTGGTTGCTGACGCCGACGCTGGTTTGCCCGGTGACGGCGGAGAGTTCTTCGGCCGAGCTGGCGATCCGGGTGATCCCGCTGCTGAGGCTGCCGATCAGTTCACGCAGACTGCCGGTCATGCGCTGCATGCTCTGTTGCAACTGGCCGAGCTCGTCACGCCGCTCGACCTGCAGCGCGCCGGACAGATCGCCCTGGGCGATGCGCTCGGCGATCGTCAGGGTATCGCCCAGGGGGCGGACGATCATCCGGGTGATCAGCCAGGCGGCCAGCACGCCGAAGCAGAACGCCAGCAAGGCGATGCCAATCAACAGGCCATTGGCGAAACGGATGTCTTCCCCGCGCAACCGTAGCTGTTCGGCGAACAGCTTGTCGCTCAGCTCGCGCACGGTGGTCGCCGCCTTATCCATGGCCTGGCGAGCCCGCTGGTCGGCCGCGCCATCGCCCTGCCCCTGCAACTGCACGAAGGCCGTGCGGAACTCGCCCAGCGCCTGCAGCTCCTGGGCCAGCATGGCCAGGTTCTGCGGCTTACTGAACTGCTGGTTAAGCTGGCCGATATAGCGCTCGATCTGCTCCAACTGCTGCAACACGACGCTGGCGTCTTGAGCCGACTGGCTGATCTCGTACTGCAGGCGCAGCAGCCGAACCTGCTGCACCTCCTCTTTCAGCTCATCAATGGCCCCCATTTTCTCGCTGCGCACTATCAGCCGGTCGAGGCTCTGCAGCCCAGCCAGGGTGACCATAAAGGTCAGCAGCAGCACTAGGGCAAAGCCCAGGGTGAGTTTCTTGTTGACGCTTAGATTGGTGAGATGGCGGGCTGTCGACATTGTTCTGCTCCATGCAAAAGGCAGCCATGACCGCGGTGCAGCCGGGCTACACGAGGAAGGGAATCCACCGGGCGAGCTTAGCAACAGCCATATCGAGTAATAATCTTAATAACTAATAATTATCATCCAATAATTCGATAAATCGACACACTCAACCTTCTACAGCGTCTCCTAACCGAACCGACACGGGTGCCTGGTACTACAACCTGCGTGACAAGCTGGGCGTGTAACAGCCCCAAACTAAAAACGACGCCCTCGGGCGTAATGCCGATCAGTTAAGCCCTCTTACTTGACCTTTGGCCGCAAGAAATCAAAATCCGATGCCAGTATTGGCATCG
>NZ_JAUYNP010000088.1 GCF_030696055.1 Pseudomonas sp. | reverse complement strand
GAATATCCTCTTCGACCTCGACGGCACCCTCACCGATCCGCGCGAGGGCATCACCCGTTCGGTGCAGTATGCCCTGGCCAAGCTGGGCATCCACGAGCCGGACTTAACGGCGCTGGAGCACTTTATCGGGCCGCCGCTGCTGCAGTGCTTTATGCACAGCTATGGC
Source organism: Pseudomonas sp. (assembly GCF_030696055.1). Classification (GTDB taxonomy): domain Bacteria; phylum Pseudomonadota; class Gammaproteobacteria; order Pseudomonadales; family Pseudomonadaceae; genus Aquipseudomonas. Next base: position 5,839 of record NZ_JAUYNP010000088.1, on the reverse strand, counting down.
TTCGACCAGGCCACCGCCTGGCAGGCAGTCCAGCACTATCGCCAGCGTTTCGCCGAAGTGGGGCTGTACGAGAACCGGCTGTTTGCCGGTGTGGGTGAATTGCTCCAGCTGCTGCAGGCGCAGCAACGCAGGCTGTATATCGCCACCAGCAAGCCGACCGTCTTCGCCGTGAAGATCGCCGAGCATTTCGATTTCGCCCGGCACTTTAAGGGGATCTACGGCAGCGAACTGGACGGCACGCGCACCGACAAGGCCGAGTTGATCGCTTATCTGCTGGAACAGGAAGGCTTGCCGGCCGAACACAGCCTGATGATCGGCGACCGCAAGCACGACCTGATCGGCGCGCGGCGCAACGGCCTGGATGCCGCGGCAGTGGGCTACGGCTTCGGCAGCGCCGCAGAGCTGCAAGCCGATGCGCCTCGGTATCACTTCCATAGCCTGGCCGAGCTGCAGCTGGCCTTTATGGGCCAGGGTGTAAATAGCGTCTTCCCACTCACCTAGTGGCCTGTGTGGCTAGTTCAATTAGTCAATTTCGGCGTCTGAGGCCCTGATACTGCGTTGTCGCTCCTCGCCATAGCCCATGACCCGTCGCACCGCCTTGCCTCAGGACCTCATCCATCCACTAGCTATAGCTATGCGCTCACTTTATATATCCGGACCCTGCGCTTAACCCATCCCTGGGCTCAGGACGGCCTAATCACATCGCCAGTGATCAGGTCACGGATCAAACTGGGGTTCTTGCGCCCGCCCAGGGCGCCGCCCAGGACCTTGTCCAGCTGGCGCGGAAAGTATTGCTCGACCCGTAGCCGGGAACGGGCGGCCGGGTGCCCGGCCGGATTGGCCGAGGTCGAGACCAGTGGTCCGGTCAGGCGGCACAGTGCCTGCACCAGCGGATGATTGCTGACGCGCAGGGCCACGCTGCGGTGCTCGCCGGTGATCCACTCGGGCAGGCGATCCTGATGCGGCACCAGCCAGGTATGGGGCCCGGGCCAGCTGCCGGCCAGGCGCTCTTGCCAGATCTCCGGCAGGTCTTCGAGAAGGAAATCGAACTGCTCGATGCAGTCGGCCACCAGAATCAGGCCCTTGTGCACCGGCCGCTCCTTCAGCGCCAGCAGACGCGCCACTGCCTCTTCATCCCAAGGGTCGCAGCCCAGTCCCCACACCGCTTCGGTCGGGTAGGCAATCACTCCACCTTGGCGCACCACGCGCGCTGCCTGCTGTACCTGCCAACTGCTGACCATCGATGCCACTCCGAAACAGGGATGCCGCGCAGTGTATCCAAGCTAACCGGCGCGGCCCACCCAGCGACCGCCCTCACACACCACTCGACCATCCAGTTCCAGCTCGGTCAGCGCCGCCAGCACCTCGGACAACGGCCAGCCACTGGCCGCCACCAACGCCTCGCTGCTATGGGGCGCGGCATACAGCAAGTCCAGCAATGGATGACTCGCCACCTGCGGTTTCGGCTGTGCCTCACTGCGCGGCAGCCTCTGCCAACCGCGCAAGGCGTCGAGAATATGCTCGATGCTCTCGACCAGAATGGCACCCTCGCGGATCAGCTGATGACAACCCCGCGCACCGGGGTGATGAATCGAACCGGGAATGGCATAGACCTCGCGGCCCTGTTCGGCGGCCAGCCGCGCGGTGATCAGCGAACCGCTGGAGGGACTGGCCTCGACCACCAGCACGCCGAGGGAAAGGCCACTGATAATGCGGTTGCGTCGAGGGAAATTGCCGGCTTGCGGCGGACAATCCAGGGGCAACTCGGAGACCAGCGCGCCGCCGCACTCGACAATATCGGCCGCCAGCTTCTTATGCCGCGCCGGATACAGACAGCGCAGACCTGTGCCCATTACCGCAATCGTCTTGCCACCGGCAGCCAACGCACCCTGATGGGCCGCTCCGTCTATGCCCAAGGCCAGACCACTGGTGATCACAAAGCCGCCCGCGGCCAGGCTGCGGGCGAAACTGTGCGCCGTATCCAGCCCAGGCCTTGAGGCGCGGCGACTGCCGACCATGGCCAATTGCGGTTGTTCCAACAGCCCCGCATCGCCCGTCACAAATAACAGCGGTGGCGCATCATCCAGTTCAGCCAGCAGCCCCGGATAAGCCGGGTCATCCCACATCAGCAGCTGCTGCTGATCGGCCTCCAACCAGGCCAAGCTAGCGGCGGCGCGCTCACGCACCTCGGCGCTACGGCGTGATTCGGCACAGACAGCCGGCAACCCTAGAGAGCGCCAGGCGCTGGCCGGCGCACTGAGCGCCGCCGAGGCACTGGCAAAAGCGCTGAGCAGTTTGCGAAAACGCCGCGGCCCCAACTCCGGCAGGCAATGCAGGCGCAGGCGGGCCTCAAGTTCGGCGGGAGAGACGGCAGGGAAGGATTGCGACATCCAGATCATCCTTGATCGGTCGCGCCGCACAGGCGCCTTAAGGGCGGGGCACCAAGCAAAAGCCCCGCAATCGCGGGGCTTCTGGGGGTTAGGGATTACGCACTTTGTCCATGACTTCGAGAGAGCGGCTGGCGCCGAGCACCAGACCGTAGCTGAGCTTGTCGTAAGTGCGGAACACCATCAGCAGGCCGGCACGCTCGTCCGGGATCTTCACCGACTCACCGGTGACGCGGTCGCGCACGGTTTCCCCGGTCTTGTAGATCGCCAGCACGTTGCCTTCGACCAATCCATCCCGCGCGCCTTTGTTCAGGGTAACCACATCGAACTGACCAATCTGAGTCACACCACGCGGCACGTCGAGAATCAGGCCATCGATCTCGCTGGCGGGCTCGTTGGGCATAAAGGTCGAATTGATCGCCCGCTCTTCGGTGGCGAACAGGCGGTCACCCAGACGGATTTCCTGGGTAGAGCGGGTCAATTCCATGGTGCCGACATCGCCTTCCTCGGCAACTATCTCACCACTGCCGATGTCATCGGCGTTGATCCCGAGGAGCTCCTGGGTATCCGGATCGACGTAGGTTTTACCCTGACGGAAGATGCCATAGGCCGGTGCCGCTTCGTCGAAGCTGCCGCGGGCATAGACCCGGTCACCGGCACCGCTGACCACCCGCTCGGCATTGCCGGCGACTATATAGGGCGCGCCATCGAACTGCTCGGGAGTGTCGACGATACGGTTGCTCAGCAGGAAGCTGTTGATCGCCTCCAGCGGGATGGTCTGAATGGCTTCGGCCATCGGCGTGCTGCGCACTTGCGGCGACAGTTTGATGGTGCCGCGCGACTCGCCACGGTTGAGCATCAGGCGCGGCTGACCGTCGATATACACCAGGCTCAGTTGGTCGCCGGGATAGATCAGGTGCGGGTTTTCCACCTGGGGGTTGGCGTGCCAGATTTCTGGCCATTTCCACGGCTCGCTGAGAAATTTTCCGGAGATATCCCACAGGGTATCGCCCTTGACTACTGTGTAACGGTCCGGGTGACCGTCTTTGAGTTGCACATCGGCCTGGGCCAAGCCGCCTGCGGCAAGCAGCAGCAGGGCGAGTAGTGATTTCCTCATGCGGTGAATCCCTTTATTATGTGTCTTCACGTGGAGCGCCCTAGCGCCGCGACTAAACCCAGTGGGAACGCGGCGTGAAGCCGTTTTTCCAATGCTGCTCATCATCTTAGCAGCGGATTTTGACTTTATTCCACAAGTGCATCACAAACGCATATGGCGATCCTGAATATCCTCGAATTTCCCGATCCACGCCTGCGCACCATCGCTAAACCGGTGGACGTGGTCGATGACGCCTTGCGCCAGCTGATCGATGACATGTTTGAAACCATGTACGACGCCCCGGGCATTGGTCTGGCCGCGACCCAGGTCAATGTGCACAAGCGCCTGGTGGTGATGGACCTGTCCGAAGACCGTTCCGAACCGCGGGTGTTTATCAACCCCGAGTTCGAGCCGCTGACCGACGAAGTGGAGCAGTACCAGGAAGGTTGCCTGTCGGTGCCGGGCTTCTACGAAAACGTCGACCGTCCGCAGAAGGTCAAGGTCAAGGCATTGGACCGCGAGGGTCGGCCCTATGAGCTGATCGCCGAAGGCCTGCTGGCGGTATGCATTCAGCACGAATGCGACCACCTCAACGGCAAACTGTTCGTCGATTACCTGTCTACGCTCAAACGCGACCGCATCAAGAAGAAGCTGGAAAAGCAACATCGCCAGCACGCTTGAGCCACAACTTATAAGGGCTTGTGCCCAGGGTGCGTGAGAACGTCGCGAGCAAAGGTTAGGCAAGGAAAAAACAGGCGAGAAAGCGGAGTGTACGAGCTGTACATGAGCATTCCGAGCCTGTTTTTGACGCCGCATAACCGAGCGCAGCAGTTCTCGCGTAGCCTGGAAGGCAAGCCTTTTTCTTTAGCAGTGAGAATCCATGTCTGAGTCTTTGCGCATTGTCTTTGCCGGCACCCCGGAATTCGCCGCTGAACACCTCAAGGCTCTGCTCGATAGCCCCCACCAGATTATCGCCGTCTACAGTCAGCCGGATCGGCCGGCCGGGCGTGGGCAGAAGCTGACACCCAGCCCGGTCAAGCAGCTGGCGCTAGAGCACGGGATTTCCGTGTATCAGCCGCAAAGCCTGCGTGACTCCGCCGCCCAAGCCGAACTGGCAGCGCTCAAGCCCGATCTGCTGGTGGTGGTGGCCTACGGCCTGATTCTGCCGCAACTGGTGTTGGACATGCCGCGCCTGGGTTGCATCAACAGCCATGCCTCCTTGCTGCCCCGTTGGCGCGGCGCCGCGCCTATCCAGCGGGCGATCGAGGCCGGTGACAGCGAATCCGGCGTCACCGTGATGCAGATGGAAGCCGGCCTGGATACCGGGCCCATGCTGCTAAAGGTCGGCACCCCCATCTCCGCCGCAGATACCGGCGGCAGCCTGCATAAGCGCCTAGCCGAACTGGGTCCACCAGCCGTGCTGCAAGCCATCACCGGCCTGGCCGCCGGTACGCTAACAGGCGAGGGGCAGGACAACAGCCTGGCCACCTACGCGCACAAGCTGAACAAGGACGAAGCACGCCTGGACTGGAGTCGCCCGGCTGTGGAACTGGAGCGCCTGATCCGCGCCTTTAACCCCTGGCCGATCTGCCATAGCACGCTGGCTGGCGAGCCGCTGAAAGTCCTCGCCGCGCAACGGGCCGATGGCCAAGGCCAGCCGGGACAGATTCTCGCCGCCAGTAAGGACGGCCTGACGGTCGCCTGCGGCCAAGGCGCCCTGCGTTTGACCCGCCTGCAATTGCCCGGCGGCAAGGCGCTGGCCTTCAGCGACCTGTATAACAGCCGCCGCGAACAGTTCGCCCTCGGCCTGGTGCTCGGAGCATGAACCCGCGTCTCGCCGCCGCCCGCGCCCTGGCCGCCGTACTGGCGGGCAAGGCCTCATTGGGCAGCAGCCTGCCGCCGCTGCTGGACAAGGTCGAACAACGCGACCGTGGCCTGGCCCAGGATCTGGCCTTCGGCACCGCACGCTGGCAGCCACGCCTGGCCCTGATCGCCGACAAGCTCCTGCAGAAGCCCTTCAAGGCCGCCGACCGTGACGTCGAGGCGTTGCTGCTGATCGGCCTGTACCAGCTGTTCTACACCCGTATTCCCGCCCATGCGGCGATAGGTGAGACAGTCGCCTGCGTCGACAAGCTGAAGAAACCCTCGCTCAAGGGCCTGCTCAACGCCGTGCTGCGCAACGCCCAGCGCGACGGCGAGGCGCTTATCGCCAGCCTGGAGCGCGACCCGGTGCTGCACAGCGCCCACCCGCGCTGGCTGCAGAAGGCCCTGAAGGCCCATTGGCCCGAGCAGTGGCAAGCCATCTGCGCCGCCAACAACGCCCATCCGCCGCTGATCCTGCGGGTCAATCGCCGCC
>NZ_JAUYNP010000065.1 GCF_030696055.1 Pseudomonas sp. | reverse complement strand
GAGTGCTTACGGTGGCGTGGTTCGACCGGTTGGGTCTACCTCGACTCTACTGACCTCAACTTCTCGAACCGCCCGGTGCGGACCCGCATGCCGGGTGGTGTGGCAGGGGCGCGGCCAGATGGCCGCCTCCTATGCCGATTTCTTTGCTCGTGCAAAGAAAAGTAAGCAAAAGAAACACGCCCCGGCATCCGGGTTTCGCTGCGCGAAACTTGATTCGCTTCGCTCACCCTTCGGGCCAGCCTGCGGCTGTTACTCCGCTTCGCTCCGTTTCCTCACTCCATCATTGCTCCAGGGACCGGCGTACAAGGGCCGTCCCTGGCCCTTTACGCCTCTCGCCGCATCCATGCGGCTCACTCCCTTGCACAATGATTCCGTTCGGCCTGCTGAACGGGGAGATGGCGCGCCTGATAGTGCGATGGTGGGGCGCAGGCTTTGCGCCGTTTGATCGTTTGCTTGATGGGTATCGCTGTTCTCAACTCATCCTACGAGTTAGTTGTCGATCTCGGTAATTTTTAGCGATCGCACCAATAACTCGTTGCTTTCAGTGGTGACGGTAAAAATCCCCTCGGCCCTGTTTGTTACTTTAGGATGAAGCTGTAACGAGAGGCTAACCCACTCGGTGGTTGCGCTCGTCGGGATTTCAATCGGTTCTTCTAGATAGCCGCCCCCGCTAAACCGGATGCGTTTAGGCGTATTGCCGGACTTGACCTCAAGCTTCAGGTAGTAAGCTTTGTTGCTGTCGTCTGCGTTGAAGAGGTCTTGGTCATCGGCTATCGATGGGGTGTTTTGATCTGCGCAGGTATCGACGATGGAGCTGTTGCAACCAACGAAAAACATATTGGTGTCAAATGCCAGGGCGGAGCCCGGAGCCATTCTCACATAAGGGTCTTCGGCAGAATCGCTGAGTTGTACGCCACTACTGGATTGAATGACCCTGGCATCGGTGGCAGGTAGGATGAAGGTATTGCTTTGGCTGTCGAAGACCGCCCACTTGTTGAGTACATTGCGATGTACACAAGTAGTTGGCGACTGTTGCGGGTCTACTGTGACTTTATAACCCTGACCTTGCACAAGACCTTCATTCAAGTAAGCCTTTTTAGCCCAAGCGTTATCGAAGCCAGGTTGGCTGTATATCTCGATAAAGGGAAACATCATGCCAAAAGAGTTGGCGGTGGAGGCGATGGCAAAGCTCGGGCATTCCACACCGTCGTCTTCGAAGGTCGATACTGCAACCATTCCGCTATTGCTGATTTTGTTGGCGGTCACCAGTACTCGTTCGCTGGAATTGCGAATACGGATGGGGTCGCTCGAAATCATGTTCATAGTATTGCTTTTGATCGTGGTGTCGATGGTTCCTTTCAGGTAAACCCCGTGCATCAACAGTGGTCTGTCATCGTTGTAGGCGTTCTGAATGGTGTTGTATTCAATCCTCAGATTGGTTGCGTTGTTGCTGGCGATCGCGGCGTAGCCGTTATGGCGGCGTTCCGGCTTGCCTTCAATCAGTACTGATGGAATGTTCTTATTGAAAGCCGAACCTATACGCTCGAAGGTTGACTTAAATACGCTGACGTTATCAACCTTGTTTAGATAGATGCCGTTGACATAATTCTTAATTTTTAGGTACTGAATGGTGACGTTCTTGAGGCGACCGGCTCTAGGTTCGAGTCGAAAGAAATAACCGTTCAGCTGGCCCGCATTGCAAGGCGTAGTCACGCAAGCGTCGAAAGTCGGGATGTCTTTGGTGTCCTGTGCGGTTATCAATAATTTATTTTCGCCAGCGGAAAAATTCCAACTGACTGAATCACTATAGATGCCAGGCTTTATCTTAATAGTTACATCACCGCCTAGATAGTTTTCGGGCTTCTGTAGCCAGGAATCCAACTCCTCTAAGGTGTCCACGATGCCGTCACCGATGCCGGGCGTATTAAAGGGGAATATGACCGTTTGTATGTCTGCGTGGGCTTGGAGGGAGGTTGAGATAGCAAGAGCTGCAAGTATTTTTTTGAGCATTTTGTCCATTCCTTGGTTTTTTAGATTTTCACTCGTGAATTGAACTCAGGGTGTTGGCGCTGATTGAATATTGACCCACCCTGCCGATTGCAGCCAGAGAAAGTGCGGCAGCGTTAGGAAAATGATGGGTTGAGCGAAGCGATACCCATGCTGTTTGTCGCGGTTGTCGCCGCATCGGCTGCGTTTGGTTGAGCGTGTTGCGCCCCCCCGGGCGCCTCACTTTTCTTTGCTCGTGCAAAGAAAAGTAAGCAAAAGAAACACGCCCCGGCATCCGGATTTCGCTGCGCGAAACTCCCCTCACTCCATCATTGCTCCAGGGGCCGGCGTACAAGGGCCGTCCCTGGCCCTTTACGCCTCTCGCCGCATCCATGCGGCTCACTCCCTTGCACAACGATTCCGTTCGGCCTGCTGAACGGGGTGTTTGGCGTCGCCTGACATTGCGATGTGGGGCGCAGGTTTTGCGCCGTTTGATTGTCTGCATGATGGGTATCGCTGCGCTCAACCCATCCTACGAAGTGACAGGCTCGTAGGGCGGGTGAAACCCGCCATGTCTTTTGCTGTGGCGGGTTTCACCCGCCCTACAAAGCTTTTGCCCTGTCATACAGACATCGCCCAAACAACGCGGTCCCCGAATCCCGTCAGGAGGCCGAGCGGAGGTGCTGTGGAGAGGGGCGTTTGGCATGGATACCAAACGAGGAACGATGGGCCAGGGATGGCCCACCGTGACGACCCTCGGAACAGCGCCGGAGCGAGGGGAGTCTGGCGCAGCCAGACCCGGATGTCGGGTGTGCTTTCTCTTTGGTTACTTTCTCTTTGCACAAGCAAAGAGAAAGTAACTCGGCGTAAAGCCGAAATCAGTAGAAGAGGGCGACGTAGAAAATAAATCTGTCCCCTTTACAGTGCACCACCGCGTAGGGGTGGATGACGCTCTATTCATCCACCGATGTTGCGGTTGTCCGGGCTACTCGCTGATGATGGGTGAACTGCCTTTCCTGCAAACTTGGCCGGCCTACCATCGGCATACTCAATGCGCCCCCAAAGGCCCTGCTGTTTCACGAAAGCAACCACCTGCTCTTTGGTGGATTTCCCCTCGATATAGTCACGAATTACTTGGTTTTTTTCTTCATATTTGGAAACTGGCAGATCAGGCCAGCCAATAAGGCCTTGGATTTGGCTATCCAGATAACTAGAAATCTCTCCTAACTCAGCTCTGGCCGCAATCACGGCCCCCTCATCCTCCCAAAGGAGGGACCACCCAACGTGGCAGTATTCACTGCAGGCCTGCCAATACTTATTTAGTTTTCCAACGTTTGGCGTTACAAAGTCGCAGGGCAGTTCAAGTGTTTCAAAGAAGATGCGCACCAACTCGAAGTACCGATTGATCTCGTCCTGCTTTCCACCAAGGTCGTAGACCTTCTTTTCTAGTCTCTTGAACGCACGTATGTCGTGCAGCAATTGTTCTTCGGTGTATTCACCTTTATGCACCTGGAGCCAGTACTGAAAAGCTAGCCGCTCAATTTCTAGTCGAAATTCGAAGGCGCAGTACGAGATAGCAATTGCCCCTCGCGGTGGAGCGACCTTCTCAAGCCAGTACCTACCCGCGGCCAAGTGGTGGCCCAAGTCGTATTCTCTGTTACCTGTGAAGTCCATGTTTGCCCCGCGTTTTTTACGAAATACCAGAGCTGTTCTGGCAAGGTTCTTGTGCAGAACCCTCCCGTCTGATCAAGCCAAATAGCTGGGCGGTTGCAGGAGCTGAGTGCAACACGGTTATTGAATTGAAGCTGGAGCATCATGCCGCATAGCCATAGCCTCCTGCATCACCTCGCCCATGACTTCGATAGGGCATTTGAAGTCGAAGCGCTTACGCGGACGCATGTTTAGTTGCAGCGCGATGGCATCCAGCTCTTCCTGGCTGTGAACCGACAGGTCTGTGCCCTTGGGCAGGTACTGGCGGATCAGGCCGTTGATGTTTTCGTTGCTGCCGCGCTGCCAAGGGCTATGAGGGTCGCAGAAGAATATC
>NZ_JAUYNP010000052.1 GCF_030696055.1 Pseudomonas sp. | reverse complement strand
TAACGCAGCAGGGCCGACGCACAGCAGATCGTAAACTCGTTCTCATTCGATGATGTCGCCGCGCAGCAGGTACTTCGCCACCGCCACCGTGCCGATAAAGCCCATCACCGCGATCAGCAGCGCCGCCTCGAAGTACAGGTCCGAGCCCAGCCAGATGCCGAACAGCACCAGCAAGGCGATGGCGTTGATATACAGAGTGTCCAGCGCCAGGATGCGGTCGGGTAGATCCGGGCCCTTGATCAGCCGCGCCAGGCACAGGATCAGCGCAAGGCCCAGCAGCACCAGGCACAGTGGAATCACGTAGGCGAGCATGGGAATACCTCCAGCAGGGGCGCCTCGTAGCGGCTCTTGATCTCGGCGACCAGGGCGGCCTCATCGGCCACATCCAGGCCGTGCACCAGCAGGGTCTTGCGGTCGTCACTGAGGTCCGCGGAGACGGTGCCCGGGGTCAGGGAAATGATGCTGGCGAGCATGCTCAGGGCCAGTTGGTTGTCCAGCAGCATGGGGATTTCCACGAAGGCCGGGCGCAAGTTGCTGGTCGGGCCAAGGATCAGCTTGGCCACCTGCAGATTGGCCACGACTATGTCGCCGAGCACGCGCAGCAAGAACAGGCCCAGCTTGAGCGGCTTGCGCAACCGCGGCGGGCTGTTGCCGAAGCGCTGAGTGAACAATGGAATCAGCCAGCCGAGCAGCGCGCCCAGCAGCCAATGGCCCAGGCTCGAATCATTTACCAGCAGCAGCCAGACCAGCAGCAGGCACAGGCTGAGCAGGGGTTGGGGCAACCAGCGACGAGCAGTCATGGTGCGGCTCCAGGCTGGATGATCTGTAAGTACGGCTGTAGATCATGCAACTGGCTGGCGGTGGCCTGCACATAACTCAGGATCGGCGCCGCCAAGCCGGTCAGCAGTGGGCTGAGCAGCAGCAAGCCCATACAGGCCAACAACCTTCCACGGTCCAGCTCGGCGCTGTCCAACTGGCTCAGGCCGACCCGCCAGAACAGCGTGCTGCCGGCACGGCTCAAGGCCAGCAGGGTGAGCAGGCCGCCGCCCAGCACCACAGGCCAGAGCAGCAGCGCCTGCAGGCCCGGCTCCAGGGCACGCAGCAGCAGCAACTTGCCGATAAAGCCCGAGAGCGGCGGCAGGCCGGCCACCGCAATGGCGCCGAGAAAGAACAAGGCACCGAGCAGATGCGGGTTCTGCAACGCCGGGCCTTGCACCAACTCGGCCTGCTTGTCGCCGCGCTGGCGGGCGATCAGGTCGGCCAAGAGGAACAGGCCGCCGCCTATCCAGGTGCTGTGGATCAGGTAATACAGGGCCGCCGCCAGGGCCTGTTCGGTGCCTATGGCAATCCCGGCGAGCAAGGTACCCACCGAGACCACCAACAGATAGGCCAGCAGGCCCTGCAGGCTGCTGGCGGCCAGGGCGCCTATCACGCCCAGCACCAGGGTCAGCAAGGCCAGCGGCCACAGCCAGTCATTCGCCATATGGGCCAGGCTGCCGGCGGCGTCGCCGAAGATCAGCGTATAGACCCGCACTATGGAATACAGGCCGACCTTGGTCATGATGGCGAACAGCGCCGCCACCGGCGCACTGGCCGCGGCATAGGCCCTGGGCAACCAGAAATACAGCGGCACAAAGGCGGCCTTGAGGCCGAACACCAGCAACAACAGCAAGCCGGCAGCATGCAGCAGCGGCGCCTGATCCGGGCCGGCGGCCGCCACCTTGCTAGCCATGTCGGCCATATTCAGGGTACCGGTGATGCCATAGAGCACGCCCACCGCCAGCAGGAACAAGGCCGAACCCAGCAGGTTGAGCAGCACATAGTGCAGGCCGGCGCGCACCCGCGCAGCCCCGCCGCCATGCAGCAGCAGCGAGTAGGAGGCGATCAGCAGAATCTCGAAGAATACGAACAGGTTGAACAGGTCGCCGGTGAGAAAAGCGCCGTTGATGCCCATCAACTGGAACTGGAACAGGGCATGGAAACTCGGCCCGCGCCCATCATCACCGCGCACCGCATACAACAGCGCGAAACAGCCGAGCACCGCGGTCAGCACCAGCATCAGCGCACTCAGGCGGTCGAGCAGCAGGATGATGCCGAACGGCGCCCGCCAGTTACCCGCGGCATAGACCTGCAGCACGCCCTGGTCGGCCAGCCAGAGCAAGTAGCAGCTCAAGGGCAGCAGCAACAGCGTGGCGCCCAAGGACAGGCTGCGTTTGAGCCGCAGGCTCAGGCGCGCGCCGAGCAGCAGCAGGCTGCCGGCGAACATCGGCAGCAGGATCGGCAGGATCAAGGCGTGATTCATTGCCCGGGCTCCCGACCGTCGACATGGTCGCTCTGAGTTTCGCCCAGGCTGCGCAGCGCCAGCACCACGACGAAGGCGGTCATGGCGAAGCCGATAACTATGGCGGTCAGCACCAGGGCCTGCGGCAGCGGATCGGCGTAGGCGCCGCCCTGGCCTATCACAGTGACGGCGCCGCTGTGCAATCGGCCCATGGCGAAGAGGAACAGGTTGACCGCATAGGAGATCAGCGTCAGGCCCAGCACCACCGGGAAGGTGCGGGCGCGCAGCAGCAGGTAGACGCCGCTGGCGCTGAGAATGCCGAGGGTGACGGCGAATAGGGCTTCCATCTCAAAGCACCTCCTGTACGGCTTTGGCCTGGGTCAATTTACCCAGGTTGGCGAGCATCAGCAGGGTCGCGCCGACCACCGTCAGATACACGCCCAGGTCAAACAGCATGGCCGTGGCCAGTTCGATCTCGCCGATCAGCGGGATAGGGAAATGGCCGAAGGCCGAAGTCAGGAACGGCCGCTCGAACAGCCAGCTGCCCAGGCCGGTCAACCCAGCGATCAGCACGCCGAGCCCGGCCATGGCCTGGTAATTCAGCGGCAGGCGCGCCTGGGTCCACTGCACGCCGCTGGCGAGGTATTGCAGGATCAGGGCCACGGCGGTGATCAACCCGGCGATAAAGCCGCCCCCCGGCAGGTTGTGCCCGCGCAGGAAGATAAATACCGAGACCAACAACGCCAGCGGCAACAGCACGCGCGACAGGCTGGCGAGAATCAGCGGATGAGGCTCACGGGCCCAACTGCGGCCCTGGGCATCCTGGGTTGGCTGAAACAGGCGCAGGCCCTCGAGCATGGCGCAGATGCCCAGCGCGGCAATCGCCAGCACGCTGATCTCGCCCAGGGTATCGAAGCCGCGAAAGTCCACCAGGATCACGTTGACCACGTTGGTGCCGCCACCGCCAGACAGGCTGTTGGCCAGGAAGAAGGCGGAAATGCTCTGGTAGGGCCGGGTCAGCACGGCAAACACCAGCAGGGCCACCATCACCCCGCTGCCGACGGCCAGGCCAAAGTCGCGCAGGCCGCGCAAACTGCTCGACTCCACCGGGGTCTGCGCCGGCAGAAAGTACAGCGCCAGCATCAGCAGGATGATGGTCACCAGTTCCACCGCCAGCTGGGTCAGGGCCAGATCCGGGGCCGAGTAGCGGGCGAAGGCCAAGGCCACCAGCAGGCCGACCACGCTGAGCATCAACAGGGCGACCAGGCGCTGGCGGTGGAACACCAGGGTCAGCAGCGCCGCCAGGGCCATGATGCCCAGCCCCAGGGCGCTGATGCCGTCGATGGCGGTCAGGGCCACGGAACCTGTGATCTGCGGCAGCGAACCCAGGCCCCAGGTCACCACCACCAGCGCGGAACCGAGCAACAGGGCCAGATAACGCTGCAGCGAAGCGTTTTCCAGCCAACCGGTGATCAGCTGGCAGAGTCTGACCAGCTGCACCACGGCCCGGTCGAACTGCAGCTTGGCATCCAGGCTCGGCAGGCCGGCGTACCAGCGAAACAAGGGCTGACGGCAGCTGTACAGCAGAATGCCGCCGACCAGGGCGATGCCGCTCATCAGCAAGGGCAGGTTGAAACCGTGCCAGATTGCCAGGCTGTAGCTCGGCACCTCGCCGCTCAGGGTGGCCGCAGCGGCCGCCGCCAGCAGAGGCGCCACGGTGTAGCCCGGCAGCATGCCCACCAGCAGGCAGAGGAACACCAGTACCTCCACCGGCACCTTCATATAGCGCGGCGGCTCGTGGGGCGGAAAATGCGGCAGATCGATCGGCTCGCCATTGAAGAACACGTCGTGGATAAAGCGCAGCGAATAGGCCACAGAGAACAGCCCGGCCAGGGTAGCCGCCGCCGGAATCACCCAGTTGAAGCCGCCGAGCAGCTGCTGATCGAGGGTCTCGCCGAAGAACATCTCCTTGCTCAGGAAACCATTGAGCAGCGGCACCCCGGCCATAGCCGAGGCCGCCACCATGGCCAGCAGCGCGGTATGCGGCATGTATTGCCACAGGCCGTTGATGCGCCGCATGTCGCGGCTGCCGGTCTCGTGCTCGATGATCCCGGCGGCCATAAACAGCGAGGCCTTGAAGGTCGCGTGGTTGATGATATGAAACAGCGCCGCCACCGCCGCCAGGCGGCTATCCAGGCCGAACAGCAGGGTGATCAGGCCCAGGTGGCTGATGGTCGAATAGGCCAGCAGGCCCTTGAGGTCATGCTGGAACAGGGCCATGCCGGCCCCAACCAGCAGGGTCGTCAACCCGGTGAGGCTGACCAGGTAGAACCACCAGTCCGAGTCGGCCAGCGCCGGATACAGGCGCGCCAGCAGAAATACCCCGGCCTTGACCATGGTCGCCGAGTGCAGATAGGCCGATACCGGGGTGGGCGCCGCCATCGCGTGGGGCAGCCAGAAGTGGAAGGGAAACTGCGCCGACTTGGTAAATACGCCCAGCAGCACCAGGATCAAGGCCAGCGGGTACAGGCCATGGGCGCGAATGGCGGGGCCGGCGGCCAGCACCTGGGACAGCTCGAAGCTGCCGACTATATGGCCGAGCAGCAGAATCCCGGCAAACAGCGCCAGACCGCCGCCACCGGTCACCGCCAAGGCCATACGTGCGCCTTTGCGTGCATCGCTACGCGCGCCCCAGAAACCGATCAGCAGGAAGGACGACAGACTGGTCAGCTCCCAGAACATCAGCATCAACAGCAGATTTTCCGCGAGCACCACGCCGAGCATGGCTCCCATAAACAGCAGCAGGAAGGCAAAGAAGCGCCCCATAGGCTCGCGCTCCGCCAGGTAGTAGCGGGCGTAGAGAATCACCAGCAAGCCGATTCCGAAAATCAGCAAGGCGAACAGAAAGCCCAAGCCATCCAGGCGCAGGCTGAGGTTCAAGCCCAGCTCCGGCAACCACTCCTGCTGGACCTTGAGCAGCTTGCCGGCGAACACCGCCGACTGCTGCGACAACAACAATGCCAGCGCGATCAGCGGCGCAATGGCGGCCGCCACGGCGCAGGCCGAACGGCCCAGGCGCTCGGCCAGCAGGGGCAGTAAGGCGCCGAGAAAGGGCAAGGCGATAATCAGCGCAAGTGTCATACAAAAATCCCTTATGCGAACTCGGCCAGGCGGCATGGGCGCAGCGGATGGCCCAAGCGGCGTGTTCGCTGTATGGCCGCCGGTCTATGCCTGCGCCAGAAGCCCTAAAAGCATCACTGTGCCAGACAATGGGCAGGCTCACTCAGCCCTGGCCGGCGCGGAACGGTCTGCGATTATCCATATCTATCGGCGTTGCGTCATGGATAGAAATATTACTAAATGCTCTGCATCGAGGCTGGCTGCCTGCAACCGAGGCCAAGCGCGGAAAGTCCGCCGCGGGGAAAAACGGGCAAGAAAAAGCCGGATCAGTCCGCACTGATCCGGCTTGATTAAGACTCAGTGAGCAACGCGACTGGTGCCGTTGACGCTCAGGATACGCACCCGCTCACCCACCCGGAAAATCTGGTTTTCTTCGACCTGCTGCACATAGGCGCGCATGCTGCCGTCATCTTCCAGCACGGTAATTTCCACGCCCTGGGTCCGGGTCAGGCCTTCCTCGGTCATAGCCCCAAGCAGGCCGCCGGCCACCGCGCCTATGACCGCCGCCACCGCACTGCCGCGCCCGCCGCCGACACCACTACCGGCCACACCGCCTATTATCGCGCCGGCACCGGCGCCAATCGGGGTCTTGGTGCCCTCGATCTTCACCGGACGCAGCGTCTCGATGGTGCCCATGCGCACGGTCTGCACGGTACGGGCCTCGTCACGCGAATAGGTATCGCCGGTCAGGCTGGAGGCGCAACCGCCCACCAGAGCCAGCGCCGCGCACGCGGCAATCACTACTAAGGCTTTACGCATGATGGATCCTCCACTTGGCCAGGTGCTCATTAGAGCGCGCACGCGACGCAACTGTCACCCGCCAATATTAAGACAACAGCTTGCCCCGTTTGGCTCACCCTCGACCTGACGCGTCATTGCCTCACCAGCGGCGGATGCTTAGGGCGCCAGGCGCTCGCGCAGCCAGGCGCCCTCCTGCAGGCGATAATTGAGGCGGTCATGCAGACGGCTCGCACGGCCCTGCCAGAACTCGATGCGCTCAGGCAGCAAACGGTAGCCGCCCCAGTGCGGCGGACAATGGGGCGCGCTGTCGAGAAAGCGCTGCTCGGTTTGCGCCAGCAGGCTTTCCAGCTCGCTGCGGCCCTGGATCACCTGGCTCTGCGGCGAAGCCCAGGCCCCCAGGCGACTGCCCAGCGGGCGCACTTGGAAATAGGCATCGCACTCGGCCGCGGTGACCCGCTCCACCCGCCCTTCGATACGCACCTGACGTTCCAGGCTGGGCCAGAAGAAGGTCATGGCGGCAAAGGGATTGGCCGCCAGTTGCTCGCCCTTGGCGCTGTCGTAATTGCTGAAGAAGGTAAAGCCGCGCGCGTCCAAGCCCTTGAGCAACAGCACCCGACAGTGCGGGCGGCCCTCGCCATCGACCGTGGCCAGGGTCATGGCATTGGGTTCGACCGGCAGTTGCTCGGTCTTCAGCGCCTCGGCAAACCATTGCTCGAACAGCGGGAAGGGCAGCAGCGGCGCATGCGCCTCGCTGAGACCATCACGGGTGTAGTCGCGGCGCATGTCAGCCAGGGTTCGAGTCATAGGCAAATCCTCAAGAACAGCCAGGGTCTGTTGACGTTTCGTCGCGGCCGCGCCGGAGCCTGTTTTTGCGCGGGGCCAGGCACGAGGAGCGTGGTTTGGTTATTCCAAATAAGCGACGAGAAACGCAGCAGCGCGCAAAAACAGGCCCGTCCCTTCGGGTTGCGCGGCAAATTGCGCCAGGCGGTGTTGCAGGACTTGGCAAGGGAGCGACCATTGCCGGCGTCCTGCGCCTTGCCTGGCGCAATTTGGCGCAGCAACGCGGCTCGCTGCGAAACGTCAACAGACCCTAGCGCCTAGCTTAACGGCAGCCGCTCTATTTGACTTGATCTGCCGCAACCAGCTGCTTGCTATCCGCCGGTTTGCTGGCCGCCGGCTTACTGGTTACTGGCTTGCTGGTTGCCGACTTGCCGCTAGTCGGCTGGCTTGCCGCCACCTTGCTTTTCGCCTTGCTCTCGACTTTGGCCTTGGCTTTGACCTTGGTGGCTTTATCCACCGCAGGTTTAGCCGTAGCAACAACCGTGACCGGTGCCACGGCCGGCTTGCTGTACTTGGCGAGCAAGGCATTCAGGGTGTCTTGGGAGGTCAGCAGGATTTCCACACGACGGTTCAGCGCGCGGCCTGCGGCACTGTCATTGGCGGCGCGCGGCATGTCCGAACCCAGCCCCTTGACCATCAGACGACTCTGCTTGAGGCCACTCAAGCGGAAAATCGAGGTAAAGGCCCGGGCGCGCTGATGGCTCAACTCACGGTTGAGCGCATCCTCGCCACTGCTGTCGGCGTGGCCCAGCACCAGTACGCCGATCTTCTCGTCCTTTTCCAGCAACTTGGCCATACGGCTGAGGGGCCCCAGGATCGCCGGCAACATCATCTGCGGGCGATCCGGATTGAATGAGCGCTGCACCGGCGCGGTGACCACCAACAGGTTCTCGCGGCGCTCCAGCTCGAAGGGACTGCCCTTGATCGCCTCGCGCACGCGCGGCTCGTAATCGTCCAGCCAGGCCTGGGTGACGGCTGGCGCCGGCATGGCCGCCACCGCTTTGGGGGCAGGCTTAGCGGCCTTGTCGACTTTGTCGAAGGCGCTGCAACCGCTGATCAGCACACACAGGGCGAAGGCGAGAGATTTGTTGGCAAGCATCAGTTATCCACATCTTGATGAGCAAAAAAGAGCGGTCCATGCCCTGCTCAAGCAGCAGGCCACGCCAGGTTGCACAGAAGTTTAGCCGAGCCGGCTACAAACAATCAGCCAACAGATGCGCAAGTTTCTGCGCACGGGGGTCCATCAAGACGAACGGTCCTAAATTGTTGGTGACAAAGCCAAAAGCGACATCCCGCTCGGGGTCGGCAAAGCCGATGGAACCGCCGGCGCCCGGGTGACCGAAGGCCCGCGGGCCCATGCCATAGGTGGCGTTGGCCACCTCCGGCTGGTCGAGCATGCAGCCCAAACCGAAGCGGGTGCGGGTCAGCAGGGTCTTGTCCTCACCCACGGCGTGCTCGCGGGTGAGTTCATCGAGCAGCTCGCTCTCCAGCAAGCGACCGTCCAGCAGACCGCTGTAGAAACCCGCCAGGCTGCGCGCATTGCCGTGGCCATTCGCCGCCGGCTGCTGCATACGCCGCCACTCGGGCTTGTTGGTGCTGGTCATGATCGAGGGCGGGTTGGTGAAGGCCCGCGTGCTCATGGCGGTGGGCTCGCTCATCATGGTCTTGAGCAAGCGCTGGGCCGCGGCGTCGCCGAGGTTGCCCTTGCCGCGGGAGATGGTCGCCACCCGCCCGAACTCCTGATCGGCCAGGCCGACATGGAAATCCAGACCCAGGGGCTTGGCGGTGCGCGCGACTATGGACTCGCCCGGGCCGCGGCCTTCTACCCGGCGCAGCACTTCGCCGACCAGCCAGCCGAAGGTGATGGGCGCATAACCATGGCCCTCGCCGAGCGGCCACCAGGGCTGTTCGGCTGCCAGCGCGCGGGTCATCGCCTGCCAGTCATACAAGGCTTCGGCCGGCAGCAACTCGCGCACGGCCGGCAGCCCGGCCCGGTGGCTGAGCAGATGGCGCAGGGTGATTTTTTCCTTGCCGGCGGCGGCGAACTCCGGCCAGTAACGGGCGACCGGGGCATCCAGCTCGAGCTTGCCCTCGCCGACCAGTTGCAAGACGGTGACCGCGGTAAAGGTCTTGGTGCAGGAGAACAGGTTGAGGATGGTGTCGCTGTGCCAGGCCTGCTGGCCATCCTTGTCGGCACTGCCGGCCCACAGGTCCACCACTGTCTCGCCGCCGATCTGCACGCAGAGCGCCATGCCGCGCTCTTGCGGATCCTCGAACAAGGCGGCGAAGCCGTCCCTCAGCGCCTCGAACTTGAGATCGAAATAACCCTGTATCTGCACCGCCCCGCTCCTCTATTCAATGGCTGCGCGGATTGTTCCAGCTCTGCCGCCCGCTGTGAACCGTGCGCAAGCTGGACCAGCCACCCGGCGACCCCTCCATCACGGCGTAGCAGGCGCCGGCGCGGCAGCCACTTCTGGCTTGAGCAGGGCCTTGACCACCCCCTGGTTGGCCTTGCGCACCGCCTTGACGAAGCCATCCCAGGGCCGATCGGTGATGCCGACCAGGCCCAGGTGGCCGTTCTCGCCATCGAGCAGACGCCCGGTGGCCGGTTGGTCGAGGTACTGGAACCAGTGCACGCCGACTATCTGCGGCTCTTCCAGGGCCTTGGCCAGGAAGTGCGCATAGGCCGGGCCGCGCTCCTCTTCCTTGTAGACCTCGGCGACACCGCCCCAGAAGGGACCGCGATCCCGCGAGCCGAAGTGGAATTCGCTGACCAGCAGCGGTTTATCCAGCGCGCGCAGCGCCGCGAAGTCGTAGCCCTGCTGCGGCTCGCGGGTATAGAAATTGAAACTCAGCAGATCACAGAACTCGGCGCAGGCCTCCACCGCCTCGGGGATGCTGCTGGCAAAGCGGCCGCCCAACAGCAGGTGGTTCGGCGCATGCCACTCCAGGGAATCGGCGATGGTCTTGAAATAGGTGCTGGCGTACAGGCGCAGGAAGGCCTGCATATCCTTTTCGATGGCCGGGAACTCTGCGCTGGGCAGCGGCGCCTGGAAACCCGGGTCTTCCATCAGCTCCCAGGCTGCCAGCTGGATGCCCCAGGCCCGGGACAGGCCATTGTGGTTGCGGTACTTGTCGCGCAGCTGCTTGAGAAAGGCGCGTTTGGCCGGCACATCGGTGGTCAGGCGCAAGGTGGCGTAAGCCAGGGCGTAGCGCCCGTGCGGATCATCTGCCGCGCCGGCCCAGGCCAGCTCGTTGTCGGCGAAGTAGCCGAGCAACCAGGGGTTGTCGCGGTGATCGCGCGAGGCGATAGCCACCGCCCGTTCGGTGGCCATGGCAAAGCGTGGGTCGAACGGGTCGGGCATGCCGCCCCACCAATCGACGCCGGTGCTGATGGTGGCGTAATCGCCATGGATCACCAGCGGAATGCTGTAAGGCAGGCGCGCGTCCTTGAGGAAAGCCGGATCGCTCCAGTTGCCCAGGGTATTGAAACCCCAGGCCTGCAGACGGTCCTGGCTGTGGCTGAGCCAGCGTGCCGGGTCGGCTGAGCCGTAACTGCGCTCCAGGTTGGCCGCGTAGAAGTCGAACCAACGGCCCTTGGCGAAGGCCCGGCCTTTGTTCGCCCCGGTGTCGCTGCGACTGTCCGCGCTACCGGAATGCTTGGCCAGCGCCTCACCTTCTTTGGGCAAGGCCGTGAACATCGTTTCGCGGCCTTCGACATAGGTGGCGCTTTGCTCGGCGGTTACCGCATTGACCCCGAGGGAATAGAAGGGATTGCCCTCAGGCGTCACCAGGAACCAGCGGCCATCGCGTTTCTCCGTGCGGAAGAAGCCCGTGGCATCGAAGTGCTGCCCGCCGAGCCAGCCGCCGTACTGATCCTGCGGCGCACGCTCGGCCAACCAGGCCGGCAGTTGTTTCTGCTCCTGCAGGGCGGCCTGTTGCAGCTGCTGGTCGTTCTTGACCTTGCCGGGCCAATCCCCACGAGTGAACTGGCCGTAGCCATCGACTATGCCCTGGTAGGCGGCCGCCCGCTCTGCGCCGCTGCTGACCGCGAAGTGGCTGATCAGAATGCTCTGCGCCGCTTTCGGTTTGGGCAGCGACAGGGTCACAGCTATGACCCGGGCCGGGTCCAACTCGCCCAGCACGGTGTCGGCCACCAGCAGGCGCTGGCCATTGTGATTCCACGGCATGGGCACGCCCGCGCGCATGCCCTGATCACGCGGCGAGCTGGCCTGCAAGGGCACCAGCAGGGTCTGCGCCGGGCCGGCGGGCAAGGCGATGCGGCTCTTCAGGCTTTTACCGTCGGCACTGTCAATCTGCACATCGAGGGTCAGCGCCCAGTCCATGGCGTTCTGCAGGCGCAGGCTCAGCACCGCCTGCTTGGACCAATCCCAACTGCCGCTTTGCGGGGTAAGACGCAGGCTCGGCTGTTCGGCCGGGTTGAAGGTCACCCGGCGCAGCACTTCGCCTGACGCCGTGGGTTCGGCGATGCGACTCGGTAGCGCCGCATCCTTGGTCGTCACTTGCACCGCATCTATGGGACGCACGAAGTTGAACAGCTCGACCTTATCGCCAGCCGTAACGGCCGCGGAAAAGCTCAACAGTGCCGACAACAGAATGCGCGCTTGCAGCCTGGCGTTAACCTTCACGAACCACACTCCCCCATCTACCAGATTGATCCTGCGCCCTTGGACGGGATCGCCCAGAGCCACAACAATTTTCCATCACCTAGCGGCGGACCCGGTCTGAACGCTGTTCAGACGCTTGCAGCCGCGCCAGGCTTCAGTCATACCACTCGGCAAGCCCAGCAGAGACTCAGCTGATCTCACGGCGAAACGGCGGCAAGGCATTGAGAATAGCCTTGCCATAACGCTGGGTGACCACCCGCCGGTCCAACAGGGTAATGATGCCGCGATCCTCTTCGGTGCGCAGCAAACGCCCGCAAGCCTGCACCAGACGCAGCGAGGCATCCGGCACGGCGATTTCCATAAAGGGATTGCCGCCGCGCGCCTCGATCCACTCGGCCAGGGCCGCTTCCACCGGGTCATCCGGCACGGCGAAGGGAATCTTGGCGATCACCACGTGTTCGCAGTAGGCACCGGGCAGGTCCACGCCCTCGGCGAAGCTGGCCAGGCCGAACAGCACGCTCTCCTCGCCACTGTCGACCCGCGCCTTGTGCTTGTTCAGGGTTTCCTGCTTGGACAAATTACCCTGGATAAACACCCGTTTGCGCCAATCGCGCTCCAGGCCGTCGAAGACGTCCTGCATCTGCTTGCGCGAAGAAAACAGCACCAGGGTGCCGCGCGAACCCTGCACCAGGCCGGGCAAGTCACGAATGATCGCCGCGGTATGGGCCACCGCATCGCGCGGATCGGCCTTGAGGTCCGGCACCCGCAGCACGCCGGCATCGGCATGGTGGAAGGGACTGGGTACCACGGTGGTGACCGCCACTTTCGGCAGGCCGGCACGCATCCGGTAGCGGTCGAAGGTGCCCAGCGCGGTCAGGGTCGCCGAGGTCACCAGGGCGCCATAGGCGACATTCCACAGATTACGCCGCAGGGTTTCCGCGGCCAGGATAGGGCTGGCGTTGACCTCGATATCGAACAGCGCGCCGCTTTCCGCCAGAGTCAGCCAACGCGCCATAGGCGGGCTGTCTTCCGGGTCTTCGGCGGTAAAGGCCAGCCATAGCTCCCAGCTGCCCTGGGCGCGCGCCAGCAGGCTGCCGAACAGCGGGTACCACTCCTCGGCCTGGTGGCTGGCGATGCCGATGGTGGCTTCGCCGTCCATGGCTTCCTTGAGCTGCTCGGTGACGCCGGTGAACAGGTCGGTGAGTTTGCTGAAGCCTTTCTTCAACTCGATGCCCAGCTCGCGCAGATGCTCCGGCACCAGGCCGCCGACGAAGCGATGGCGCGGGCGCTCGCGGCCCTGCATGTCTTCACCGGGCTTGAACTCGGCCAGCTGCTCGCAGGCGGCGAACATAAACTGCTGCTGGGTCTTGATCTCCCGCGCCAGCTCCGGCACCTGCTCGATCAGGCGCCCCAGATCGCCGGGCAGCGGATGCTGAGCCAGCAGCTTGGTCAGGTTCTTGGCGGTCTGTTCCAGCCAGTCGGCGGTCGAGCGCAGCCGGGTGAAATGAGCGAAATGGCCGATGGCCTTGTCCGGCAGATGGTGGCCTTCATCGAACACATAGAGGGTGTCGCGCGGATCCGGCAGCACGGCGCCGCCACCCAAGGCCAGGTCGGCCAGGACCATATCGTGGTTGGTGACTATCACATCGACCTTGCCCATGCCCTCGCGGGCCTTGTAGAAGGCGCACTGCTGGAAATTCGGGCAATGGCGGTTGGTGCACTGGCTATGGTCGGTGGTCAGTTGCGACCAACGGCTGTCTTCTAATTCCTCGGGCCAGCTGTCGCGGTCGCCGTCCCACTTATTGCCGGCGAGTTTCTCGATCATGGCGGTAAACAGCTTCTGGCTCTGCTCATCCACGTCGATCTTGAAGCCTTCTTCCTCGAACAGCTGCGCGGTGGTGCTCTGCGCCTGACCTTCCTGCAACAGCAGATCGAGCTTGGACAGGCACAGGTAGCGGCCACGGCCTTTGGCCAGGGCGAAACTGAAGTTCAGCCCGCTATTGCGCAGCAGATCCGGCAGATCCTTGTGCACGATCTGCTCTTGCAGCGCCACGGTCGCGGTGGCGATCACCAGACGCTTGCCGGCCGCCTTGGCCGTAGGAATCGCCGCCAGGCTGTAGGCCACGGTCTTGCCGGTACCGGTGCCGGCCTCGACCGCCACCACCGCCGGCTCGCCATCGCGCCGGCCTTCCTCGTCGGTGTTGATGGCGCCGAGCACTTTGGCGATTTCGGCGATCATCAAACGCTGGCCATAGCGCGGCTTCAGCGACTTGGCTTCGAGGAAACGGGAGTAAGCGCCCTGGATCTGGGACTTGAGTTCGGTACTGAGCATGGGATCTAGGCGCGAAGAAACTGGATAAATTTTCAGTGTTTGCAAACGGCCGCTATCATAGCGCGCTAAATGATCCGGCGCAGAACCGCTTTATAAATAGGAGTACCCGCATGACCCCTTACGCCTTGACCTATGCCCTGCACGTACTGGCCGCCCTTGTCTGGGTCGGCGGCATGTTCTTCGCCTGGATGATTCTGCGCCCTGCCGCGGTCAGTGCCCTGGAGGCTCCGGCGCGACTGAAGCTATGGCTCGAAGTCTTCCCGCGTTTCTTCTACTGGGTGTGGGCCGCGGTGCTAGTGCTGCCTATTACCGGAGTGGCCATGCTGCACCTGCGCTTTGCCGGCTTCGACAGCGCGCCGCGCTACGTGCACATCATGATGGGCTTGTATATCGCCATGCTCGCGCTGTTTCTGCGGGTGCAGGCGCTATTGTTGCCGGAGTTGCGCCGCGCCGTGGCGGCCGAGGATTGGCCCAGCGGCGGCGCCGTACTGGGGCGCATTCGGCGCCTGGTGGGGAGCAACCTGCTGCTGGGCTTGCTGCTGGTCGGGATTGCCGCCACCCGCCCTTCGTTTTAACGCATACAGGCCTGGCGCTGGGCGGCTCCAGGTCTGTTAACTAGATCGCCAGTTAGAAGCGCACCAGATCGACCGCCCCCGCCGGTCCCTGCGCACCCGGCTTGCCAGACTGACCGGGCCGACCATCGCCAGCCCCCTGCGTGCTGTACAACCAGCATCCCTTGCTCAGGCCCTGACCGCCATTGCCCGCCTTGCCAGCCGGACCGCCGGCGCCACCCTCGAGACGCAGCTGCAGCGCCTGCTCGGGGAAATCCGTCGGCAGCTCCAGGCGCACCTGAGCCCCCGCCGCACCGGCCTGACCGTCCCCACCATCCTGTCCATCATGACCGCGTTCGGCTTGGCCCCAGGTGCAACCCCCGGCCTGCCCGTCGGCACCGTCCAGCCCGGCATAGCCCGAAGCCCCTGCGCCACCGCGGGCATCGACCAGCAAGCTCTCGGTGACCAGCGCCTGCAGGCGAATGCTCAAGGTACGTCCCGGCGATGCCGGCTGTTGCAGCGAGCCCTGGGCACCGCGCGCACTGATCTGCGCACCGCTGGCGATCTCCCCCTGTGCCACCTCCAGGCGCAACGCCTGTTCGGCAGGGGCTATGGCTATGCGCGCGTCGCGCCCCAGGCGCAGCTCAGTCACCCGCAGCTCGGTCAAGCCAGGAGGAATCAGCAAGGTGCCATGGTCGGCAATGTCCAAACGCTCGAGCAGCAGCACGCTGCTATTGCTCGGTAAGCGCATAAAGCTGTGGGACTCGACTTCGATCACCGCCTGCGCCAACACCGCGGGACTGAAAAGGGCTGCCAGCAGAATCAAACTACGCATTTTCAGCCTCCAGCTGCGGCTCTTCCTGGCCCGGCTCGGCAGACTGCGCCTGGAGACCGGGCAACGCGAGCAGATGGAAAATACCGAACAGCAGGACTTGCGCACGTTCCTGGCCTGGTTTCCGAGCACCGGCCAGCTGCTTATTGAACACCCACAGCTCCAGGCCGTGAATCAGCAGGGCCAGGGCTCCGGTGATATAGAGCAAGAGGGCGAAGGGTTGTGCGAAGGGTTGCAGCAGGTTGGCCAGCACCACACCCCAGAAAAATGCAGCCAGCACTTTGCCCAAAATCAAAAATTTCTTCATGGATGCCCCAGCCAATTTTATTTTGAGGCACCTTAACCGCTTTGGGAGCATGCGGCCAGCAGGCCGGCAAAAAGCGCCAGGACTTGCCGCCCAGGCCATACAAAGAGCCGCTTACAACAGCGAACTAGCGGCCAAGCTCTTAACGCCGCGCCCGCACTGCAAGCGGATGTAATAAGGCCGTTATCCACCAACAGCAGATAACGGCCCTAGTCTTCTCTCGCTGTTTGTTTCAGCGATCCAACATTTCACCACTTTAAGTTTAAGGTTGCGCTTCGACTTCCGCCTCTACCCGACGGTTTACCGCGCGACCTTCGTCAGTGCTGTTGTCCTCGACCGGCTGCGACTCACCGTAACCCACCGAGGAAACCCGGCTGCTGTCGATACCATGCTGGTTGACCAGCACATCGCGCACGGCATTGGCACGGCGTTCGGACAAGCCTTGGTTATAGGCATCGGTACCGACAGAGTCGGTGTGCCCTTCAACTGTCGTAGTGGTCTGCGGGTACTGCTTCATAAAGTCGGCCAGGCTCTGGATATCGCCTTGACTGTCTTCTTTGACCACGGATTTGTCGAAGTCAAACTTCACGTCCAACTCGACACGTACCGGCTCTACTACTTCAACAGGCGCAGGTTCCGGCTCCGCAGGGCTGTCCGCATATTCCTTCAGCGGACAGCCATTGTGGTGCACCGGGGTATTGGCGGGGGTGTCGGGGCAACGATCACGCCGATCGAACACGCCATCGTCGTCTTCATCGCCATCCTGGGCATAACAAATAAGGGTACCGATGACCGCGCCGGCTACCGCACCGCCTGTTGCCCAGGCGGAACTTTCGATTGAGCCCAGACCAGCACCGGCCAGACCACCAATCGCAGTACAAATGGGCCAGTTCCCTTGGTTAAGCGGCGCATCTCCCGTACTGGAAGTCGTGACGCAACCGGAAAGAACACTGCTGACCAAGAGAATGGGGGCTACCCCAGTTAGGAATCTAGCTCTCATGGTAGAAATCTCCCGTTATACCGGCTGCTGCCGGTCTCCTAGGAGTAAAGACCCAGCATTCAAGCCGTACAAGCCAGACCCTGCAGGTCTGGCTTGTTTCCACTGATACGCCTTAAACAAGCAGTTAAGGACGCGCTTCTACTTCGGCTTCTACACGGCGGTTAATTGCACGACCAGCCGAGGTTGCGTTGTCTGCAACCGGACGCGACTCGCCGTAACCCACCGCATTGACGCGATCGCCACCTACGCCGTACTGGTTGACCAGCACATCACGCACGGCATTGGCGCGGCGCTCGGACAGGCCCTGGTTGTAAGCATCGGTACCCACCGAGTCGGTATGGCCTTCAACCACAGTTGTGGTTTGTGGGTACTGGCTCATAAAGTCGGCCAGATTCTTGATATCGCCATAACTTTCCGGCTTGACCTGAGACTTGTCGAAATCGAACTTCACATCCAACTCAACCCGCACCGCTTCTGCTACAGGCTCGGCAACAGGTTGTTCGACCACTTCTTCTTCAACCACGGCCACCTGCTCATCGCTGGCACCATGCACCCAGCAATAGGCCGCTGCCATGCCCGCACCCACCACGGCGCCACCCGCCGCCCAGGTTGAACTTTCAATGGCACCCAGTGCCGCACCACCTACACCACCCACTGCCGCACAGGTTGGCCAGTCAGTTTTCTGCAACCCGGCACAACCGGTCAAAAAACTGCTCGCGAGAATCAGGGGAACTGCCTTCCTCATAATGCTCATATATACCTCTCCTATTGGTAAGTCGGCCTAAAACCGATACCTAAGCAGTAAAGACGCCAGTTTGCGAATGCGCCAGAGAATAGGCCCAGACAACAGTTGCACTAGGCCTTAGAGCGACGGCACGTTAGTCTTTGGCAATCTGAGCGAGAACTTTCCATGCCTGAAACTCTGTCACCCCGTACTCCGCAGCAAGCCCTAGCCGCTTTATTGGCGCGCTACGCCCCACAGCGCCTGCTCTTGGTGGGCGCCGGTGCACTGCCCGCCGTAGAAGCCTTCCAAGCCGCCCACCCGGACTGCCAGATCGCCCATGCAGCGGCAGGGGCCTTGCCTGCGGAGCTGGCGGCGCAACGCTTTGACCTGGCCCTGATAGTCGACTGCCTCGAACACCTGCCCAAACGCGCCGGCCTGGAACTGCTGGGTGGCATTCGCAACTTGAACGCCAGTCGCCTCGCCGTACTGGTCGACCTGCAGGCAAGTGCCTGGCAAGAAACCGACTTCTTCGCCCTGGCACTGCAAGTCAGCGAACGCTTTCAGCGCGACGAACAGACGCTCAACCTGTTCACCTACGACCTGCTCGACTACAAGCAAGTACCGGACTGGCTCAACGCAAAATTTTGGGCCAATCCGGAAAACTTCGGCAAATACTGGTGGTGAAGCCATGAGCACGGCGTTGTGCCCCTGCACCAGCGGCAAGTTGTTGGATCAATGTTGCGGCCAGTATCACCAAGGTGCGCGCGCCCCCAGTGCCGAAGCCCTGATGCGCTCACGCTACAGCGCCTATGCGCTGGGATTGATCGACTATCTAGTGACAACCACCCTGCCCGCCCAACAAGCCGGACTGGATCGCCAGGCCATCGCGGCCTGGAGCCTGAGCAGTACTTGGTTGGGGCTCAAGGTGGAAAGCGCCGAAGTATTCAGCGCTCAACCCGAGCATGCCTGGGTCACCTTCACCGCACGCTGGCGCGACGACAGTGGCGAACATAGCCATCGCGAATGCTCGGCTTTCGTGGAAAACCAAGGTGACTGGTACTTTATCGATCCCACCGTTGAGCTCAAGACTGGGCGCAACGACCCCTGCCCCTGTGCCAGCGGGCAGAAATTCAAGAAGTGCTGTGCACAGTTTTTCGCAGCGCAGCGGAGCAATTCATAAGGCCCAGCCCCCTGTGAGTGCTCGCGCTATTCCTGCAACTTCAAGTGGGAGATATCGGGCGGAGGTCCAGCCGGGACCTTTTTCACTTCGCCCATATCGCTGCCGGTCGGAGCCAGGCTGAACTGCGACAAATCGAGTGCCGGCGCCTGTGGCTCGGGCTTGTCGTCCTGCAAGTCGTCACCCAAGGGGGCGATGCCGAAATCTGGCGCATCCACCTCAGCGAAAGCCGCCATATATTCATCCCGCGGGGCCACCTGCAAACGTCCGACCGCCTGCTCGGCAGACGCCACCGGGACAGCAGTTGCAGCCGGCGCGGCAACCTGCGGCGGCGGTGCCAACTCGATCTCCTCGACTTCCTGCTGTAGCTCCAGGTCGACCACTTCAACCAAGGCGCCGGCACGCTCGAGAGTAGCGCGATACTTCTCCGCCCCTGCCTCGTCCAGATTGCTCTTGATCACGATGCGCCGCCCGGAAAACAACAAGGCCAGGCGCTGCTCATCGGCCTGAAACAACTTGGCCAGATTGGCTTTCACCGACTCCAACTGAGCACCCGGCACTAACTGCGCGCTAAAGGCGATTTCGTAACGAGCCATGGTCACACTCCTGTCCTAATCCTTGTTCAGTATGGCGCAGGTTTTTTTACCGTCACAACTGATGGCAGCCAAGCACTTGCTTGTTACACTGACGCGTCATTCGGAGTATGCAATGTTCTATCAGGCGCAAACGATAAGAATTCTTAGCCTATCGATTTTTTTTGGCCTCATTTCAGGCCTTGCCGGTTGTTCCTCTTGGATCTCAGGCGACTTCAAGGACCCCGAGGTCCGCTTGGTCAAAGTCGACGTAGTGCGGGCCAAGCTGCTCGAGCAGCACTTCACCCTGCGCTTTCGCATCGACAACCCCAATAACGTCAGCCTGCCGGTGCGCGGGCTGGAGTACGTGGTGCACCTCAACCAGGTAAAACTGGCCGAAGGCGAGTCCGATGTCTGGTTCACCGTCCCGGCGCGCGGCCACCACAGCTTTGACGTTCCGGTGCGTACCAACCTCTGGCGGCACTTGCGGCAAATCGTCAAAGCCCTGGAAAAACCTGACAAACCCATCCCTTATCGGCTACAGGGCAAGGTAAAAACCGGCTTGATGTTCGGACGAAGCGTGCACATGTCGCGCAATGGCGAGATAATTCCCGGTAAATTTATCCCGGAGTAACCGCACATGACTCAGCAAGAACACGTCCACGGCCCAGACTGCAATCACGATCACGATCACGGTCATGCTCACGACCATAGCCACGCCCATGAGCAGGGTCATGTGCATGGCCCGAACTGCGGTCACGCTCACCAGGAACCGGTGCGCAACGCCCTGAAAGACGTCGGCCGCAATGACCCCTGCCCCTGCGGCAGCCAGAAAAAATTCAAGAAATGCCACGGCGCATAAGCCTCTATATAAGAAGCAGCCCGGCTCTGTGCCTGCTGGCTAGCGCTGGTTGGCTATGAGTCGCGCTAGCGGGGATCGTCAGATTCTCGCCGGCAGCCTGCTCTAAAGGTCACCGCTCAGCGAGCTGGGGCTGCAGCACAAAACTGCAGCTCTCGCCGCCGTACACTGATTACCCGACTAAGCCGCTGCCACCATGCAAAAGCGCCTGCTGCCCAGGCCATGCGCCTTGTCAGGCCCATGGCCGCTGGCTACCTTAGTACCCCCGCACCTGCACCCCGGTAAGCACCGCCAGGAAGGCGCGTGCCCCATCCGACCTTTCCTCGTATTGCAAGGAGCCTGCTGCATGCTATCGCGCGCGTTTCGCCCCCTGGCCCATCTGAGCCTCGCCGCCGCATTGACCGCGGTTGTCGTGCTGAGCGGCTGCCAGTCATTTCTTAGCAGCCGCTACAGCGACAGTCTGCATCCGGACCAGGGCATAGTCCGCGTCCAGGGCCTGGCGCAGAGCGTGGTGATCAGGCGCAACCCGCTGGGCATGCCGCTGATCGAGACCACCACCTTCCATGACGCGCTGTTCGCTTTGGGCTATGTGCATGCCAGCGATCGCCTCAGCCAGATGGTTGGCCTGCGCCTGATGGCCGAAGGCCGGCTGGCGGAAATGGCCGGCCCGGGTGTGCTGGAAATCGACCGTTTTATGCGTGCGGTCAATCTGAAGAAAAGCGCCGCGGTGCTCTACAGCAATGCCTCGCCACGTCTGAAGAAATTCTTCGAAGTCTATGCCCGCGGGGTCAATGCCTACCTGTTCCGCTACCGCGACAAATTGCCGATGGACCTGGCCGAGTCCGGCTACCGCCCGGCCTACTGGAAAGCCGAAGACTCGGTGCTGGTGTTCTGCCTGCTGAACTTCGGCCTGGCGGTCAACCTGCAAGAGGAGATCGCCTCCCTGGTGCTGGCGCAGAAAGTCGGCAGCGAACAACTTGCCTGGCTGCTGCCCACCTACCCGGATGAGCCCCTGCCAATCGAGGAGGCGGCCAAGCTCAAAGGCCTCGATCTGAATGGCCAGCTGGCCGGCTTGAGCGCCGTCAGCGGCGCCCTCAGCCAGTTCGCCGATGCCCATATGCTCGGCGTCGCGGCCTCCAACAACTGGGCCATCGCGCCGCAGAAAAGCCGCAGCGGCAGAAGCCTGCTGGCCAACGACACCCACCTGCCCCTGGCGATGCCCTCGGCGTGGAATTTCGTGCAGATCCGTTCGCCGAAATACCAGGCGGCGGGCGTGTCGATTGCCGGCGTACCGGCAATAGTCGCCGGCTTCAATGGCAAGCTCGGCTGGGGCATGACCATGGTCATGGGCGATAACCAGGACCTGTTTCTGGAGAAGACCAAACGCCAAGGCGGCCGCCTGCATTACCTGGCCGACGGCAAATGGCTGCCCGCCCAAGAGCGCCAGGAAACCTTTTTTATCAAAGGGCAGCGGCCAATCCGCGAAACCCTCTACGAGACTCGCCACGGCCCGCTGCTGAACTCGGTGCTGGGCGAGCGTAAACACATGTTGCAACCGCTGCAGCTGAGCAGCGGCTACGGCCTGGCCCTGAAGACCACTCAATTCGAAGCCGACAAGACCCTCGATGCGTTCTTCGATCTGTCCCGTGCGCAATCGGTGGAACAGGCCTTCGAGGCCACCCGCGAAGTACGCGCCATGCCGCTGAACATCGTCTTCGCCGACGCCCAGCATATCGGCTGGCAAGTCACCGGGCGCTTCCCCAACCGCCGTGCCGGCCTGGGCCTGATGCCGTCTCCCGGCTGGGATAGCCAGTATGACTGGGACGGTTTCGCCGACCCGATGCTGCACCCCTACGACCAGGACCCGCCGCAAGGCTGGCTGGGCACCGCCAACCACCGCACGGTGCCGCGCGGCTATGGCATGCAGCTCTCCAATTCCTGGTACTACCCCGAGCGCGCCGAACGCATCGCCGCACTGGCCGGCAGCGGCAAACACGACAGCGCCAGCATGATCGCCATGCAGTACGACCAGACCACCCCCTTCGTCGGCAAGCTGCAACGCATGTTCAGCGCCCCCGGCATGGCCGAAGCCCTGACAGCCGCCATAGACGCCCTACCATCAGCAGAACGCGCCAAGGCCCGCGAAGCGCACAGCCGCCTGAGCAAGTTCGACGGCAAAATGGCCGCCAGCTCGGCCGATGCCGCGCTGTACAGCGCCTTCCTCTATGAAAGCGCGCGCCAGACCTTCCTCGATGAACTGGGCCCGGAAACCAGCCCGGCCTGGAAAGCCTTGGTGGAAACCGCCAACAGCTCCTATTCGGCCCAGGCCGACCACCTGCTCGGGCGTGATGACAGCCCGTTCTGGAATGATCGGCGCACGCCGCAGCAGGAAGACAAAGCGGCGATTCTCGCTCGCAGCCTGGCGGGCGCGCTGAGCTTTATGGAAAGCAAGCTGGGCAGCGACCGCAGCGCCTGGCAGTGGGGCAAGCTGCATAGCTACAACTGGACCACCGAGACCAGCCAACTGGCGCAGTATATGAGCGCCAGCCAGCGCACCAGCATCAACGCCATCAAAGGCTATCTGGATCGCGGCCCCTACCCGGCGGGCGGTGATCACAGCACCCTCAATGTGGCGGCTTACCACTGGGGGCAGGATTTCGATACCTGGCTGATTCCGGCCATGCGCATAGTCGTCGACTTCGGCCGCGAGGAACCGCTGATCGGCCTGAATAGCTCCGGGCAATCCGGCAACCCGGCAAGCAAGCACTACGCCGACGGCATCGACGCCTGGCTCAAGGGGCGCTATATGAGCTTCCCCTTCCAGGCGCAGAACCTCGACCAGGCCTATGGCAACCAACGCCTATTGCTGATGCCCGGCAGGTAACGACCGTTCGTCGGCAGCCATTGAACCAATTCAGCGGCTGCCGCTCTGAGTAAATGGACTTACTCCATAGATCATCGTTTTAGGGCGCTTATAGCGCCCTTTCTTTTGCCTGGGATTTACCCTGCCAACGCCCCTTCGGCCTGCTAATGCCCAGAATTCATGCCCTGCAGCTCTAAACTCAGCGTTTAAACGCATCGACCCAGGGGATTTCGCATTAAGCTTTGCGCGCGCCCCTATATCAGCAACGCATGCTGCTCGCGCCTACTCGCCGCATGCGCCTGCATTTGCAACGCTCAGTAAAAACCTTGAAATGAGCAACCGCCAAGCCGAAGTAGCCGCCGCCCTCGACCTGGAGCCGCCTTTCACCGACCAAGCCGCGCTGCAGTTCATCCGCGCCAACCTGGAAGACACAGTGAATATCGCAAGCAGCGTGCACGCTCTCGGCGAGCAGGTCAGCCACTTGCAGCAACTGACCGACGCCCGCCGCGACTTAGTGGTCGGCAATATCAAGGCACGCATTCGCATGGTCGCCCAGTTCGCCATCGACAACGCCAACAACGGCCTGGTGATAGGCACCGACCACGCCGCCGAAACGGTGATGGGTTTCGTCACCAAATTCGGTGACGGCACCTGCGACCTGGCCCCGCTATCGGGCCTGGTCAAAGGCCAGGTACGCGCCATCGCCCGGCACCTGGGCGCACCTGAACACCTGGAGATGAAAACCCCAACCGCCGATCTGGAAGAACTGCGCCCGGGCAAACCGGACGAGGAAGCCCACGACGTCAGCCATGCCAAAATCGATGTTTACCTGCATGGCCAGCCGCTGAACGAGCACGCCTACGCCAGCATCGTGCGCACATATGACAACACCCGCCACAAGCGCGAGCTGCCGCTGGCGCCCTGCGCAGTCTCCGCAGAGGCTTATATAGAGCCTTTACTGGGTACCGCGCACCCCACAAGAAGAAATACAGGCTGAGCACCAAGGTCGTGGGCTGAAACGCCTGCGGCAGGCTACGCTTTTGCAGTAACAGCCGGGCCACTCAGTCCGGGCTGAGCTAAGAATCTGTTACCCCCCGCGAGCAAAGGTCAGGCACGGCGCCATTCAGCCTGGCAGACACGCAGCAGAGTCTGGACAGGCTCTCAGTCACCTCAGCAAAGGAAAGCCATATGGCGCACACCGGCCCACCAGGAAGGCAGTTAACTCGCACGCTCCTCGACACGCTGATCCGAGCAGGCCTGATCACTGCCCTGGTGATTGCCTGCTACGGGGTGTTCAGCCCCTTCCTCAGTCTGATGTGCTGGGCCCTGATCCTCGCCATCACCCTCTACCCGCTGCACAACCTGATCAAGGCGCGTACCGGCCATAGCGATAGGCGGGCCGCCACCCTGCTGGTGCTGTTTGCCATCGCCATCCTGCTGATCCCTATCTACCTGCTCGGCACGTCCCTGACCGAGTCGGTTCAAGCGGTGATTGCCGCAGTCAAGTCAGGTGGCGTACCTATCCCGCCGCCACCGGATGCCGTGGCCCAGTGGCCGCTAATCGGCAAACAGTTACATGGTTTCTGGGCGCAATCGGCTTCCGACCTGAGCGGAGTCCTGCAGCGTCTGGCACCGCAACTCAAAAACATGACCCTGAGCCTGCTCGGGCAAATCGCCGAGGTGGGCATTGGCATGTTGGTATTCATCGCCGCACTGATGATTGCCGGCATCATCATGGCCTATGGCAAAGCTGGCCAGCGCAGTGCCCAACGCATCGCGACGCGCGTGATCGAGGCGCCGCACGGCGATGCGCTGGTCGAGCTGTGCACTGCGACCATCCGTGCCGTCGCCCAGGGGGTGATCGGCATCGCCTTCATCCAGATGCTGCTGATCGGTGCTGGTTTCGTCTTTATAGGGGTTCCCGGTGCCGGCCTGTTGGCCCTGGTCGTGTTGCTGCTGGGGATCATGCAGTTGCCAGCCACCTTGATCACCCTGCCGGTGATCGCCTTCGTCTTCTTCACCGAAGGGGCCACCCTGACCACTATCATCTTCGCCATCTACACCTTCGTCGCCGGCCTTGCCGACAACGTACTCAAGCCTCTGCTGCTCGGTCGCGGGGTCGACGTACCGATGCCGGTGGTACTGATCGGCGCCCTGGGCGGCATGGTGAATGGCGGCATCATTGGCCTGTTCATCGGGCCGGTGCTGCTGGCCGTGGGCTACAAACTGTTCTGGCAATGGGTCGACAGCCCCCAAATCAATAACGCGACCGATCCGCAGGATGGCGAGTAAGCACCTACACGTTCGGGCATTGCTGGCCGCAGCCACCCTGGGTAGCTAGATGAACCTGGGCCCGGACGTCCAGTCGCCACGGCAGAGTTGGATCGACCACTGGGACAGCCCTCAGCCCCACGAGGAAAACCATGCTCCTGAACCTGCTGATCGGAATACCCATGACAGTGCTGTGCCTGGTACTGCAGGCCGCGATGGTCGGCCTCAGCCTGCACCACTACCTGCACTATCGGCAGAGCCGCGAGCGCCACGGACGTGGCAACACCATTCTGATCCTTAGCCTGGTGATGCTGCTGATGATGTTTGGCAACCTAATGCAAATGGGCATCTGGGCGCTACTGTTCGTCTTTCTCGGCGAATTCCAGAGCCTATCCCAGGCCCTGTACTTTTCCGGCGTAACCTTCGCCACCCTCGGTTACGGCGATGTGGTGCTATCGCCCAAGTGGCAGTTGCTCAGCGCCCTGGAAGCAGCCAACGGCATTCTCATGTTCGGTGTCTCCACGGCCGTCACCACCGCCGCACTCAGCGACGTGATGAAGCATTACAGGCAGCAATTCAACTAGACCCATGCGCTACGCGTGCAGCAGAGTGGTTTCAGCCGCGAATGTCGCGGAAAAATTCGCAGCATTTGGCTGGGAGATGGCCATAAGAAAGCCGGGCAATGCCCGGCTCTCTTATTAATGCATCCGACGCCCTGTCAGGCCCTCGGCAGGGTCACGCCGAGCTGGCCCTGGTACTTGCCGCCGCGGTCCTTGTAGGACACCTCGCAGGCCTCGTCGGATTGCAGGAACAGCATCTGCGCCACGCCCTCGTTGGCATAGATCTTCGCCGGCAGGGTGGTGGTGTTGGAGAACTCCAGGGTCACATGGCCTTCCCACTCCGGCTCCAGCGGGGTGACGTTGACTATGATGCCGCAGCGCGCATAGGTGCTTTTGCCCAAGCAGATGGTCAGCACATCCCGGGGGATACGGAAGAATTCCACGGTGCGGGCCAAAGCGAAGGAGTTGGGCGGAATGATGCACACATCGCTTTTCACATCGACGAAGCTTTTCTCATCGAAATTCTTCGGGTCGACCGTGGCCGAGTTGATATTGGTGAACACCTTGAATTCATCGGCGCAGCGCACATCGTAGCCATAGCTGGAAACGCCGTAGGAGATCAGGCGTTCGGCCCCCTCATTACGCACCTGGCGCTCGACGAAAGGTTCGATCATGCCGTGCTCTTGGGCCATGCGGCGAATCCACTTATCCGATTTAATGCTCATGGCGGGCGTCCTGAAGAAGCTAATGATGAAAAAGTGAGCGCATCTTACCGGGGCCGGCCACAGGGTTCAAAGACTGTTGCGCGAGGCCATCCGGCAAATGGAGAGATGCCTGCCCATCGGTAAATAACAGAAAGATGCACAGAGCATTCGCGCTTAGCGCTAAAAGCGGGTATGGTGGCCCCACTGTGCTGCATGTGTCACCGCGAATCGCTACTTGATGCCTAGATTTCGATCCAAACATCGTCCGACTCCTAGTACTCGTTGCACTCAGTCCCGGCCTGGGCTTTTCCAGGGCTGTTATTAATATTGTTAGGAGACATCACATGTCGAATCGTCAGAATGGCACCGTAAAGTGGTTCAACGATGAGAAAGGCTACGGCTTCATCACCCCGCAATCCGGTGACGACCTGTTTGTACACTTCAAAGCTATCCAGAGCGATGGCTTCAAGAGCCTGAAAGAAGGCCAGCAAGTTACTTTCGTGGCCACCCGTGGTCAGAAAGGCATGCAGGCTGAGGAAGTTCAGGTTGTATAACCTGATCTAACCTAGCTGCAAGAAAAGCCCCGCCTAGTGCGGGGCTTTTTTGTGGCCGCTCATCCCTGACGGCCACCCTGCGGGCCGCCGCTACGCAGCGTCAAAAATTTCTCCCGGAAAATTTTTGTGGGCGCTGGTTTTATCAAGCGTCTCGCTAAAATGCCGCGCACCCTGCAGGCGCGCGGCATCTTTGCTCAGTCTTCGCTCACCTCGATGCTCGGCATGCCTTGCGCCTGCCGGCCAATCTGGGCGATACGCGCGCCGACATTGCGCGCAGTTTCCTGGTAGATCATCGCGATCTGGCTTTCCGGATCGGCGATGGTGGTCGGCTTGCCGCCATCGGACTGCATGCGAATGGCCATCGACAAGGGCAAGGAGGCCAGCAGATCGACGCCGAACTGCGCCGCCAGTTTCTCGCCACCGCCCTCGCCGAACAGGTGCTCGGCATGCCCGCAGTTCGAGCAGATATGCACGGCCATATTCTCCACCACACCCAGCACCGGGATATTCACTTTGCGGAACATCTCGATACCTTTCTTGGCATCCAGCAGGGCCAGGTCCTGCGGCGTGGTGACTATCACCGCGCCAGCTACCGGCACCTTCTGCGCCAAGGTCAGTTGGATATCGCCGGTGCCCGGCGGCATGTCCACCACCAGGTAATCCAGGTCATCCCAGGCGGTCTGGGTGATCAACTGGATCAACGCCCCGGAAACCATGGGCCCGCGCCAGACCACCGGGGTGTTCTCATCAGTCAGGAAGGCCATGGACATCACTTCCACGCCATGGGCCTTGAGCGGCACGAACCACTTCTGCTCCTTCACCTCCGGCCGCGTGCCTTCGGGGATGCCGAACATGATGCCCTGACTGGGACCATAGATATCCGCATCGAGGATGCCGACCTTGGCGCCTTCGCGGGCCAGGGCCAGGGCCAGGTTGGCTGCGGTGGTGGACTTGCCCACACCGCCCTTGCCGGAGGCCACGGCTATCACGTTCTTCACATTGGCCAGGGCCGGCACCTGATCCTGGGCCTTGTGCGCCTCGATCAGGCAATCGACCTGCACCTGGGCGCGCTCGACACCCTCGAGGTTTTCCAGGACCATTTGCAGCATCTGCGCCCAACCACTCTTGAACAATCCAGCGGCGTAACCCAACTCCAGGCGCACGCTGACCTTGCCGCCCTGAATATCCACCTCACGCAGACAGCCGGCGCTGACCGGGTCCTGATTCAGATGGGGATCTGTGTATTGGGACAATGCGGCTTCGACCGCTGCGCGGGTAACGACACTCATGGAGGGCTCCGAAAGGCTGAGTAAAGCAGGCGGACATCATAGCAGCAGCTGCAAGCTGCAAGCTGCAAGCTGCAAGCTGCAAGCTGCAAGCTGCAAGCTGCAAGCAAGAGGGGCCAATCCACCCCTGGATTGCAAGGCTTTTTCTTGTCACTTCTGGCTTGTAGCTTGCCGCTTCCTTTATAGTTGCCGGCTCCCCTGAGTTACCAGTGCAGCCGATCCCCATGTCCGAAGCCCGCAAGATTCTCGTCACCAGCGCCCTGCCCTATGCCAATGGTTCGATTCACCTTGGCCATATGCTCGAGTACATCCAGACCGACATGTGGGTGCGCTTCCAGAAACTGCGCGGCAACCAGGCCATCTACGTCTGCGCCGACGACGCCCATGGCTCGGCGATCATGCTGCGCGCCGAAAAGGAAGGCATCACCCCGGAACAGTTGATCGCCAATGTGCAGGCCGAACACACGGCCGACTTCGCCGATTTCGGAGTCAACTTCGACAACTATCATTCGACCCACTCGGATGAAAACCGCGAGCTGTCCGCGGACATCTACCTGAAACTGCGTGACGCCGGGCATATCGCCACCCGCTCGGTGACCCAGTACTTCGACCCTGAGAAGGGCATGTTCCTCGCCGACCGCTTTATCAAGGGCACCTGCCCCAAGTGCGCGGCGGAAGACCAGTACGGCGACAACTGCGAGAAATGCGGCGCCACCTACGAGCCCACCGAGCTGAAAAACCCGCGCTCGGCCATCTCCGGTGCCGTGCCGGAGCTGCGCGACTCCAAGCACTTCTTCTTCAAGCTGCCGGACTTCGAGGCCATGCTGAAAAGCTGGACCCGCGGCGGCGCACTGCAGGACGCAGTGGCCAATAAGATCGCCGAGTGGCTGGATGGCGGCCTGCAAGAATGGGACATCAGCCGCGATGCGCCTTACTTCGGTTTCGAAATCCCCGACGAGCCGGGCAAGTACTTCTACGTCTGGCTGGACGCGCCGATCGGCTATATGGCCAGTTTCAAGAACCTCTGTGCCAAGCGCCCTGAGCTGGACTTCGATGCGTTCTGGAACAAGGATTCGAGCGCCGAGCTGTACCACTTTATCGGCAAGGACATAGTCAACTTCCACGCCCTGTTCTGGCCGGCCATGCTCGAAGGCGCCGGCCTGCGCAAGCCGACCGCGGTAGCCGTGCACGGCTACCTGACCGTCAACGGGCAGAAGATGTCCAAGTCCCGCGGCACCTTTATCAAGGCGCGCACCTACCTGGATCACCTCAACCCGGAATACCTGCGCTACTACTACGCGGCCAAGCTCGGCCGCGGCGTCGATGACCTGGACCTCAACCTCGAGGACTTCGTGCAGAAGGTC
This sequence comes from Pseudomonas sp., assembly GCF_030696055.1. Lineage (GTDB taxonomy): Bacteria > Pseudomonadota > Gammaproteobacteria > Pseudomonadales > Pseudomonadaceae > Aquipseudomonas. Next base: position 9,042 of record NZ_JAUYNP010000052.1, on the reverse strand, counting down.
AACTCGGACCTGGTCGGCAAGGTGGTGAATATCGCCAGCCGTTGCGCCGGCTTTATCCACAAGGGCAACAACGGCCTGCTGGTGGCCGGCAACGCCGCACCGGAGCTGACCGAGGCCTTCCAAGCCGCCGCGCCGAGCATCGCCGAAGCCTACGAGGCCCGCGATTTTGCCCGCGCCATGCGAGAGATCATGGCTCTGGCCGACCGCGCCAACGCCTGGATCGCCGACAAGGCGCCCTGGTCCCTGGCCAAACAGGACGGCAAGCAGGACGAAGTGCAGGCCATCTGCGCCCTGGGCGTGAACCTGTTCCGCCAACTGGTGATCTTTTTGAAGCCCGTGCTGCCGAAGCTGGCCAGCGACGCCGAAGCCTTCCTCAATGTCGCGCCGTTAAGCTGGAACGACCACAAGCTTTTCCTGGAAAATCATCAACTAAACCCGTTCAGCGCCCTGCTGACCCGTATCGAGCCGGCAAAAATCGGCGCCATGATCGAAGCCTCCAAAGAAGACCTGGCCGCCAGCGAAGCCGCCCCGGTAGCCCAAGGCAATGGCGAACTGACTAAAGAGCCGCTGGCCGCCGAGATCGCCTTCGATGCCTTTGCCGCAGTCGACCTGCGTATCGCCCTGATCGAGAAGGCCGAGTTCGTCGAAGGCGCCGACAAGCTGCTGCGTCTGACCCTGGATATCGGCGACGCCAAGCGCAATGTGTTCAGCGGGATCAAGAGCGCCTACCCGGACCCAAGCAAGTTGGAAGGTCGTCTGACCCTGTACGTGGCCAACCTGGCCGCGCGCAAGATGAAGTTCGGCATCAGCGAAGGCATGGTGCTGGCAGCTGGCCCAGGCGGCGAAGAGATCTACCTGCTCAGCCCGGACAGCGGCGCCAAGCCGGGTCAGCGCGTCAAGTAAGACGCTAGGCTAACCTTAGTAGGAGGCACCCGCCGGGGCGCAATAGCCCTGGCGCCGGCCTGGATTGTTCCGCCCGGCCGCACCCTGCGGCCTATTAGCAGCGACCACACACGCGCATGACCGAACTTCTTTTCGCCCTGATCGGCGCCGCGCTGGTCAACAACCTGATCCTCACCTTGCCGGTTGCCGCCGACTCGCTGCGTCACGCGCGCGTGCAAGCCCTCGGCCCGGCCGGCGCACTGCTGATCCTGCTCGCCGCGCCGCTGGCTTGGTTGCTGCACAAACTGCTGCAGCCTGGCCTGGGTTATCTGTCGCTACTGCTGTTTGTGCCACTGCTGGCCGCCCTGGCCTGGCTCAGCCTGGCGCTACTCGCGCGACTGCGCCCGAGCCTGGCGCAACCCGCCGGGCTATGGCCGCTGCTGCTGGGCAATGGCGCCGGCCTGGGCGTCATGCTGGCGAGCAAACCGCTGGAGAGTTTTCCCCTCGCCCTGGCACTCGGGCTGGGTGGCGGCCTGGGCTTCTGGATGGTGCTGCAGCTGTTCGCCGACCTGCTCGAACGCATCGAGCAATGCGATGTACCGACGGCCTTCAGGGGCACGCCTATGCTGCTGATCTGCGCCGGCCTGATGGGGCTGGCCTTCCTCGGTTTCAACGGCCTGGGGGCGGCATGAGCGCGCTGATCAGCATCCAGGCCATCGACGCCCTGCTACCGCAGACCCAGTGTGGCAAGTGCGGCCATCCGGGTTGCAAGCCTTACGCCGAAGGCATCGCCCAGGGCGAGGCGATCAACAAATGTCCGCCCGGCGGCGCCGCCACCATCCAGGCCCTGGCCAAGCTGCTGCAGGTGTCCGAGCTACCACTGGAACTGCCCGCCGTACCCCCGCAGATAGCCCTGATCCGTGAAGCCGAGTGCATCGGCTGCACCAAGTGCATTCAGGCCTGCCCGGTGGACGCCATAGTCGGCGCGGCCAAGCTGATGCACACCGTGATCACCGACGAATGCACCGGCTGCGAGCTCTGCGTGGCGCCCTGCCCGGTAGATTGCATCGATATCCTGCCACTGGCCGGCAACGCAGCCGAGGCCCAGCGCCAACGCGCCGACCAGTTCCGCGGCCGCCACCAGGCCCATCTGGCGCGCCTGGCCAGCGACGAGGCGCGGCGCCAGGCCGAACGCGCGGCCCGCGCCCAGCTCACGGCGACCCAGCCCAATCTAGCCAATCCGGTACAAGCGGCGCTGGAGCGGGTCAAGGCCCAGCAAGCCTCTGGCAGCGAAGCCCAGGAACGCTACAAGCGCTTGAAGATTGATGCGGCCATGGCCAGGGTGGCGCTGAACAAGGCCGAGAAGCAGCTGGCCAGCCACGGCACTGCCGAGCTGCAGCGCCAGGTCGAGAGCCTGCGTCAGGCCACCGAGCAGGCCCAGCGCGAGCTGGATGCCGCCCAGCCGGCCCAGGCCGCAGCGCCCAACGCCGGCGAAGCCGCGCTCAAGCAGGCCAAGATCGCCCTGGCCATGCGCCGCGTAGAGCTGGGCAAGGCCGAGCGCCTGCAACTGGACGAAAGTGAATTGCTATCGCTGCGCCAAGCCCTGGCGGCTGCCGAGCGCGACCTGCACAACGCCGAAGCTAACAGCGGCAAACCCGCACCCAATCTGCTACGCACCGACAAGGCCGCGGTGGATCTGCAGTTGCGCGAGCTGAAGACCGAGCAAGCCTACGCCCGTGCCGATCTGCAGCGCCTCGAGCGCCGGCAGAATGCCGATGCGGCGACCCTGCAACAGGCTCGCCAGCGCCTGGCGGATGTAGAGCAGCGCCTGCATGACTATCAGCCACACTGAGCCCGCCTTCGACCCACGCCCGAGCATGCAGCGGGTGTTGCTCGCCTGCCTGCCTGGCGCGCTGGCCCTGCTCTGGTTCAACGGCTGGGGCCTGCTCCTGCAGCTGCTGCTGGCCAGCGCCAGCTGCTGTGCCTGCGAGCTGCTGACCCGGCGCCTGCGCCAGCAACCCGCGCCACGAGCCGAGCACAGCCTGTTCGCCCTGCCGCCTTTGGCCGAGGGCAGTGGCCTGGTCAGCGCCGTGCTCCTGGCCCTGGCTCTGCCGAGTTACGCGCCCTGGTGGCTGACCATCGCCAGCGCGGCATTCGCCACGCTGTTCGGCAAATCGCTGTTCGGCGGTTTCGGCCAGAACCCGTTCAATCCGGCCATGCTCGGCTATGCCTTCGCCCTGGTCGCCTTCCCCGCACAGATGGTGCACTGGCCAGCCCAGGGCACTGGGCACGACCTGCTCGCCGGGCTGCAACAGGTCTTAGGTTTCGGCAGTGGCCTGGTCGATGGCTGGAGCCAGGCCACAGTGCTCGACAGCCTCAAGCACAATAACCGCCTGACCATCGACGAACTGTTCGCCCAGCATCCGGCCTTCGGCGGCGTCGGCGGTCGCGGCGTGGAATGGGTCAACCTGGCCTTTCTCGCCGGCGGCCTGTTCCTCCTGCAGCAGAAGGTAATTCGCTGGCAGGCGCCGGTGGGCATGCTCGGCGCGCTGTTCGTGATCAGCCTGTTGTGCTGGAACGGTTCCGGCTCGGACTCCAACGGCTCACCGCTGCTGCACCTGTTCAGTGGCGCGAGCATGCTCGGCGCCTTCTTTATCGTCACCGAACCGGTCAGCGGCGCCGACAACGAGCGCAGCCGCCTGTACTTCGGCATAGGCGTCGGCGTGCTCACCTATATGATCCGCACCTGGGGCGGTTATCCGGACGGTGTGGCCTTCGCCGTGCTGCTGATGAACCTCTGCGTGCCGAGCCTCGAGCGCCTCACCGCAACGCGCGGCACTGGAGCCGCGCAATGACTCCGCGCCTACGACAGGTAGTGACGCTGGCACTGATCGCGCTGCTTGGCGGCGCCCTGCTTATAGCCTTGCAGCAGCTGGCCGCGCCGCGCATCGAGCAGCAACGCCAGGCCGCGGCCGAGCGCGCACTGCTCGACCTGCTGCCCGCCGGCAGCTATGACAATCGCCCCCTGAGCCAGCCCATAGCGCTGCCGGCCGGCGGCCTGCTCGGCAACGCCAGCGCCGAGTCCGGCTACCAGGCCAGCCTAGACGGACAGCTCAGCGCCGTGCTGCTGCCGGTCACCGCCCGCGGCTATGAGGGGCCGATCAGGCTGCTGGTGGCCATCTCGGTGGACGGCCGCCTGCTCGGCAGCAAGGTGCTGCAGCAGCGCGAAACCCCGGGCCTGGGCGACTCGATCGAGCGCCAGCGCAGCCCCTGGCTGCGAGGCTTCGACGGCAAGTCCCTGGCCGACGGCGAAGCCAGTTGGACACTACGCGCCGACACCGATGCAGGACAGATAGGCCAGTTCGACCAGATCGCCGGCGCCACTGTGACCTCTCGTGCGGTGAAAGACGCCCTGCAGCGCGCCCTGAGGTTCTTCGATGAGCAGCGCGACTACCTGCTCAAGGCACGGCAACCATGAACCACCCACGCACCGCCCTTGCCCTGACCGGCCTGGCGCCGCTGCTGGGCGGCACCGATCTGCTGGTCAAAGCCATCGGCATCGGCCTGCTCGGTTTAGTCATCCTCAGCCTCTGCGGCCTGCTGCTGGCCCCGCTGCGGCGTGTGCTGCAGGGTAATGCGCTGTTGCTCGCCGCCCTGCTGCTCGGCGGCTTGCTGGTGAGCGGCGCCGAACTGTTGCTGCAGCTGCTCAGCGCCGAACTGTTCGCCGCCCTCGCCCTGTTTCTGCCGCTCTTGCTCTTACCCTGCCTGGGGCTGGCACTGGATCGGCGCCCCACCGCGCTCGCCGGGCTCAAGCCGGGTCTGCTATTCGCCGCCCTGGCCTTGCTGCTCGGCCTGCTGCGCGAAGGCCTCGGCCATGCCACGCTCTTTAGCCATGGCGACTGGTTGTTCGGCCCGGCTGCCGCCGGCTGGCAGTTATCCCTTGCCAGCCAGGGCGGCGTCCAGTTGCTGACGCTGGCGCCCGGCGCCTTTATCCTGCTCGGCCTGCTGCTGGCGGCCGCTCACCCCTTTCACCACGACGAGCGACCATGAACGCCGCCAAGCGCTATGAGATCTTCCGCCGCCTACGCGAAGACAATCCCGAGCCCAAGACCGAACTGGCCTACAGCTCACCTTTCGAGCTGTTGATCGCGGTGATTCTCTCCGCCCAGGCCACCGACGTCGGGGTCAACAAGGCCACCGCCAAGCTGTTTCCGGTGGCCAATACTCCCGAGGCTATCCATGCACTGGGCGTCGAAGGGCTAAGCGAATATATAAAAACCATCGGCCTGTACAACAGCAAGGCGAAGAACGTAATCGAGACCTGCCGCATGCTGGTCGAGTTGCACGGCAGCCAGGTGCCGCAAACCCGTGAAGCCCTGGAAGCCCTGCCCGGGGTCGGCCGCAAGACCGCCAACGTGGTGCTCAACACCGCGTTTCGCCAGTTGGCCATGGCGGTGGACACGCATATCTTCCGCGTCAGCAATCGCACCGGCCTAGCGCCGGGCAAGACGGTGCTGGAGGTGGAGAAGAAGCTGCTGAAATTCGTGCCCACGGAGTTTCTCCTCGATTCGCACCACTGGCTGATCCTGCATGGCCGCTATGTGTGCCAGGCGCGCAAACCGCGTTGCGGCAGTTGCCGCATCGAAGACCTGTGCGAATACAAGCAGAAAACCTCAGACGATTGAGCCGCTCTTCAATCAACCGATTAGGCGATTGAAAAAATCTTTTTTACCCGCTCAGGTTTTGCCGCTATAAGGTGCCCAAATGGCCCTTGTAGCCTGGAGTGAAGCAGATGAGCACCGCGAAAGAAGAACTTGAGCTCGAGGAAGACTTTGTCGCAGAGGAAACCGACGACGCCGAAGCCCCGGTTGAGGTTGCCAAAACCAACCTGACCAAGCGCCGCATCATCGACAACTTTCTCGAAGAGCGCCGCTTGCACAAGCAGTTGGCCGAATACGATTTCGACCTCTAAGCCTCAACCCTGCATAAAAAAGCCCCGCCAGATGCGGGGCTTTTCGTTTTCGCCATTCAAGCCTGCAACGGCTTCAGTCGTTACGCGACGGCGATAGCAATTCGATCTTGTAACCATCCGGGTCCTCGACGAAGGCCAGAATGCTGCTGCCATGCTTCATCGGCCCGGCCTCCCGGGTGATCTTGCCGCCCAGGGCGCGAATATCCTCGCAGGCCTTGTACACATCGGCCACTTCCAGGGCGATATGGCCGTAGCCGCTGCCCAGCTCGTAGCTGTCCACGCCCCAGTTATGGGTCAACTCGATCACGCTGTTGTGCGCTTCATCGCCGTAACCGACGAAGGCCAGGGTGAACTGCCCTTCCGGGTAATCCTTGCGGCGCAACAGGGTCATGCCCAGCACTTCGGTATAAAAAGCGATGGATTTGTCCATATCGCCGACACGCAGCATGGTGTGCAGCAGTCTCATCAGATTTCTCCTAATCGGCTTACCGGCCTAGAAATGCAAACCCCGGCTTATGGCCGGGGTTTGCGTCGGGCTCAGGTGCTTGAGTCTATCAGAGCATCTTGCGCCCTTTGCCCGCCGCGATGCGCATGCGCAGGGCGTTGAGCTTGATAAAGCCACCGGCGTCGGCCTGATTGTAAGCGCCGCCGTCTTCTTCGAAGGTGGCGATAGTGGCATCGAACAGCGAGTCATCGGACTTGCGCCCGGTGATGATCACGTTGCCCTTGTACAGCTTCATGCGCACCACGCCGTTCACGTTGGCCTGGGAGGCGTCGATCATCTGTTGCAGCATCAGACGCTCCGGGCTCCACCAGAAACCGTTGTAGATCAGGCTGGCGTACTTGGGCATCAGTTCGTCTTTCAGGTGCGCCACTTCGCGGTCCAGGGTGATCGACTCGATGGCGCGGTGGCCCTTGAGCATGATGGTGCCGCCGGGGGTTTCGTAGCAGCCGCGGGACTTCATGCCGACGAAGCGGTTCTCGACTATGTCCAGACGACCGATGCCGTTCTCGCCGCCGATGCGGTTCAGCTCGGCCAGTACGGTGGCCGGGCTCATGGCCTTGCCGTCGATGGCGACTATGTCACCGCCGAGGTAGGTCAGCTCGATATAGGTCGGGGTATCCGGCGCGGCTTCCGGCGACTTGGTCCAGCGCCACATGTCTTCTTCGTGCTCGGTCCAGGTGTCTTCCAGCACGCCGCCTTCATAGGAGATGTGCAGCAGGTTGGCGTCCATGGAGTACGGCGACTTCTTCTTGCCGTGACGCTCGATCGGGATGGCGTGCTTCTCGGCGTAGTCCATCAGCTTCTCGCGCGACAGCAGGTCCCACTCGCGCCACGGGGCAATGACTTTCACGCCTGGCTTGAGCGCGTAGGCGCCCAGTTCGAAACGCACCTGGTCGTTGCCCTTGCCGGTGGCGCCGTGGGAGATGGCGTCGGCGCCGGTCTCGTTGGCGATCTCGATCAGGCGCTTGGCGATCAGCGGACGGGCGATGGAGGTACCCAGCAGGTACTCGCCTTCGTAGACGGTGTTGGCGCGGAACATCGGGTAGACGAAGTCGCGGACGAATTCTTCGCGCAGGTCGTCGATATAGATTTCCTTGACGCCCATGGCCTTGGCCTTGGCGCGGGCCGGCTCGACTTCTTCACCCTGGCCGAGGTCCGCGGTGAAAGTCACCACTTCGCAGTTATAGGTATCTTGCAGCCACTTGAGAATCACCGAAGTGTCCAGGCCACCGGAATATGCCAGGACTACCTTGTTTACGTCGGCCATGCCATCAACTCCACGGGGTTGTGCGGGAAACCCGTGATTCTACTGACCCCGGCGGCCAAATTACAGGGCCGCGACAGCTTGAGACGACCAAGCGACAGTTTCTGTCGTCGGCGCGACGTTTTTCTTGGCTCAGGAAGACGCCGCCGGCGCTGCTGGAGCCTCGGCGGGAGGCTCGGCCGGGACTTCAGCTGGCGTTTCGGCCGGAGCCGCAGGCGCAGCCATAGGGGCACGGTCGAGCAACAAGCTGACCCGGCGATTTTTCGCCCTATTGGCCTCAGAATTGTTTGGCGCCAGGGGGTAACGCTCGCCATGAAAGCGCATGGTGATGTTCTCGGCAGGCACGCCATTGGCCTTGAGGTACTCCATCACCGCCAGGGCGCGGCGCCGCGACAGGTCGCGGTTGGTCAGGCGATTGCCGCCGTTGTCGGCATGCCCATCGAGTTGAATGCGATTGACGCTGGGGTCGGCCTTGAGAAAGTTGAGGATGATGTCCAGCTTGGCCTGGGCCAGCGGCTCGAGATCCACACCACCGCCGGGAAAGCCCACCTGGCTCTGGCGTACCTGATCGAAATTCACCGGCAGCAGCTTGGCCGTGCACCCCAGGTAGTCGTTGTAGGCCTTGTTGAAGCGTGCCGGCAGCAGGCGAATCTCTATGGCCTCGCCGCCCTGGGCGGTGCGGTGGCGCACCAGCGGGCTGCGGCCTTCGAGCAAGCCGGTCAGCAGGCGCGCGCCCTGCTCCTGGGAGCTGTTAAATAGCACCTCGCTGGTGCCGACGCTGACCTGGCCCAGGTTGATATCGCCGCGCCCCGGTTGCCAGGGGGCAGCGGCGGCCAGCAAAGTCGCGCTACCCGCGCCCAGCCAGCGCTCGCGGGCTTGCATGCGAAAGGTCACCTGCTCGCCAGCCCGGCGCACGAATACCCCAGCGCCGAAATCGGTAATGGGCTGCGCTAGACGGCACTCGAACTGATCGCCCTCGACCTGCCACTGCACCTTCTCCAGACGCGTCTGGAAGCTGATGGCAAGCACTGGCTGGCTGGCCAGCAGGCATAGCATCGCGAGTGGATAAAGTCGCACGACAGGCTCCAAGGAATACCGCTTACTTCATGGCTATCGGTGCGGGCCGGGAAAACTTGAGGCGCTCCGCCGAGACAGACGCCGCCAACTTGCCGATGCGCCCGGGCATCCGTCCGAGATTGTCGCCTCAGGCAGCTTTCAGCGTGCCGCCACTGGCCTTTTCCGGTAGCATTCTCGCCACGTTTTGCCCGCCTGGAAGCCTCCATGACTGACCGCCTTACCCTGCTGCGCCCCGACGACTGGCACATCCACCTGCGCGACGGTGCCGCCTTGCCGCGCACAGTCGCCGATGTGGCCCGCACCTTCGGCCGCGCCATCATCATGCCCAACCTCAAGCCGCCG
>NZ_JAUYNP010000038.1 GCF_030696055.1 Pseudomonas sp. | reverse complement strand
CCGCTGGGTAGATACCCAGGGAGGCGATGTCACGGGACAGTACGACGGTGGCGTCCAAGTGGGCGAAGGTGGTCGCCGGGCTCGGGTCGGTCAAGTCGTCCGCGGGTACGTAGACGGCTTGGATCGAGGTGATCGAACCGGTCTTGGTCGAAGTGATGCGCTCTTGCAGAACGCCCATTTCTTCGGCCAGGGTCGGCTGATAACCCACTGCCGACGGCATACGGCCGAGCAGTGCGGATACTTCGGTACCGGCCAGGGTGTAACGGTAGATGTTGTCCACGAAGAACAGTACATCACGGCCTTCGTCACGGAACTTCTCGGCCATGGTCAGGCCGGTCAGTGCCACGCGCAGACGGTTGCCTGGCGGCTCGTTCATCTGACCGTAGACCAGGGCTACCTTGTCGAGAACGTTGGAGTCCTTCATCTCGTGGTAGAAGTCGTTACCCTCACGAGTACGCTCACCCACACCGGCGAACACGGAATAACCGCTGTGCTCGATGGCGATGTTACGGATCAGCTCCATCATGTTTACGGTCTTGCCGACACCGGCACCACCGAACAGACCGACTTTACCACCCTTGGCGAACGGGCAAACCAGGTCGATCACCTTGATGCCGGTTTCCAGCAGCTCGTTGGAGCCAGCTTGCTCGGCGTAGGAAGGCGCAGGGCGGTGAATGCCCCAGCGCTCTTCTTCGCCGATCGGGCCAGCTTCGTCGATTGGGTTGCCCAGCACGTCCATGATCCGGCCCAGGGTTTTCACCCCGACCGGAACCTGGATGCCTGCGCCAGTGCTGCCGACGCTCAGGCCGCGTTTCAGGCCTTCGGTCGAACCCATCGCAATGGTACGTACCACGCCGTCGCCCAGCTGCTGCTGAACTTCCAGGGTGGTTTCGGCGCCGACTACTTTCAGCGCTTCATAAACACTCGGCACTTGATCACGCGGGAATTCCACGTCGATAACGGCGCCGATGATTTGAACGATACGTCCGCTACTCATCTTTGGTTCCTCTGAATATTTGAACCGTGCTTAAACCGCGGCAGCGCCGCCGACGATTTCCGAAATTTCCTGGGTGATCGCTGCCTGACGCGCCTTGTTGTAAACCAACTGCAGGTCTTTGATCAGATCGCCAGCGTTGTCGGTGGCGTTCTTCATCGCGATCATCCGCGCCGCTTGTTCAGCCGCGTTGTTCTCAACCACCGCCTGGTACACCTGCGACTCCACGTAACGCACCATCAAGCCGTCCAGCAGCTCCTTGGCGTCGGGTTCGTAGAGGTAGTCCCAGTGATGCTTGAGCTCTTGATCCGGATCAGCTTCCAGCGGAATCAACTGCTCCACCGTGGGCTTTTGCGTCATGGTATTGATGAACTTGTTCGAGACCACGGACAAACGGTCGATGCGACCCTCGAGGTAAGCATCGAGCATCACCTTGACGCTACCGATCAGATCATTGATCGACGGTTCTTCGCCCAGGTGGCTGATCGCAGCAACGATGTTGCCACCAAAGTTGCGGAAGAATGCCGCACCCTTGCTGCCAACCACGCAGAGATCGATCTCCACGCCTTGCTCGCGATTGCTCGCCATGTCCTTGACCAGAGCCTTGAACAGGTTGGTGTTCAGACCACCACACAGACCACGGTCCGAGCTCACCACCACATAACCGACGCGCTTAACTTCGCGCTCGATCATGAACGGATGACGGTATTCCGGGTTGGCGTTGGCCAGATGACCAATAACCTGGCGGATACGCTCCGCGTAGGGACGGCTAGCAGCCATGCGCATTTGTGCTCTGCGCATTTTGCTGACCGCCACCTTTTCCATGGCGCTGGTGATCTTCTGCGTGCTTTTGATGCTCGCAATCTTGCTGCGAATCTCTTTTGCGCCTGCCATTTGACACCTATCGGGTTAGCAAGCGGGGACCGGAAGGTCCCCGCTGCGGCTTACCAGGTTTGGGTGGCCTTGAACTTCTCGATACCGGCCTTCAGGCCAGCGTCGATTTCGTCGTTAAAGTCACCCTTCTCGTTGATCTTCGCCAGCAGAGCGGCGTGATCCCGGTTGAAG
>NZ_JAUYNP010000036.1 GCF_030696055.1 Pseudomonas sp. | reverse complement strand
TCCACCAGCGAGCAGAGCCTGAAGACCTTCCGCGCGCTGTTTATCAACCTGCTGCATATGCGCGAAATCACCGCGGCCAAGCTTAAGCAGTTGTTTCTCGATGCCTTCGAGCACAGCCTGCGCTCGGGCAGCGTCGACTATATCGCCGCCACCGAGGAAGCCTTCCGCGATGTGCGGCGCATGGAGCAGGACTACCAGGCCCTGGTCAGCGCCGGTCCCCTGATCGAAGCCCTGGCCGCCGGCGTCAGCCAGCGCGAACTGCTGCGCGGCAAGCTGCACCGTATCTCGCCACTGCTCGACTCCCTGCTCGGCACCTGGCAGGACTACGCCGGCGCGCGCCGCGAGGAACTGGTGATCCAGGCCGAACACTACCGTGGCGAGCAGGATGGCCTGCAACAGGAACAACGCGGCGACACCCAGGAGCTGATGCGCCTGGAGCGCGAAATCAGCGAGATCCAGCGCTGGCTCGGCGAGCTGGCGGTGCTGAAGAACCGCTTCGCCCTCATCACAGATGTCAAGTTGCTGGAAGCGCAGTTGCTCGCCGCCAAGGATGCCCACGACGAGCTGGCCGGCGCCCTGGCGCAGTCGCGGCAATTCTCCAGCGAAGACCTCAACGAGCGCCTCGCCGACCTGGAGAAGCGCCTGAAGTCGGTCAAACAGCAACTCGAGCACGCCGACAACAACAGCTACTCGCGCCTGCGCGAAGAGTTCAGCCAGGCCGATGTCGATCGCCTGATGCGCCTATTTAACGGCCAGCTGTTCAGCCTGCCGCTCGGCGAGAAAGGCATTCAGCTGGATGACGGCGACGCCTGGGTCAAATCCCTGGAAGCGGTGCTGGATGGCTTCAAGGGCGAGCAGTTCCAGGTTCCAGGGCTGAGCATCGACCTCAGCCATATCGAGCCGCCGGCCCTGCAGGCCCTGGCCGACCGCGCCGCGCTGCGCGACCAGAAGGACCGCCTGGAACGCGAATACAAGCAGCTGAAGACCCAGCAGGTGGTGGCCGCCGACCGCGCGGCCAGCAAGGCCCAGGCAGAGCAGCTGTACCAGGCCGTGCTGGACGCGCAAAAAGCCCTGGAAGACTTCCGCCGCAGCCAGACCCTGGCGGTGGAAGAAGACGCCAAGCTGGAGCTACTGGCGCAGCGGGAAGCCGCCCAGGACGAACTCAAGCGCGCCAGTGACGCCTTTACCGAGCGGGTGCAGCAGCTCTCCGCCAAGCTGCAACTGATCGGCCGCCAGCTGGCCGACCTGGAAGCCAAGGAGCGTACCCTGGAAGACGCCCTGCGTCGCCGTCAGCTGCTGCCGGCCGACCTGCCGTTCGGCACGCCCTTCACCGACCCGGTGGACGACAGCCTGGACAACCTGTTGCCGCTGCTCAACGACTACCAGGACGCCTGGCAGGGCCTGCAACGGGTCGACGGGCAGATCGAGGCGCTGTACGCCCAGGTGCGCCTCAAGGGTGTGGCCAAGTTCGACAGCGAGGACGATGTCGAGCGCCGCCTGTACCTGCTGGTCAACGCCTATGCGCATCGGCAGGACGAAGCCCTGACCCTGGCCAAGGCCAGACGGGCGGCGGTCACCGATATCGCCCGCACCCTGCGCAATATCCGCAGCGATTACGACAACCTGGAACACCAGCTGGCGCTGTTCAACCGCGAGATCAACAAGCGCCAGGTGTCCAACCTGGAGAGCTTTCGCATCGTTTTGGCGCCGAACAAGGACGCGCTTAAACATATCGATCAGATCATCCACAGCGCCGGTCAGTATGAGGAAGGCGAGACCCTGTCGGTGTTCGACCTGCAGCAGAGCAGCGAGCAGGACAACAAGAACGAGGAAGCCAAGGAATACCTGGCGCGCCTGGTGGCGGCCAACCACAACCAGCTGGGCCTCAAGGACCTGTTCGAGCTGGCCTTCGAGATCACCAAGGTGCATGGCCAACCGGTGATCCACACCGACATCGATGGGGCGGCGTCCAACGGCACCACCATGACCATCAAGGCGCTGACCAACATGTACCTGTTGCTGCACCTGATGGACCGCGACCAGGCCGGGCGCGTGCGCCTGCCCTACTACCTGGACGAGGCGGCGGATATCGACGAGAAGAACCAGCAGGCGCTGATCGAAACCAGCCTGCAACTGGGCTTCGTGCCGATTCTGGCCTCGGTCAAACCCCAGGTCTCGGCCCACGTGGCCATCGACCTGGAGGGCGGCAGCGGGCCGAACGGCATCTATATCGACGAAGCGGATTGGAAATATATCCAACGTCGCGACAGCGCCAAGGCCAGTAGCGCAACGCGAGTCGCCGACAGCGAACCGGCGTGATGCACGGCTAAAACAATCAGGGCCGCTAATGCGGCCCTGATTGTTTATGGTTTATTTCGCCAAGGCTATCTTCGGCGCCCAGCGCAACCACTCTTCCTTGACCTCCTCATGCAGGGCAAAGGTCTGCCCAGGCTGCGCCGGACCGCCCATCTGCGGGTTATCCGGCGAGGCGAAGGCTATGCCGCCTTCCAGCAAGGCCTCCAGCGACTCGGTGCGCACCTTCACGCCACTGAACAGTCCGGCATCCACCCCTATGCCACTGGCATTCCAGAAGCGGCTACCGCTGCGCACCAGAGGCGCATAACGCGGCTCAATCAGGATATGCACCAACACCCGGTCCGCGGTGGGACCCAGTTCGCAGTCGGTGACCTTGCCCACCGGCACCTCGCGGTAGCTGACCACCACTCCCGGCTTGATCGAACCGCGGCGCGCGGCGCTCAGCACCAGACGCAAGCCTTGCTCGCGGACGCTGATGGTGGCCTTGGGCGGCGAATCGCTGGCGATAAAGTTCGTCTGGGTGGCGCCGGGTTTGCTCGCAGGCTGCACCTCCAAGTACTGCCCCGTGACCAGGGTTTCCAGATTGGCGGCGCGGGTCAGGCTGACCTCGGGCTTGACCACCCAGAACTGCGTGCCGGCCCGGGCGATCTGCTGGGTCGCCTGGGTCACCCGGGCATACAGAATTACCGCCTGCAGATCCTCGGTCAGCTCGATGCTCTCGACCTTGCCGACATCCAGCCCCTTATAGCGAATCGCCGTACCCGGGCTCAGGCCATCGCCGCGGGGCACGCGGATAGTCAGCGCCAAACCTTGCTGCAGCGCGCTGTCCTGGCTCTTATGCAGGCTGAAATGCTGCCCCTGCTTAGCCCCTTTGCCCGCCTTGAGATCGGGGGTTTCGAAGGCGATACCGCCAGCCAGCAAGGTCTGCAGCGACTCGCTCTTGACCTCGATCCCGGACAGGCCGCCCTTGAGGGTGACACCACTGGCATTCCAGAAGCGCGTGCTGTTGTTCACCAGATGGGCATAGTCCGGCTCTATATGCACGGCGAACACCACCTGCTGATTGTCCCGCGACAACTGAAAGCTCTGCACCGAGCCTACTCGCAGCTGCCGATAGAGCACCGGGCTGCCGACATCCAAGGACCCCCGAGCATCGCTGACCAGCGCCAGATGCAAGCCCGGCGCGCCCTCATCCAGCGGCGGCGCCTTGACCCTGGCAACGAAGTCACGCTGTGGCGCAGCGCCCTTCTCGCCGGGCCGAACCGCAATGTAATTGCCTTTGACCAAGGCCTCCAAACCTGTGATACCGGCCAGGGAAATCGAGGGTTTGACCAACCAGAAGTCGGTGCCCTCGACCAGATAGTCCTCGGTGCGCGGATCCAGCAGCAACTCGACGCGAGCCCCACTCAAGTCCTCGTCGACCTTGAAGGTTTTCATCTGCCCGATCTGGATGCCCTTGTACATGACGGGGGTGCGACCCGGTTCGAGGCCATCGAATTCATGCAGTTTGAGGGACACCCGAATGCCCGCTTGCGCCGTATCGAAATCCTCGTACAGGCGGAACGGCAGGCTTGGGTCAGTCGGCGGACTGTCCTTGCGATGCTCAGGTGTGGCGAAGGCAATCCCGCCCGCGACTATGCTCGCCAACGACTCGGTGCGCACCGTCACACCCGACAGACCGGCGTCGATGGACACGCCGCTGGCATTCCAGAAGCGCGTGTGTTTGCGCACCAGGCTGGCGAAGGCCGGCTCGATATAGACCTTCACCTCGATGGTGCTCTGATCCTCGGCCAATGCGTAGCTCTTAACCCGACCGACCTGGATCTGTTTGAAAAACACCGGGCTGTCGCGGTTCAACGAACCGAGACGATCCGCCTTGAGCGTCAGGTGCAGCCCCGGAGCGCTGTCCGCCATAGGTGGCGGCTCGCTCAGCGCCGTAAAATGATAGGTCGGCTCACCATCGCCTGGACTGGCGGTGATGTAGTTACCCGAGACCAGGGTCTCCAACCCAGTGATGCCGGCCAGCGACACGCTCGGCTTGACCAGCCAGAAACGGGTATTGCTGCGCAGATGCGGCTCGACCCGCTTGTCCATCTCGATGGTGGCGCGCACCCCGCGCTGCTTGCCACTGTCGTCCAGCTCCAGCGCTATGACCTTGCCGATCGGCATGCCTTTGTAGATCACCTCGGTCTTGCCGGCCTGGATACCCTCACCACTGGCGAAGAACACCTGAATCTCGATTCCGGCTTCGTTGTAGGCCCGCCAACCCAGCCAACCGCCGATCAGCAGAGCGATCAGCGGCAGCACCCAGATCGCCGACCAGTTGGAAACGGGGCGCGCTTTGGCCATCGGCAAGTCATTCATGGTCGTCATCCGACTCCGTGTTATCCCAAATCAAACGAGGGTCAAAGGTTAAGGCGGCCAGCATGGTCATGATCACCACGCTGGCGAATGCAGCGGCCCCGAGCCCCGGCTCGATACTCGCCAGGCTGCCGAAGTTGACCACCGCCA
>NZ_JAUYNP010000022.1 GCF_030696055.1 Pseudomonas sp. | reverse complement strand
CATCACATCATCCTCGGGGTGAAGCCACAGTGCGTAATTGGTGGCTTAGGGAGCGGCTCCCTGTGTGCCGGCACTGTTGCCGGCTTTGGACTTGATCAACGCGATCAAGGCATCGACTTCATCATCCTGCAGCGCAAAGGTCGGCATGACCGGGGCAAAGCCCTTGGCGAGCACCGCGTTGGGCTCGCGTATGGCTTGTCGCAGATAGGCCTCATCGACTGCCACCTGCGTGCCATCGCCGAGGGTTTCGGTTCTGCCATACAGACCCAGCCAGGTGGGGCCGACCCCGGGGTTGCCATCGACGCTGTGGCAGGCCAAGCAGCCGTGGGTTTGCGCCAGTTGCTGCCCGCGTGTGGTCAAATCGCTAACCGCGTCTATCGCCGTGCTGGCGCTGGGCGCGGCGTCCGGCGGCGCGTCGCTCAGGGATTTGATCAGAGCGAGCAGGGCGCCCAGCTCATCTTGGCTGAAAGTATAGGGCACCATGACCGGAGGGTAGCCTTGGACCAGTTTGGCTTTGGGATCGCGGATCGACTCGCTCAGGTAGGCTTCGTCGACCTCTACGCTGCTGCCATCGGCCAGCGTTTCGTGGCGGCCGTACAGGCCTTTCCAGCTGGGACCGAGGCTCGCGCTGCCATCCAGGCTATGGCAGGCCTGGCAACCGTAGTTCTGCGCCAGCTGGCGGCCTTGCTGCAGCAGGCTTTCGTGGCTGGGTTTGGCCGCGGCGCGCACGCTCTGGGCGAAGGTCGGCTGGCTGCTCAGCCACAGTTCGAAGGCCGCGCGTTCCTCCACGAGCATATGACCGCGCATGTTGTAATGGGCCAGGCCACAATACTCGGCGCACAGCACCTCATAGCTACCCAGCTTGGTCGGGGTGAACCAGAAGTAGGAGACCATGCCGGGCACCATGTCCATCTTGCTGCGGATCTGCGGGACATAGAAGTTGTGCAGCACATCCTTGGAGCGCAATAGCACTTTGACCGGTTGGTCGAGCGGCAGGTGCACTTCATTGCTGAGGACCAGGACGTCGTCTTGCCCGGCCGGGTCCTCGGGGTCGAGGCCGAGGGGGTTGGCGGCATTCACCCAGCTGATCGCCGACTTGCCCAATTTGCCGTCCTGGCCAGGGAAGCGAAAGGACCACTGCCACTGCTGGGCGACCACTTCCAGTTCAGAGGCGTCGCTCGGCACCCGGACGAAGTCGTAGTAGACCACCAGGCCGGGCGCTAGCAGGGCGACTATGCCCAGGGTGGTGATGCCGATTAACCAGCCTTCCAGTTTTTTACTTTCGGGTTGATAGGTCGCGCGGCGACCGGCCTTGTGCCGATAGCGAATGACGGCCAGGGCCATAAATAGCGTGACGGCGATAAAGAAGAGGCCGGTGATCAGCAGGGTGATCAGCAGGGCGGCATCTATCGAGCCCCAGTTGGAAGCCGCCGCCGTTGCCTGCCAGGGGCTCAGTAGGTGGAAGAGCACCGAGGCGACCACGATAAGGATTAAGACAATTGCAAATACCATGTGTTTGGCATCCTGTTCCTGTCGCACATTGGCTACACAAAAACATCCTGCTCAACAACCATGCCTACTCGATGGTGAGTCCGCCTCGCCACGCCCGGCCTATGCCCAAGCCGGCGAGCAGGCTGGAAGGAGTATAGGGGAGGAAAAGTGGCGGTGCCCGGCAGCCCGCCTGGTTGGGCTTTGGCGCCTGGCAGAGTGGCCCGTGGGCCGCGTAGCGCCTATACCTAACAGGTCAAACAGGCGCCAGTGGCTGTCGCGGGCCGAACACCGCCGCAGCAGGCGCTTTGCCCCTGGCGGGCCGCGCCTGCGCGCAGGGCTCGCCGCATCGGCTGTTTCGCTGAGGGCCAGAAGATGTCCGCCAACCCCTTATTGGACATGATCGGCAACACGCCGATTCTGCCGCTCAGCCATCTCGACTGCGGCCTGTGCCAGCTGTTCGTCAAACTGGAAAACCAGAATCCCGGCGGCTCGATCAAGGACCGCATCGCCCTGACCATGATCGAGGCCGCGGAAAACAGCGGCCAGCTGCAGCCGGGTGCCACCATCATCGAGGCCACCGCCGGCAATACCGGCCTGGGCCTGGCCCTGGTGGCCGCGCAGAAGGGCTACCGCATGCTGCTGGTGGTGCCAGACAAGATGAGCCGCGAGAAGATCTTCCATCTCAAGGCTCTGGGCGCCGAGGTGCGCCTGACCCGCTCCGATGTCGCCAAGGGCCACCCCGAGTATTACCAGGACCTGGCGCGCAGTATTGCCGAGCAGATGCCGGGCGCCCTCTATATCGACCAGTTCAACAACCCGGCCAATGCCTGGGCCCATGAGACCGGCACCGGCCCGGAAATCTGGCGCCAGCTCGAGCAACGCGTCGATGCAGTGGTGGTCGGCGTCGGCTCGGGCGGCACCCTCGGCGGCCTGACCCGCTTCTTCCAGCGCGTAGCGCCGCAGGTCGAGATGGTTTTGGCCGACCCCGCAGGCTCGGTGCTGGCCGACTATGTGGAGACTGGCCAGTTCGGCGCGGCCGGCAGCTGGTTGGTGGAAGGCATAGGCGAGGACTTCGTGCCGGCGCTGGCCGACTTCGCCCTGGTCAAGCGCGCCTACCGCATCGGCGACGCCGAGAGCCTGCATACCGCGCGCCTGTTGCTGCAGCAGGAGGGCGTGCTGGCCGGCTCTTCCTCCGGCACCCTGCTGGCCGCCGCCTTGCGCTACTGCCGCGAGCAGACCCGGCCCAAGCGGGTGCTGACCTTCGTCTGTGATAGCGGCAACAAGTACCTGTCGAAGATGTTTAACGACTACTGGATGATCGACCAGGGCCTGATCGAGCGGCCCAAGGCGGGCAATCTGCGCGACCTGATCGCCCGCCGCTACGACGAAGGCACCACCGTCACCTGCACGCCGGATGAAAGCCTGGCGGCGGTGTACGGGCGCATGCGCTTTCATGATATCGATCAGGTGCCGGTGATGGACGGCGACCAGGTGGTCGGCCTGATCGACGAATGGGACCTGCTGCGCGCGGTGAAGGATGCGCCGGAGCATTTCCAACTGCCGGTGCGTCAGGCCATGGTCAGCAAGCTGCAGACCCTCGACCCGGACGTGCCGTTGGAGCGCCTGCTGCAGACCTTCGATAAGGGACACGTGGCGCTGATAGTCGAGCAGGGGCGCTTTCTCGGTTTGATCACCAAGAGCGATGTGCTCAACCTGTGGCGCCGTACCCTGCGCTAGGGGGCGCACGCTGTAGGAGCCAGCTTGTGCCCCACATGGATGTGGGAAATGCAGTAAGCCGTAGGGAACGGCGACTGCCTGGCGATCTTCGGTGCTCGTTGGCGGATCGCCGGAATGCCGGACTACAGACGGTAGCCCGGATGAAATCCGGGGGAATCTCACCACCGCCCCGGATTGCATCCGGGCTACGAAGCTGAGCCGCTACCCGCCACTGCACAGTGTGAATACAGGAGCCAATATGAGCGAATTCGAAACCCTGACCGTGCATGCCGGTTACGAACCGGACTGGACCGGCGCGGTGATGCCGCCTATCTACGCCACCTCGACCTTTCGCCAGCAATCGCCCGGGGTGCACGCCGGCTACGAGTACGGGCGCAGCCAGAACCCCACGCGCCAGGCGCTGGAACGGGCCATCGCCGAGCTGGAGGGCGGTGCCCATGGCTATGCCTTCGCCTCCGGCATGGCGGCCTGCGCCAGCGTGCTGGAACTGCTGCCGGCGCACAGCCATATGGTCGCGGTGGACGACCTCTACGGCGGCACCTACCGCCTGTTCGAGCGGGTGCGCAAGGCCAGCGCGGGCCTGCAGGTCAGCTATGTGCCGGCGGACGCCGACGCCGCCACCCTGGCCGCCGCCCTCAGGCCAGAGACGCGGATGATCTGGGTCGAGACCCCGACCAACCCCACCCTGAAGCTCTGCGACCTGGCCATGGTCGGCCAGCTGGGCCGCGCCCGCGGCATCCTCACGGTGGCCGACAACACTTTCGCCTCGCCCTACCTACAACGGCCGCTGGAGCACGGCTTCGACCTGGTGGTGCATTCGGCCACCAAGTACCTCAACGGCCATTCCGATGTGATAGCCGGGCTGGTGGTGGTGGCTGATAAGCCGGAACTGGCCGAGCAACTGGGTTTTCTGCAGAACGCGGTGGGCGGAATTCTCGATCCCTTCTCCAGCTTTCTCTGCCTGCGCGGCATGCGCACCCTGGCGCTGCGCCTGCAACGCCATGTCGACAACGCCATGCAGTTGGCCGCCTGGCTGGAGCGGCAACCTCAGGTGGCGGCCGTGCTCTATCCCGGCCTGCCCAGCCATCCCCAGCATGAGCTGGCGGCGCGGCAGATGCGCGGCAGCGGCGGCCTGATCAGCCTGTACCTGGCCACCGACGCCGAGGGCACCCGGCGCTTTCTCGAGGCCACCCAGCTGTTCACCCTGGCGGAGAGCCTGGGCGGGGTGGAAAGCCTGATCAGCCAGCCGGCGAAGATGACCCACGCCTCGATTCCCCCCGAACGGCGCGCGCAGCTCGGTATCGGCGACAACCTGGTGCGGCTGTCGGTGGGTATCGAGCACCTGGACGATCTGCGCGCCGATCTGCAGCAGGCCTTGGCGGCGATCAAAGGTTAACCGCGGCAGAATAGTCCTTGAACTTTAGGGCGTATCGTCTTGCCCGGCCGGCGGGTACCAGCTGGCTTCGTAGGCCGTCACCTTCGCCGAGCGCATGCCATCCGGCAGATCCAGCAGCGGATGGCCGAACTCGCGGGCCAGCAGGCGAACATGCAGGCTGGTGGCGAAGACCCCGGCGCTGGCGGCGAGCAGGGCGCAGATGGCCCAGATATGCAGCGAGCCGAATAGCTGGGCCGGCACGCGCAGGCGTGTCAGCAGGCGCTGGTAAGGTTCCAGATCGTCGTGCCAGGGCGCGGCGCCGGCGCGGAACAGCACCAGGGACCGGCCCTGGGCGTTGAGGCGCGCGGCTATCTGCGCGAGGGTGGCGTCCGCGGCATATTCGGCGGCGAACTGCACCGCGAGAAAAGGGCCGCCGGCCTGGTGCAGTGCGGCCAGCACGGCGGCATCCTGACCGGCCTGATGAATCTGCGCGGCAAAGCGTCGGCTAACACCGCTTACCGGGTCGGGGCTCAGCTGCGCCTGCAGCCCAGCCTCGGCCAGCGCCGCCTGGGTGACCCGATCTCGTACGCTAAGCCGATCGGCCTCGGCCAGGGCCTGCAGGCCATAGGCGCGTTCGGCCGCGCTCAGGGCGGCGAAGGTGCAACCGCCTATACAGCGAAATTCGAGATGGCGGATTGGCAGCGGGCATTGGCTGCGGTTCAGGACATAGGCCAGCGGGCGCTCTGCGCCGATTTGCGCCTGGGCCCAGGCCGCGCCTGCCGAGTCCTGCGACAGGCGACGCAGCAGGGCGTCAACCGCCGCCGGTTCCTGCAGCATCAGCGCGGCCTCCCAGGTGCTGGTGCTGAGAATCTCCCCGCCGACATGGAGGATGTCGAGCGGCGCCTTGCCGAAACGCGCCGGCCAATCGGCCAGCAGCTGGTTCAACGCCTCGACCCTAGGGCCGCCGAACTCGCGCAAGTCCCGCGCCTGCAAGCCGGCATGCACACAGGGCCGCCCAGCCAGGCTGGCTTGGGCGCACTGGGCCAGCAGCAAGTCGCCGAGGTTGTGCCGATCGAAGGCGCCGAACAGGATGATGGGAGCAGGGGCCATGGGCGTGGGCCGAGTGACGGCAATAGCCGTTGCGACCATCCTCGAACCGCCGGGCTAGGGCGTCAATTGCCGGCTGCCTGGCGGTGCTGGGCTAGTCACAGGCGTAGCCGTATCGGTAATGCCGTTCACTTAAGGCAAGTGAGCGGCATTTTTTGTAGCCCGGATGAAATCCGGGGAAGTCTACTCCTGCAAATCCGCTCCCGGATTGCATCCGGGCTACACACTGCCTGGCGGCGCTGGGCTTCAGCCGAGCCAGTTGACCTGGGCGAACTTGGCGCTGAAGGCCGCCGGCATGGCCACCACCTTGCCCTGCTGGTAGTTGAAGAAGACGAAGCCGGACTTGGCCATGGCCACCTGGGTGCCATCCGCCGGGCGGCTGATGCGGAAGGTGATATCGCCGCCGTAGGGGTTGAAATCCATCACCCCGACCTCGAACAGCAACTGGTCGCGGGCATGGGCTTCGGCGCGGTAGGTGGTGGCGAGGTCCGTGACTATGATGCCGACGCCGTCTGCGCTGGTTTCCTCTATGCCGAACTCGAACAGAAAGCGCGCCCGCGCCTCGGAGATCATCGAGATCATCGAGTCGTTGCTCAGGTGGTTGGCCGCATTGATATCGGTCACCCGTACGGTCAGGTGGGTGCTGTAGCAGAACTGGTTTTCGGGGAATTCGAGTTTTAGGCGGGCCATGGTGTGCAATCGCAGCGTGGTGGAGCGGCGATTCTACGCATGAGCAGGCCGTTGAAAAACTACTGCGCTAGGCTATGCGGCGTTGATGTAGCGCCGCGCGAAAATTCGAGCGTGTTGGCGCGATAATTCCAAGCACCCCGGTGTTTCACATAGAGCAAAGGAATTACGAGAAAACCTTACTCGTGATCGGTTGATCTGGCACACCGACATAGTTTCTTCTAAGCAACAAGAAAGGTCGCTCGACGAATCGGAAGCTGAGCATTGCTACCGGGAGAAGGGCAACGAAACAAAGGAAAGCCCAGCCCAGAGCTGGATACAACGTCGAGATATCCATAACCCTTTCATTGACCAACCACGCCGCTTCATACACAACGAAAACGTGGAGCAAATAGATCGAGTATGAGCACTGACCAACGTGCCCGATCAACCCAGAAACGCCGGTACGCGATGGAGTGAAAGAGCCGTCATACCAAGCAATGGCTATGGCGCACGCAAGCCCCTCAATCGTAGGCAGTATGATCCAGATTGCACTCGGCGATGGGTACGAGGGCATGCCATGGAATCCGCCGGCGTAGCTGAAGCCCCAATAAAAAACCAAGAACAACGTGATCGCGGAGATCGCCCGGAAATGATGCCCTGCTAGATGGAGTCTGGCATGGAATGCCAACATCCCAAGAACGAACTGATCTATGCGGCCAATGATCGTCCAGTAGGCAGCAGGCTGCACTTCCCCACTCTGGATGTAGATAGATATCCGCAGCGCAATCGCAACGCAGACTAGTAGGAGTGCGGCCCACCAGACCCGCCTAATCAGAAACAGAAGAAAGGGCAAACTGAAGTAAAAATGCAGCTCGACCGTAATTGACCAGCCCCCGTTTGGCCATACAGGCATGACGATTCCAGTCATCATGGTGGTCATGAACGTCCATATGCTCTCACCCTCAAGCGACCTTTGCAGCCCTACTACCGCAATAACTAATACCAGGAGAGGAGCCAGCCTAAGAAACCGGTTCCATAGGAAGGAGCCGTAGTCGATCGACTTACCATCGAGAATCTTCGCAAATAGATAACCACTTAGGGTCATGAAAAGCGCCACACCCACGTGCCCCTCATCAAAGATGGCGAGAGGGAACGCAAACACGCTTACAAATGCCTCGTGCGGTACTGGGTATCCGCTCCTTCCGGCATGAATGAAATGCCACGTGAACACCAGAAGTGCAGCCAATGCCCTGATGTGATCCAAGGCAACGAAGTGATGACCCGATGATGATTTCATTCCGAAACAATACCCAACCTTAGAAATGCCTTAACCGACCCGATGTGCAGAAAGCACTGGCGCCGATTGATCAGCATAGGTGAGGTTAAGCGCAGCACCTGTCTTCTGCCTTACCCTCAACATGATCTCCTGGCCCGGCGACAACCTCACAGGTCCTGTGGAAACTGTCATGACGTTTGTCTCGTTAACGGCCGGATAGAGTTGATCCGACGCAACCTCGACCGTCGCACCAGCATTCCCAGCCCTGATGCTGAGATAACGCTCCCGCCCGGTTGTAGGGCTTCCTGCCCACCGACAACCGCCCGAAAGTACATAGAGCCCTCCAGCGTTGGCGGGAACGATCAGCTTCGATGGTGCCGCGGATGACCACCATCCGTCTTCATCGAAGACGGCCACACCAGTGCTCAAAAAGTCCACGTCAGTAAACGTGTTATCTGGAATGCTCTGCGTCCAACCTGCTGCCGATGTGATGCGCGCGCCATGACTTCCAACGATCGACCCGCCTTGAGATTGAAGGTTGTTCTCCACGCCGCCGGTAGGCTGCGCTCGGTATTTGCCTATGTAACCGCCATGCGCCAGAAGGCCATAGCGCGTGCACGCACCTGTGTTGTTGTCACTCCAGACCATCGAATTGAATGCAAAAATGCCATCCTCGTTAACCGATGCACCGAAGTCACAATTCTGAACAGCCCCCGTTGAGTAGTTGTAGCGCACCCCTTGAGCACCAGCGTTGCGGAATTGACAGAAATGAAATCTGACCCCGTTTGATTGCTGAACCTTTGCCTCACCGTTGGGCTGCAGGTAGTTGAAGCTGACATGGTCAGCTCCAGACGCATAGATCGCACTAACTTGATGATTAGCCGCATTCTCCGAATCACCGATAACCGTTATGCGCCAGTCATCTCGACCATAAACAGCACGCTTCCCTTCGATATAGATTGCCTCGGGCAAATTGCCGACAACCCGAATCACGTATGCATGCCGGATTACGTCCGGTAGCGCGGAGTGCAATTTTGCCCAGGTTGCGAAAGGTGTAGCGGATGTCAGCCCATCATTTTCATCATCACCAGCAGCCGAAACATAGAGTGTCTTTGTCGCGGTTGAGAAACCGCCACCTAAGTCGGAAGACGCTACTCTTTTATTAACGCCACCTTGCACCACTTCAAACAATTCTGCTCCCAGTAACGGTCCTGCGGGGTCCATCAAGCTGATTTTTCCTGCCATGATCTAAGCCTCTAGTATCCGTATTTCGTCAGATTCGGTAATGCGGCCCTCACCGTCCTCGGTGAGCCGCTCCTCGTTTGTGATGTAATCAAACGGGTGCTGATGTGTCTGCCAGCTCGCTAGACCACCGCGGACACTAAACAGCTCAACAATGATCGCGCCCTCATACTCAGGGCTTAGATCCGCGCTGGTTCCAGCAACAGCAGTGATCTCGGTCAGTACTTCAAGGGTGTCAAATCGAAGAGCGCGGGCTGTGTATGTCGTCCCGAGTTCCGGGCCGATGTCCCCCATGGTTGTGTCAATTAAATTGTCATCCTCCAATAGGCGATCACGGTGAGACCAAGAGAGATTTATCTCTGGGCTATTCACGATAACGTCGGGGTAACTGAGGCCGTTTATTAGGAATCGACCCGGCGGGTAAGGCCGCACCTGCCTCTGCATCATCTCGACAGACACCTCTGGCGCGCTGCCCAGTGCGAGTAGATCGCTGCTAGTACGGGTCAGCAGCTTGGCGTGGACGGTGGCGCCAGATACATATTCGGTGGGGTCGCTACCTGCTGCGCCTTCCAAAAACCAAATACGTGCCCCTGCCTCATGTTTCGCCGGTACCGTGTCGCCACAGCCGCGGCCGAGCACCAGTTCGCCGCTGGTGATATCGATCGAATCAATCCGGACGATCTCATCATCGATCAGAGCCGCTGTGCCGGCGGTGATCTCGTATAGGTCGACACCATCCGTGATGGTGACGTTCGTGTCTAAATAGCCAATGCCAGCGACCAGGATCGCGCTACTGATGAAGTCGCCGCCGCCGCGTTCTTCGAAATTCCCAGAGGTGCCGACACGGCTGGTGATCTCGTAGCCCATCGAAAGTGGTGAAGGCTTGGAGGCGAGCGGCATCAGGAATGCGGCGGTGTCGTCGATCAACGCCATGTCCGCAGGGGCGGTGATGCGTACCAGGTCGCGATACGGCAACTCGATAAGCCGCTGGTACTGGATGGGCAGCGCAGTGCTGTCAGGTGCTGTCCACCCAGGTAGCACAGGCTCGGCATAGCTCGTCTCGGGCAGGCCGAATACATCCTTTATGGCGGCTACGGTGATTTGGCCGCTGGTGAGAATACCGTCCTCGACGCGTCCGGCGCGCAGCACCAGGTTCTCGATGCCGCGCCGCGGGTCGGAGACACGGAACACGCTGCCCGGAAAAACGCTGTCGCGCGCACGCCGGTCGAGGCGCACCTTCAGTCGCTTGACCCCTGAGGAATAAGCAGTCAGGTCTCGCTGAGCCACGCGGGCAGCGAGCGTACCGGACGGAATGCCGATGTACTCGGTGGTCTGCTGATTGAGGCCGTGTGCGGTGATCGCGGCGAGGTTGCGCGCCCGCACCTGCATGATTTCGTTAGATAGTGGGTCGCGATACTTCACCACCACGCAGTTGACCGATTTGTCATCGGCCGTGGCATCGTCATCGTCGATACCCAGCAGGCCCGTGTCCGGGGTAAACAGCGGCAGGTCTTCGACGTCATAATCGTCGCGGATGAGATTGAGCACCAGTTTGCCGCTACGGCGGCTGACATAGATCGACCCACCGATGTGGTTGATGATCGAACCAACGAACACGGCCAATTTGTCCTGGCGTGTCCACTTGATGCATAGCCCGAACCGCTCTGCATACAGTTTGTCCGCCACGGCAGCGAAACTGTCGAGGTCGAGGCGGATGGCTGGATCCAGGCCCCGTCCCCAACTGCGGTCGGTGTATGCCTGATAGATGATATGGGCAGGGTTCATCGCATACACACTGCCTAGGGCATTCATGATCGCATCGACCAGGGCCGTGGGGTCGCCACCGGAGACAACCGGTACACCGTCATCTCCGGTGTTATCGAGCTTGTCAGTCTGACTCGTATCATCCAGGTCGATATTGATGCCGTATGCGCGGATGCTCGAGATGCCGAGCAGTGTTTGCCCGGCCTCGGTCGCCGCATCGTTTGCTTCATCGCCGGGGCCAACACCCGGAATAGTTGGCCCACCGTCCGTGATGAACAATGAGATCCGCACATACCCGGCCGGGCTAGCCGCAAAGAACCCCGGAGCATCTGCTACCGCGGACGGGAAATAGGTGCTGTTCGGGGCGGTGCGCTCTTCGACCCAGGCGATCAGCTCGTCGATACTTGCCGCGCTGACAGCGCGTCGAGTGATTGAGCTGCGCGCCATGAAGTCGCCGGTATTACCGCCCCAGCCCACAATCATGATGTCTACCGCGACCATGGGCAGCACCATCTCGGCAATCAACTGCAGTGCCGCAATCACCGCAGCCTTCATGTTCTCCAGGCGCGTTTGCCCGTTGGCGGTCTCCGTATTCATGCTGCTCGACAAATCCAGCGCCAGGTACAGCGCCAGCGGTTTCACCGGCACCATGATGATCTGGGCCTTTTCCGGGTACCACACCTCGTCGTTATCCCACCCCTTGAGGATCCGCCGCATGCGCATCGCCCAGGGTTTTGGATAGGGGTTCATCGCCCCGATCATGCCGTCGAAGAACAGCGTGGCCACGCCCCGAAACGCTGGAACGATGCCGCCCAACATGGAGGCCAGGCTGGCGTTAACCGGTTGTGCAGGGCCGCCCATCATCACGTCCAGCGGGCCCTTGATGCCGCCTTCCTTTTTCTCGCCACCGAACAGGTTGGCCTTATTGATGGAGATGGTCCGGTTGCCGGTAACATGGCCGCGCTCGGTGCTGTCGATGCTGCCCAGCAGCCTGCGCAGGGCGGTTTCCTGTTTGCCGGCTTCAGCAGTGGCCTTGGCTGCTTGCTCTGCAGCCTTCTGCTCAGCCAAAGCGCGCTCACGCTGGGCCCGTTCGGCATTGTGGTAGGTGTTGATCGCGGCATTTTGCGCGGCGGCACTTTCCCGCCAGTTGGCATTGGCCTCACGCACCGCGCCGGTAACCCGCGCCGTGCTGCCCGCAACACCATCCAGGGCGGACTGCTGAGCCAGGCTGGCAGCGACCATGGCCTTGATACGAGCGGCCTGCTGGTCGGCTGCTGCGCCAACCTGGCCCAGGTTCTTGTCCGCTACAGCGGCTTTGTCGCCAACTTCCTCAACAGCCTTGCCCAACTCACTCAGCGCAGCCTGACCCTGCTTCAGGTCAGCCTTGATGCGCAGCGCGAGTTCGAGGTCT
>NZ_JAUYNP010000020.1 GCF_030696055.1 Pseudomonas sp. | reverse complement strand
GCCAGGCTTTGCTTAGTAAGCCTTGCCCGTCTTGTAGAGGTTTTCGAAGCAGAAGTTGGTGGCGTCGATATAGCCTTCCGCACCGCCGCAATCGAAGCGCTTGCCCTTGAATTTGTAGGCGATCACGCAACCCGTCTGGGCCTGCTTCATCAAGGCGTCGGTGATCTGGATTTCACCGCCTTTGCCCGGCTCGGTCTGCTCGATCAGCTCGAAAATATCCGGGGTCAGGATATAGCGACCGATAATCGCCAGGTTCGACGGCGCATCTTCCGGCTTGGGCTTCTCGACCATGCTGTTCACCCGGTAGATGTCATCACGGATCATCTCCCCGGAGATCACCCCGTACTTGTGGGTCTCTTCCGGCGGCACTTCCTGAATCGCCACGATAGAGCAGCGGAACTGGTTGTACAGTTTGACCATCTGGGTCAGCACGCCGTCGCCTTCCAGGTTCAGGCACAGGTCATCGGCCAGGACCACGGCGAAAGGCTCATCGCCAATCAACGGGCGACCGCAGAGAATCGCGTGGCCCAGGCCCTTCATCTCGACCTGGCGGGTATAGGAGAAGCTGCACTCATTGATCAGGCGACGAATGCCGACCAGGTACTTTTCCTTGTCGGTATCGCGGATCTGGTGTTCGAGTTCGTAGCTGATGTCAAAATGGTCTTCCAAGGCCCGCTTGCCGCGGCCCGTCACCATGGCGATTTCCGTCAGCCCGGCTTGCAGCGCCTCTTCGACGCCGTACTGGATCAACGGCTTGTTCACAATCGGCAGCATTTCTTTGGGCATCGCCTTGGTTGCAGGCAAAAAACGGGTGCCGTAACCGGCTGCGGGGAACAAGCATTTCTTGATCATGGGGAGCCTTAGAAGTGGGACAAAAATGCCGGCGCAGTCTATCAGGCTGCGCGGACCTTACAATGCCCCAACGCCGGCCGACCTATACCTCGATAGAGATAACCCAGCTCAGCCAACTGCTTGGCATCATAGATATTGCGACCATCGAACAACACCGGCATACGCATCAACGCGCGCACACGCTGAAAATCCGGCTGGCGGAACTGCTTCCACTCAGTGATCAGCACCAGGGCATCCGCCCCCTCGACCACTGCGTAGGGCGACTCACTCAAGCGCAATTGGCCACTGTCGAGCGCCTGCGGATAGCGCTCAGCCACCGCGCCAATGGCAACCGGATCGCAGGCCTGGACGCTCACACCCGCCGCCAGCAAGGCGTCGAGCAGCACCAGACTGGGAGCTTCCCGCAAATCATCGGTGCCTGGCTTGAAGGCCAATCCCCAGAGGGCCACGACGCGCCCCTGCAAATAACCCGAAAAGTGCTCACGCAATGCCTGAAACAACAGGGTTTTCTGCAGCGCATTGCGGGCTTCAACTGCGCGCAGGATGCCGGGTTCAATGCCTTCCTGCTCGGCGGTGCGAATCAAGGCGCGCACATCTTTGGGGAAGCACGAACCGCCATAGCCGCAGCCGGCATAGATAAAGTGCGTGCCTATGCGTTTATCGCTGCCGATACCGCGGCGAACTTCCTCAATATCGACATCCAGGCGAGCGCACAGCCCGGCCATTTCGTTGATAAAGGAAATCTTGGTGGCGAGAAAGGCATTGGCGGCGTACTTGCTGAACTCCGCCGCCCGCAGACTCATGCACAGCAGACGTTCATGATTGCGCAGAAACGGCGCATACAAACGGCGTAATACCTCGGCACTGGCCGGATCATCACAGCCAATGATGACCCGGTCCGGACGCATAAAGTCGTCGATGGCCGAGCCTT
The DNA here is from genome assembly GCF_030696055.1 of Pseudomonas sp. Taxonomy (GTDB): domain Bacteria; phylum Pseudomonadota; class Gammaproteobacteria; order Pseudomonadales; family Pseudomonadaceae; genus Aquipseudomonas. The sequence goes on along the minus strand of NZ_JAUYNP010000020.1, from coordinate 1,894 downwards.
CCTTGAGAAATTCCGGGTTGCTGGCCACCGTGACCTTGCACTGCTTGGCGCGCCGTAGCAGGCCGGCGTTGATCCGCTGCGCAACTCGCTCGCCCGTGCCCACCGGCACCGTGGATTTATCGACCACTATGCAGGCACGCTGCAAGCTAGCGCCCAGGTCATCGGCAACCGCCAGTACATGGGACAGGTCCGCCGAGCCATCCTCCCCGCTCGGCGTACCTACTGCGATAAAGACGATTTCTGCCAGGGCAATGCCTGCTGCCAGCTGCTCGGTAAAGCGCAACTGTCCACTGGCCAGATGAGCCTTGAGCAGCGGCTCCAGGCCTGGCTCATAAATAGGGGCCTCTCCACGCGCCAAGCGGGCTACACGCGCTGCATCGCGCTCGACGCAGATCACGCTGTTACCCATTTCGGCAAAGCACGCGGCCGACACCAGCCCCACATAACCCGCTCCGATCACGCAAATTCGCATCGCCGCCCCTCCAGATGAGTTGCAGCGATTGCAGCTAAAGCAAGTGGCAGGCGTATGACGCTGACGCGACAGGACAGTGACAGGTGTTTCAAAAACGCGCGATTTAAAGTATCTGCCGCTTCCGTCAGTCGGCGCGAGGGGCTGAGCAAGCTTTCAGCCAGCGCTAAGAGCTATACCTTGCGGCAAAAGCAGTAAACGAACTTTTGTTCATTGCCACCAGGCGTGTAGTGCGACTCTTTTTCATGTCCAAGCAGGACAAATGGCTCACCAAACTCTGCGTGAAGCTCCTGTGCGTCGTAACGCATTACAGGCAAGCCACTGCATTTGCTGGGCCCATCCTCGGCGAAGGTCGCCACGATAACGAGGCCGCCAGGCTTGACCGCCCGCAGCACGGCCCGAACATAGGCATGGCGTTCTTCTGCGCTGGTCAGGAAGTGAAATACCGCCCTGTCGTGCCACACGTCATAGGCGTTCGATCCCAGCTCCGCTTCGATGATATTGGCTTCTAGCCACTGCACATCCGCTGCCCGAGCGCCGAGCCTGTGCTTTGCCGCAGCCAGCGCTGCACCGGAAAGATCGAGAACCGTGACGTTTCCATATCCGTTGGCCAAGAGATCATCAACCAGCGTCGATGCCCCGCCACCCACATCAATGATCGACGCCGTTAGCGGTACACCGGCATCCCGAATCAGTTTCAGAGACAGCGCCGCATGCTCCTGGAACCAACTGACTTCATCGACGGCTTTGCTGGAGTAAACCTGTTCCCAATGTTCTTTCGGCTGCATACGAATCTATCCTTCATTCCTTGTGGGCTTTGTGTCACCCCAAACGTCGCCGTTGGTTTCCAGATGACCGCTCTAACGATGAGCAAGCAGGTCTTATAGCCAGCGGCGCACTTCCGCCTGGTAGGCCTTGAATTCGCTGCCGAGGAGCGTTGTCAGGGCACGTTCCTCGGGGCTGATCTGGAAGCGATTCATATACAGGGAAAACCCCAGAAGCCCTAGCAGTGCAAACGGCGAACCATGCGCCCCCCCTAAACGTATCCCCAAAAACTCGGTTGTACAGGATCATTTAAAACATACAGGCACAAAAAAACCGGCTACGGAGGCCGGTTTTAGTGGGTTTCAGGTTCACTAGGGAACATCTGAAATCATGTCAATGGTGCCCCACGCCGGAACACTGTGGACGAAGCTGAGCAGATCATCGGCCACCTGTATGCGAACGATCACTGGCCGACCAGAATCTATGCGGCCTACTTTGAATTTGCGTTCTATACCGGGATGCGACCAGCGGAGATCATGGCCCTGGACTGGATGAGGTCGATACCAAGGGCCGCCAGACGCACGTTTGCCGCGTGGTAGCCGATCGCGCCATCCATGAACGCACCAAGACCAAGCGCTCCCGCCACGTGCTCCTGAATGA
>NZ_JAUYNP010000019.1 GCF_030696055.1 Pseudomonas sp. | reverse complement strand
GTCAACAGCCATATCGTCAAGACCCTGTTGGAGCGCGAGTGGATTCGTGTGGTCGGTTACCGCGATGTGCCGGGCAAACCGGCAATGTTCGCCACCACGCGGTTGTTTCTCGATCACTTCAACCTGAAAAACCTCGACGAGCTGCCGACATTGGCGGCGCTGCGCGAGCTGGAACCCGAGCCGGTGCTGGCCTTCGACGATGAACTGGAGGCCCCGCCAAGCCTGCAGGCGCGCGCCGACCTGGCCCTGGTCGATGAGCCTGTCGAGGCGGGTGAGGAAACCAGCTTCAGCAGCCTGCTGGCCGAGCTGGATTCGATGGAGCAGGGCTTGAAAACCGATTTCGATGATCTGGCAGCGCGTGATGATCCAGTCGAAGCCGATGCCGAACAGTCGAATGAATCGGAATTGCCCCCTCATAGGTAGCCCGGATGCAATCCGGGGGGGTTCCCGTGAATCGTCCCGGATTGCATCCGGGCTACGGGTAACAGGCTAGCGCGGATGGGCCGATTGTCGTAAAGGCTGACGGCTGTTCGTCTGCCGGCTAGCCTCAAGCCGTGCTAATAGGCCGCGTTTCGCGTATGCTCCGCGGCCCTTCGACGACCCTAGGTCGTCCATCACCAGAGAAAACACCGGGAGGTGCCCAGATGAGTGAATCCGAAGAATACAGCCCCGCAGGCGAAAAGCTGCAGAAAGTCATGGCGCGCATGGGCCTGGCTTCACGCCGCGAAATCGAAGCCTGGATCAGTGCCGGCCGGGTCAAGGTCAACGGCGCAGTGGCCAGCCTGGGCATGCGGGTCGACCTGCATGACGCCATTGCCGTCGATGGCAAGGTGATCCGCCGCGAAGAAGCCGCCGAGAGCGTGCGTCGCGTCATTATCTATAACAAGCCCGAAGGCGAGATCTGCACCCGTGACGACCCGGAAGGTCGCCCGACCGTGTTCGACCGCCTGCCACGGCCGAAAGAAGGCCGCTGGATCAATATCGGCCGCCTCGACATCAACACCACCGGCCTGCTGATGTTCACCACCGACGGTGAACTGGCCAACCGTTTGATGCACCCCTCCTACCAGATGGACCGTGAGTACGCCGTGCGCGTGCGCGGTGAAGTCGACGACGAGATGATCGAACGCCTGAAAGCCGGGGTGATGCTCGAAGACGGCCCGGCCAAGTTCACCGACATCAAGGAAGCGCCGGGCGGCGAAGGCTTCAACCATTGGTACCACTGCGTGGTGATGGAAGGCCGTAACCGCGAAGTGCGCCGCCTGTGGGAGTCCCAGGGCCTGGTGGTCAGCCGCCTGAAGCGCGTGCGTTTCGGTCCGGTATTTATCACCTCGGACCTGACCATGGGCCGCTGGCGCGAAATGAGCCAGCGCGAAGTGGATATTCTCAGCGAAGAAGTCGGCCTCAAGCCGATCGCCTTGCCGGATATGAAGGAAAAGACCCGCGACAAGATCGATCGCCTGCAGCGCAAATCGGCCAAGCCGGTGGGTCGCGCCGAGCGTCCGACACGGACCTTGCGCCCGGCCCATGGCGTGGCGGAAGGTGATCAGGGTCGTGCCCGCGCACCGCGCGCCGAAGGTGCCGAGCGTGGCGAGCGCCCCGTGCGCACGCCGCGTGCTGACTCGGGCCGCAGCGAGCAGGGGCGTGGTCAGGCCGGCAAAGGCACGCCGGTGGCCGAGCGTCCGCGTGACGTCAACAAGAAGCGTCCGGCCAAGCCGGCGGCCAAGCGTCCTGGCGTGGAGCTGGCCGATCGTCCGGCGCGCAAGCCGGCCGGTGCGCCAGTCAAGCGGCGCAGCCAGCCAACCAGCGAAGGTCAGCGCCCGGGCTTCGGTCGTGGCCGCAAGCCTGAGTAATAGGCTGCGCTAGATGTGAAAAAGGCGACCCTAGGGTCGCCTTTTTTATGGCCTGCCATCCATGGCGGCCACCCTGCGGGCCGTCGCTGCGCGACGTTAAAAATTTCTCCCGGTCATTTTTATGGCCTGCCATCCGTGGCGGCCCCCTTCGGGCCGTCGCTGCGCGACGTTAAAAATTGCTCCAGGCAATTTTTTCTGGCTGTTGCGTTTAGCCGGCCATGGACAGGCGGTTACGGCCTTCGCGCTTGGATACATAGAGGGCGCTGTCGGCGCGGCGCAGCAGGCTTTCCATGGACTCGCCTGGCAACAGGCTGGCGCAGCCGAGGCTGACGGACAGCTCGATGGCGCGGTTTTCCACCAGGTACTGGATGCCCATGACCGCCATGCGCAGGCGCTCGCCGACCATGGAGGCGGCTTCGCGGCTGGTGTTGGACAGCAGCACCATAAATTCTTCGCCGCCGTAGCGGAACACCATGTCGACGTTGCGCAGGCTGTCTTTCAATGCCGTGGCGACTGCCTTGAGCGCCTCATCGCCAATGCTGTGGCCGTGGCTGTCGTTGATCTGCTTGAAGTGGTCGATATCGACCATCAGCACCGACAGCGGCTGCAGGCTGCGCCGGGCGATGTCGACCTCGCGCTTGAGGGTCTGGCTCATGGCGACGCGGTTGCCGGTTTCGGTCAGGGGGTCGCGCAATGCGCTCTGCAAGGCCGCGCGGTAGAGCAGGGCGTTACGCAGCGGGAACAGCAGGCTGGCCAGTAGGGATTCGAGCTGGCCAAGCTCGTCTTCGCTGAAGCGCTGGTTGCGGCGGAAGGTCAGTTCACCGAGGTATTCGCCGGCATGGCTCAAGCGGTAGCCGGCCGAATGGTTGCCGCGTTCGCCCAGGTCCAGGCGCAAGTCGCAGGAAGCCAGCTGGTAGCTCAGGGCGCCCAGTGGCACCAGGCGTTGCACTTCACGGTAGAACAGCTCGAGGATGCGCTCGGCTTCCAGGGAGGTCTGCAGCTGCAGGCTCAGTTGCTGACGCAGTTGCGCCAGGCTGACCGGCTTCAGTGATTTCTGGATGCGGCTGGCATAACCCAGGCGCTGTAGTTTGGCAGCGTCGAAGTCGATGGTATTGGACTGGTTGTGCGGGGCCATAAAGCTCTACCTCTTGCGCTATTCGCGTCGATATCAGGGGTAGAGCGAATTCCGTGCCAATCTTTATATTGGCTGGAAAGTGCTTTTATTTCATAGGGTTGCCGCTATGCGCCGAGGGCGGGCGGCAAGCTTTTGCCGGTTAACTGGCGTGGCTGCTGGCAATTGGCTGCCAGTCAGCAAAATGGCCGTCGGAAAACCGGCGAAATCCTTAAAAGGTTGTTTAAGGTCTCGCGAGCTAGAGTCCTGCAAGGCAAAAACAGGCGAGGAAGCGGAGTGTACTTTTGTACATGAGCATTCCGAGCCTGTTTTTAACGCCGCAGGGCCGACGCGCAGCAGACCGTGAGTTATTGCGCGTCAAATGCCTGACCATTGACGCCTATGCTGTCTGGACCCATCAGGTACAGGTAGACCGGCATGATCGCCTCGGGCAGCGGGTTGTTCGCCGGGTTCTCGCCCGGGTAGGCCTGGGCGCGCATGTCGGTGCGGGTCGCGCCCGGGTTGACGCTGTTGGCGCGCACGTTGGCGATGCCGTCGACCTCATCGGCCAATACCTGCATCAAACCCTCGGTGGCGAACTTGGACACCGCATAGGCGCCCCAGTAAGCCCGGCCCTTGCGCCCGACGCTGCTGGAGGTGAATACCACCGAGGCGTCGGCCGAGAGCTTGAGCAGCGGCAGCAGGGTGCTGGTGAGCATAAACATGGCGTTGACGTTGACCTGCATCACGCGCATGAAGTTGTCGCCGGACAGCTGCTCCAGCGGCGTGCGCGGGCCGATGATCGAGGCGTTGTGCAGCAGGCCGTCGAGTTTGCCGAACTCGTTTTCGATCATCGCCGCCAGTTCGTCGTACTGGTGCGGCAGGGCGGTTTCCAGGTTGAACGGGATCACCGCCGCTTGCGGATGACCGGCGGCCTCGATGGCGTCATACACCTGGCTGAGGTTTGCTTCGCTCTTGCCCAGCAGCAGCACCGTCGCGCCATGGGCGGCGAAGGTTTTCGCGGCAGCCGCGCCAATCCCGCGGCCGGCGCCGGTGACCAGGATCACCCGGCCTTTAAGCAGTTCGGGACGGACGGAATAGTCAAACATGGGAGGCTCCTCCGGAGAGCTGCAAGCCTCAAGCGGCAAGCATCAAGTTAAAAGCAAAAGAGTTGGGGCAGGCTTTTGGCCGCATACCGGCTTGCAGCTGCTGCGTCAGCAATCGCCCAGCGTCTGGTCGAGCACGGTGCGCAGCTCCAGCGGGTGGTCGACCACCAGGTCGGCGCCCCAGTTGCGCGGATTGTCCTGCGGGTGGATATAGCCGTAGGTGACCGCCGCGGTCTTGCAGCCGGCGGCGCGGCCGGCCTCGATATCGCGCTCATCGTCACCGATAAACAAGGTCTCGCCGGGCTGCACGCCAATCTGGGCGCAGGCCAGCAGAAGCATCTCCGGGTCGGGCTTGCTGCGGCTGACGTGGTCCGGGCAGACCAGCACCGCCGAGCGGCTGGCCAGGCCGAGTTGCTGCATGATCGGCTCGGCGTAACGCAGCGGCTTATTGGTCGCCACGCCCCAGATCAGCTGGGCCTGTTCGATATCGGCCAGCAGGGCCTCGATGCCATCGAACGGGCGAGTCAGCACGGCGCAGTGCTCCTGATAGCGCTCGAGGAATTCCAGGCGCAAGGCCTCGAAGCCCTCGGCCTCCGGGTCCATGGCGAAGGTGCAGGCGACCATGGCGCGGGCTCCGCCGGAGACCTGGTCGCGGATCAGCTTGTCGGCAATAGGCGGCAGGTCGCGTTCGGCACGCATGGCCTGGCAGATGGCGATAAAGTCCGGCGCACTGTCGAGCAAGGTGCCGTCCATATCGAATAGAACCGCGCGCAAACGCATCAGACCTCCTTGAGTGTCTGGAGCATATAGTTGACCTCGACATCCGCTTCCAGCTTGTAGCGCTTGGTCAGCGGGTTGTAGGTCAGACCGATGATGTCCTTGACCAGCAGGCCGGCCTCGCGGCTCCAGGCGCCCAGCTCGGAGGGGCGGATAAACTTCTTGAAGTCATGGGTGCCGCGCGGCAGCAAACGCATCAGGTACTCGGCGCCGATAATGGCGAACAGGTAGGCCTTGGGGTTGCGGTTGATGGTGGAGAAGAACACCTGGCCACCGGGCTTGACCAGGTTGTAGCAGGCGCGGATCACCGAAGCCGGATCCGGCACGTGTTCGAGCATTTCCAGGCAGGTGACCACATCGAACTGCCCGGGCATTTCCGCGGCCAGGGCTTCGGCGGTGATCTGCCGGTAGTCCACCGTCACCCCGGACTCCAGCTGATGCAGCTGGGCCACGGTCAGCGGCGCTTCGCCCATATCGATGCCGGTCACGGTCGCGCCGCGTTGGGCCATGGATTCGCTGAGAATGCCGCCGCCGCAGCCGACGTCGAGTACCTTCTTGCCGGCCAGGCCGACGCGTTCGTCGATCCAGTTGACCCGCAGCGGGTTGATGTCATGCAGTGGCTTGAACTCGCTTTCCCGGTCCCACCAGCGGTGGGCGAGGGCTTCGAATTTGGCGATTTCGGCGTGATCGACGTTGCTCATATAAATCCCTGATTCAGGCTGCGGCGCGAAGCGCTTATGTTGCCAGCTTAGCGCTGTGGCGTGGGCGGCTGTTGGCGAGGCAATGTATGTCAGTTTGTCGCAGTGCTTGGTGTAGCCCGGATGCAATCCGGGAAATGGCCTTGTAACGCCTATCCCGGATTTCATCCGGGCTACGGGTTATCTGGCGGCGATCTTCGCGCCCCAGGCGCGGGCATTGGCGATGATCCGCGCCTCGTCCAGGCGGGTCAGCTGGCCGCCATCCAGCAGCTGCTTGCCGCCGACCCAGAGGTGCTCGACGCAGGCCCGGCCGCCGGCATAAATCAGCTGCGACACCGGGTCGTAGACAGGTTGCTGGGCCAGGCCGGAGAGGTCGAATACCGCCAGGTCGGCGGCTTTGCCCAGCTCCAATGAGCCGATCTGCTCGTCCAGGCCGAGGGCGCGGGCGCCATTCAGGGTGGCCATGCGCAGGGCGCTATGGGCGTTCAGGGCGGTGGCCGAGCCGGCGACGGCCTTGGCCAGCAGGGCGGCGGTGCGGGTCTCGCCGAGCAGGTCGAGATCGTTATTGCTCGCCGCGCCATCGGTGCCTATGGCCACGTTGACCCCGGCCTGCCAGAGCTTTTCCACCGGGCAGAAGCCACTGGCCAGTTTCAGGTTGGATTCCGGGCAGTGGATCACGCTGGTATTGCTGGCCACCAGCAGGGCCAGGTCTTCGTCGTCGATCTGGGTCATATGCACGGCCTGAAAGCGTGGGCCGAGCAAACCCAGGCGCGCCAGACGGGCCAATGGGCGTTCGCCGCGCTGCTCCAGGCTCTGCTGCACTTCGAAGGCGCTCTCGTGCACGTGCATATGAATGCCGGCGTCCAGCTCTTCGGCGAGCATGCGGATGGTTTCCAGCTTGTCGTCGCTGACCGTGTAGGGCGCATGGGGGCCGAAGGCGACGCCCAGGCGCGGGTGCTGCTTGAGGTCGTCGAACAGGCTCAGGCCCTTGCGCAGCGCCTCGTCGGCGTCACGGGCGCCGGGGATGGGAAAGTCCAGCACGGGGATGCAGATTTGCGCACGGATGCCGCTCTTGTGCACCAGCTCGCAGGCCATTTCCGGGAAGAAGTACATATCGGAGAAGCAACTGATGCCGCCCTTGAGCTGCTCGGCTATGGCCAGCTCGGTGCCGTCCTGGACGAACTGCTCGTCGACCCACTTGGCTTCGGCCGGCCAGATATGCTGTTCCAGCCAGGTCATCAGCGGCAGGTCGTCGGCCAGGCCGCGGAACAGGGTCATGGCCGCATGCCCGTGGGCGTTGACCAGGCCCGGCGTGAGCAGGCGCCCCGGCAGTTCGCGTATTTCCAGGGCGGCATGCTTGAGCGCCTCGGCGCGCGGGGCGATCAGCGCGATGCGCCCATCGCGAATACCCAGCCCATGCTCGTGCAATACCACGCCTGCGGGTTCCACCGGTACCAGCCAGGTCGGCAGCAGCAGGAGGTCTAAGGGGGCTTCGGGCATGGTGGCGCTTCCGGCGGTCAATAAAGTGGCGAGTTTATAGGGGAACGCCCTAGGCTTGAAGCTGCACACGCCTTAAGTGGCGGGCTGCTGGCGCGATGCGCGGGGCTGTGTGCGTATAATGGCCGGCTTTTTCCGGTGGAGGTGTGTGATGCGCGAGCAGTTGCTAGCGGCAGAGAAGGTTACGGCCATTGCATGGCGCGATGGTGCTCTGCATCTGCTCGATCAGCGCGTGCTGCCTTTCGAGGAAAGCTGGCGCAGCTATCACACCGCGGCGGATGTGGCCGAGGCCATTCGCCGCATGGTGGTACGCGGCGCGCCGGCTATTGGGATTGCCGCGGCCTATGCCGTGGTGTTGGCCGTGCGTGCGCGCTTGGCCGCGGGGGGCGATTGGCGCGCGGCGTTGCAGGAGGATTTTGCCCTACTGGCCGCTACGCGCCCGACCGCGGTCAATCTGTTCTGGGCGTTGAATCGCATGCGTGATCGTCTGGACCGCCTGAAAGAACGCGATGACCCACTGGCAGTGATGGAAGCCGAAGCCGTGGGCATTCACCAGAGCGATCGCGAAGCCAACCTGACCATGGCCCAGCTCGGCGTCGAGCTGATCCGCAAGCATCAGGGCAACCTGCAAAACCTGCTCACCCACTGCAATGCCGGGGCCCTGGCCACCGGCGGTTTCGGCACGGCCCTGGGGGTGATTCGCGCGGCGCATCTGGAGGGCTTGGTCGGGCGGGTGTATGCCGACGAAACCCGGCCCTGGCTGCAAGGCTCGCGCCTGACCGCCTGGGAGCTGGCTACCGATGGCATTCCGGTTACCGTGAGCGCCGATTCGGCCGCCGCGCACCTGATGAAGACCCGTGGCATCACCTGGGTCATAGTCGGGGCCGACCGCATCGCCGCCAATGGCGATGTGGCCAACAAGATCGGCACCTACCAGCTGGCGGTCAATGCCATGCACCACGGCGTGCGCTTTATGGTGGTGGCCCCCAGTTCGACCATCGACATGGCCATGGAACATGGCGACGATATCGTCCTCGAGGAGCGTGACGCCAGCGAGCTGCTCGAGCTGGGTGGCCAGCGCATGGCGGGCGGGGTGGAGGCATTCAATCCGGTGTTCGATGTGACGCCGGCGGATCTGATCGACTTTATCGTTACCGAAAAAGGCGTGATCGATCGACCCGATGCGGCGAAAATGGCGCAATTGATGTGCCGCAAGCGTTTGCATTGAAGCGGCAAGCTATACGCGTGCAAGCGGAAAAGCAGCTGCGTGGCTCTTGCTTGCAGCTTACGGCTTGCAGCTTGAGACTAGTCGCTTGTGTTACTATCCCGCGCTTCTCGCTGGACCTCGCATACTACTAAAGCAAAGGAACCTGGCTTCTTATGGGCGAACTGGCCAAAGAAATCCTCCCGGTCAATATTGAAGACGAACTCAAGCAGTCCTACCTCGATTACGCGATGAGCGTGATCGTTGGGCGCGCTCTGCCGGATGCACGCGATGGCTTGAAGCCCGTGCACCGCCGCGTGTTGTTTGCGATGAGCGAGTTGGGCAACGACTGGAACAAGGCATATAAGAAGTCCGCCCGTGTGGTCGGTGACGTGATCGGTAAGTATCACCCCCACGGTGATACCGCGGTGTACGACACCATCGTACGTATGGCCCAGCCATTCTCCCTGCGCTACCTGCTGGTCGACGGCCAAGGCAACTTCGGTTCGGTGGACGGCGATAACGCGGCCGCCATGCGTTACACCGAAGTGCGCATGACCAAGCTGGCCCACGAGCTGCTGGCCGACCTGCACAAAGAAACCGTGGACTGGGTGCCGAACTACGACGGCACCGAGATGATCCCGGCGGTCATGCCGACCAAGATCCCCAACCTGTTGGTCAACGGCTCCAGCGGTATCGCCGTGGGCATGGCCACCAATATTCCGCCGCACAACCTCACGGAAGTGATCAATGGCTGCCTGGCCCTGATCGATAACGGCGAGCTGACGGTCGATGAACTGATGCAGTACATCCCGGGCCCGGACTTCCCCACGGCGGCGATCATCAACGGTCGCGCCGGCATTATCGAGGCCTACCGCACCGGTCGCGGACGTATCTATATGCGGGCTCGCGCTATTATCGAAGACATCGATAAGGTCGGCGGTCGCCAGCAGATCATCGTCAGCGAGCTGCCGTACCAGCTGAACAAGGCGCGCCTGATCGAGAAGATCGCCGAGCTGGTCAAAGAGAAGAAACTCGAAGGCATCACCGAGCTGCGCGATGAGTCCGACAAGGACGGCATGCGCATCGTCATCGAGCTGCGCCGCGGCGAAGTGCCGGAAGTAGTGCTGAATAACCTCTACGCCCAGACCCAGATGCAGTGCGTGTTCGGCATCAACGTGGTTGCCCTGATCGACGGCCAGCCGAAAGTCCTCAACCTCAAGGACATGCTCGAAGCTTTTATTCTGCACCGCCGTGAAGTGGTCACCCGGCGTACCGTATTCGAGCTGCGCAAGGCGCGCGAGCGCGGGCACATCCTCGAAGGTCAGGCGGTTGCCCTGTCCAACATCGATCCGGTGATCGCCCTGATCAAGGCGTCGCCGACCCCGGCCGAAGCCAAGCTGGCGCTGATCGCCACCGCCTGGGAATCCAGCGCGGTTGAAACCATGGTCGAGCGTGCCGGCGCCGATGCCTGCCGCCCGGATGATCTGGAGCCGCAGTATGGTCTGCGCGACGGCAAGTACTTCCTCTCGCCGGACCAGGCCCAGGCCATCCTCGACCTGCGCCTGCACCGCCTGACCGGTCTGGAGCACGAGAAGCTGCTGGCCGAGTACCAGGAAATCCTCAACCAGATCGGCGAGCTGATCCGCATCCTCACCAGCGCCGTGCGCCTGATGGAAGTGATCCGCGAGGAGCTGGAAGCGGTCAAGGCCGAGTTCGGCGATGCCCGCCGCACCGAGATCCTGGATAACCGCCTGGACCTGACCCTGGCCGACCTGATCACCGAAGAGGAGCGGGTGGTCACCATCTCCCATGGTGGTTACGCCAAGTCGCAGCCGCTGACCGCCTACCAGGCCCAGCGTCGCGGCGGCAAAGGCAAGTCGGCTACCGGGGTCAAGGACGAGGACTATATCGAACACCTGTTGGTCGCCAACAGCCATTCCACCCTGTTGCTGTTCTCCAGCAAGGGTAAGGTGTACTGGCTGAAGACCTATGAGATTCCGGAGGCCTCCCGTGCCGCTCGCGGCCGTCCGCTGGTCAACCTGTTGCCGCTGGATGAGGGTGAACGCATCACCGCCATGCTCCAGGTCGACCTGGAAGCGCTGCGCCAGCAAGCGCCGGAAGGCGACGAGTCGGACGATATCGAAGGCGTGGTAGTCGAGCAGGACGAAGTCGAAGACCTGGCCGAAGGCGATGACGCCGACGATGCCGAGGGCGAAGACGAGCCGACCGGTGCCTATATCTTTATGGCCACCGCCAAGGGCACGGTGAAGAAGACCCCGTTGGTGCAATTCAGTCGTCCGCGTAGCTCGGGCCTGATTGCCCTGAAGCTGGATGAAGACGACACCCTGATCTCCGCGGCGGTGACTGACGGCGCCCGTGAAGTGATGATGTTCTCCGACGGCGGCAAGGTGATTCGCTTCAAGGAGAGCAAGGTACGCACCATGGGCCGTACCGCCCGCGGCGTGCGCGGTATGCGTCTGGCCGAAGGTCAGCAGATCATCTCCATGCTGATCCCTGAGGCCGAGGCGCAGATTCTCACCGCCTCCGAGCGTGGTTACGGCAAGCGCACCGCCATGGCCGAGTTCCCCCGGCGCGGTCGTGGCGGCCAGGGCGTGATCGCCATGGTCAGCAACGAGCGTAACGGCAAGCTGGTCGGCGCGGTACAGGTGCTCGACGCTGAGGAAATCATGCTGATTTCCGATCAGGGCACCCTGGTGCGTACTCGCGTCAGCGAAGTCTCCAGCCTGGGACGTAACACCCAGGGCGTGACCCTGATCAAGCTGGCCAAGGATGAAACCCTGGTCGGTCTGGAGCGGGTGCAGGAGCCTTCCGCCGAGGAAGACGACGAGCTGCTGGAAGGCGAAGAGGGTTTTGAGGCTGCAGTGGACGATGCCGTGGAAGCATCTGACAGCGGCGCCGACGAGAGCCCGGTCAGCGAAGAGTGATCTGTCAGGGCGGGGCTACCCGCCCGTGACGGCGTAGGATTTGGCGGCTGCTGGCGATGGCCAGCCCGCCCACCATTTTTGAGCGAGAGTGGATGTGAGCAAGCGAGCCTTTAACTTCTGCGCCGGCCCGGCCGCGCTTCCTGAAGCTGTTCTGCAACGCGCCCAAGCGGAGCTCCTCGATTGGCAGGGTAAAGGCCTGTCGGTGATGGAGATGAGCCACCGCAGCGACGAATACACCGCCATTGCCGAGAAGGCCGAGCAGGATCTGCGTGATCTGCTGGTCATCCCCAATGACTACAAGGTGCTGTTCCTGCAGGGCGGTGCCAGCCAGCAGTTCGCCGAGATTCCGCTCAACCTGCTGCCGGAAGACGGCGTCGCCGACTATATCGACACCGGCATCTGGTCGAAGAAAAGCATCGAAGAAGCCAGCCGCTTCGGCACTATCAATGTCGCCGCCAGCGCCAAGCCTTACGATTACTTCGCGATTCCCGGGCAGAACGAGTGGAAGCTGTCGAAAGACGCCGCTTACCTGCACTACGCCAGCAACGAAACCATCGGTGGCCTGCAGTTCGACTGGATTCCCGAAGTGGGCGACGTGCCGCTGGTGGCGGATATGTCCTCGGATATCCTCTCGCGTCCCATCGATGTGTCGAAATTCGGCCTGATCTATGCCGGCGCGCAGAAAAATATCGGCCCCAGCGGCCTGGTCGTCACCATAGTGCGCGAAGACCTGTTGGGCCGTGCGCGCAGCCACTGCCCGACCATGCTCAATTACAAGATCGCCGCCGATAACGGCTCGATGTACAACACCCCGGCGACTTTCTCCTGGTACCTGTCCGGCCTGGTGTTCGAGTGGCTGAAGGAGCAGGGCGGTGTCGAGGCCATGGAGCGTATCAACCGCGCCAAGAAGGACCTGCTGTACAAGGTCATCGACAGCAGCGAGTTGTACAGCAACCCGATCGCCCACAATGCCCGCTCCTGGATGAACGTGCCGTTCCGTCTGGCCGATGATCGTCTGGACAAGCCCTTCCTCGCCGGCGCCGATGCCCGTGGCCTGCTCAACCTCAAAGGCCACCGTTCGGTGGGCGGCATGCGCGCCTCCATCTATAACGCCGTGGGTCTGGATGCCGTGCAGGCGCTGGTCGCCTATATGGCCGAGTTCGAGAAGGAGCACGGCTGATGTCCGAACAGGAACTGCAGGCCCTGCGCCTGCGCATCGACAACCTCGATGAGAAGATTCTCGAGCTGATCAGCGACCGCGCGCGCTGCGCCGAAGAAGTGGCGCGGGTAAAGATGAAGGCCCTGCCGGCAGGCGAGAAACCCGTGTTCTACCGCCCCGAGCGCGAAGCTCAGGTGCTCAAGCGCGTCATGGAACGCAACCAGGGTCCGCTGGGCAACGAGGAAATGGCGCGGCTGTTCCGCGAAATCATGTCCTCCTGCCTGGCCCTGGAGAACCCGTTGAAGGTCGCCTACCTCGGCCCCGAGGGCACCTTCACCCAGGCAGCGGCGATGAAGCATTTCGGCCACGCGGTGATCAGCCAGCCGATGGCGGCGATCGACGAAGTGTTCCGTGAAGTGGCCGCCGGTGCGGTCAATTTCGGCGTGGTGCCGGTGGAGAATTCCACCGAAGGCGCGGTCAACCACACCCTGGACAGCTTCCTCGAACACGACATGGTCATCTGTGGCGAAGTCGAGCTGCGCATTCACCACCACCTGCTGGTCGGTGAAACCACCAAGACCGACAAGATCACCCGCATCTATTCCCACGCTCAGTCCCTGGCCCAGTGCCGCAAGTGGCTGGACTCGCATTACCCCAACGTCGAGCGGGTGGCGGTGTCGAGCAATGCCGATGCGGCCAAACGGGTGAAGAGCGAGTGGAACTCGGCGGCTATCGCCGGCGATATGGCGGCCAGCCTCTATGGCCTGACCAAGCTGGCGGAGAAGATCGAAGACCGTCCGGACAACTCCACGCGCTTCTTGATCATCGGCAGCCAGGAAGTGCCGCCGACCGGCGACGACAAGACCTCGATCATCGTCTCCATGCGCAACAAGCCGGGCGCGTTGCATGAGCTGTTGGTGCCATTCCACAGCAACGGCATCGACCTGACCCGCATCGAGACCCGCCCGTCGCGCAGCGGCAAGTGGACCTACGTGTTCTTTATCGACTTCGTCGGCCACCATCGCGATCCGCTGATCAAGGACGTGCTGGAAAAGATCAATCAGGAAGCCGTGGCGCTCAAGGTGCTGGGCTCCTATCCCAAAGCGGTACTTTAAAACTGCTGCGGCAAGCGCCAAGTCTCGAGCTTCAAGCGGATCGACGCCTGGCTGTACTTGGGGCTTGCGGCTTTAAGCTTGAGGCTTTGCTATGACCGATTTCCTCGCCCTGGCCCAACCAGGCGTACAGCAGCTATCGCCCTACGTGCCCGGCAAGCCGGTGGATGAATTGGCCCGTGAGCTGGATCTGGATCCGGCGAGCATCGTTAAGCTGGCCAGCAACGAAAACCCGCTGGGCCCCAGCCCCAAGGCGCTGGAAGCGATCCGCTTTGAGCTGGCCGAGCTGACCCGTTATCCCGATGGCAATGGCTTCGAGCTGAAAAGCCGCCTGGCCGCGCGTTGCGGCGTGCAGATCAGCCAGGTCACCCTGGGCAACGGCTCCAACGATATCCTCGACCTGGTCGCCCGTGCCTACCTGGCGCCGGGGCTGAATGCGGTATTCAGCGAATACGCCTTCGCCGTGTATCCGATCGCCACCCAGGCCGTGGGCGCCCAGGGCAAGGTGGTGCCGGCCAAGGACTATGGTCACGACCTCGAAGCCATGCTGGCCGCCATCGACGCCAATACCCGGGTGGTGTTTATCGCCAACCCGAACAACCCCACCGGTACTTGGTTTGGTCCGGACGCGCTGGAGCGCTTCCTCGCTCGCGTGCCAGGTAATGTGCTGGTGGTGCTGGATGAGGCCTATATCGAGTATGCCGAAGGCGACGAATTGCCGGATGGCCTGGAATATCTGGCTAAGCACGAGAATCTGCTGGTCTCGCGCACCTTCTCCAAGGCCTACGGCCTGGCGGCGTTGCGGGTCGGTTATGCCATCAGTTCGGCGCAGATCGCCGGCGTGCTCAATCGCGTGCGCCAGCCGTTCAACGTCAATAGCCTGGCCCTGGCCGCCGCCTGTGCGGCGCTGGAGGATGCCGAGTACCTGGCCAAAAGCCGTCCGGTCAATGATGCCGGCAGGGCGCAGCAGGAAGCCGGTTTGCGCGAGCTGGGCCTGAGCTGGATTCCCTCGAAAGGCAACTTTATCGCGGTGGATTTCGCTCG
>NZ_JAUYNP010000016.1 GCF_030696055.1 Pseudomonas sp. | reverse complement strand
CCGCGCTGGTTGAAGTCGAGCAGGCGGCCCGGGGTGGCCACGAGGATGTCGCAGTGACGGGCTTCGAGGTGCTTGAGCTGCTTGTCGAAGTCCATGCCGCCGACAAACGTCATGACGTTGAGGCCGGTGTACTTGGTCAGGTCGGCGGCGTCCTTGGCGATCTGCACCACCAGTTCGCGGGTCGGCGCGATGATCAGCGCCCGCGGCTCGCCCATATAGCGCTCTTTCGGCGGTGGGGTCTGCAGCAGCTGGGTGATGATCGAGATCAGGAAGGCGGCGGTCTTGCCGGTGCCGGTCTGGGCGCGGCCGATGGCGTCCTGGCCGTTCAGGGTGTAACCCAGTACCTGGGCCTGGATCGGCGTGCAGTAGGGAAAACCCAGGTCGTGGATGGCGTGCATCAGCTCGGGAGAGAGCTTGAAGTCGTGGAAGCGGGTCTTACCCTCGGCCGGCTCGACCTTGAAGTCTTCCAGTTTCCAGGTATCCAGGGGTTTGGCCGCACGTTCGCGGCGCGGTTTTTTCTCCGGGCGCGAATGCTCGGCGCTGTCGCTAGTGGCCGTTGCGGCGGCAGAGTGGTCCGGCTCGCTGGCGGTTGGGCGCGGTGCGGCGGTGCGGTTGCGGTTGTCGCTGGGGGCAGCGTTAGCGCGAGGCGTTGCAGGCGTAGCGGGCTGGCTTGCTGGGCTGGGCTGCCCGCCCTCGGTTTTGCCGAACATTTTCTTGAGTGCTTTGAGCACGGTCATCTCGTCAATTGGTTAAGGAGTGAACGGTCGCCAGTGTAAAGCAAGAAGCCGGCGCGGCGAAGTGCCGCGCCGGATAGCGGCCATTGGGCGGTTTTACTCAATGCTCGGGAAGGCTGGCAAGCAGCAGGCGCTGCACATTGCCGCCCATGATCGCGGCAATCTCGCTGGGGCTGAAGCCGGCCTTGAGCAGGCCTTCGGTCAGTTGCGCCAGGCCGGTGACATCGAAGGGCGCGTGGATGGTGCCGTTGAAGTCCGAGCCCAGGGCGACATGCTGCACGCCGATCTTGTCGGCGGTGTAGCGGATCGCCTGGACTATGGCCGCGACCGAGGTGGCGCACACCGCCGTCTCCCAGTAGCCGATACCGACCACCCCGCCGCTGGCGGCTATGCCTTGCAGGTGTTTGTCGCTGAGGTTGCGGGTGCCCTTGCAGGTGCCTTCGACGCCGGTGTGGGACACCAGCACGGGGCGTGTGGCCACGGCCAGCACATCGTCGATCAGCGGACGCGAGGCGTGGGCCAGGTCGATCAGCATGGCTTTTTCTTCCAGGCGCTGGATCACCTGACGGCCAAACGGGGTCAGGCCGCCTTTGGCCAGGCCGTGGGCCGAGCCGCCGACTTCGTTGTCGAAGAAGTGGGTCAGGCCGGCGATACGGAAACCGGCGTCGTACAGGCGCTCGACGTTCTCCAGCTTCCCCTCCAGCGGGTGCAGCCCTTCGCTGGCGAGGATGGCGGCAACGCGCTGCGGGTCCTGCTGCCAGGCCTGGATAAAGGCGGCGAAGTCGCTGCGGGTGCGGATCAGGCTCAAGCGGCCCTGGCTGCCGGCGCTGGCTTGTTGCAGCTTGTGGGCTTGATACAGGGCGCGTTGCAGCAGGCTGCTCCAGGTTTCCCGGGGCCAGCGCTGGGCCATGGCCAGCAGGGTGAGGTTGTCGGTTTCGGCGCTGTTGCTTTCGTAGTTGAGGCCGCGCGGGGTCTTGGTCACGGTGGAGAAGACTTGCAGTCCGACGCGGCCTTCGAGCATGCGCGGCAAGTCGGAGTGGCCGAAGTCATAGCGTTTGAGCAGGTCGCGCTCCCAGAGCAGCGCGTCATCATGCAAGTCGGCGATAAACAGGCTGCTATGCAGTTGCTTGGCCGGTGCGCTGGCGGGGTAGGGCGCGGGCGACTCGACGCTATTCAGCGTGCGGTCGAGTAGCGAGGGCAGGGCGAAGACCAGGCCTGCGCCGAGCAAGAGCAGAACCAGCAGGCTCAGTAGAAGTTTGCGCATAGGGTGCCATCCGGGCGTGATTGTTATGCGCCGACTCTAACAGAGCGATAGCGGGATTGAAGGGCGTTAGAACCTGTTTACGATCTCGCGAGCTAGAGCCAGACAAGGCAAAAACAGGCGAGGAAGCGCAGTTTACTAGCTGTAAATGAGCATTCCGAGGCTGTTTTTAACGCCGGATGGCCGACGCGCAGCAGATCGTAAATAGATTCTTAGCCGCAGAGGCAGTCGCGGCCCTGTTGCTTGGCGCGGTACAGCGCGCTGTCGGCGCGGGCGATCAAGCCTTGCAGGCTGTCTTTCGGACGCATCTGGGCCAGGCCGATGGAGACGGTCACGCCTGGTAGAACGCCGATGGGGGAGTGAAAGGAACTGACCTTGCGCAGGGCCAGGCGCAGCCGCTCACCGATGCCGCGGGCTTCTTCTTCGGCGATTTCCGGCAGCAGAATGACGAACTCCTCACCGCCGAAACGGGTCAGGCTGTCTTTCGGCCGCAGCTGGTTGCGCAGCGTATGGGCCACCAGGGTGAGCGCATAGTCGCCGGCGAGGTGACCATGCTGGTCGTTGTAGACTTTGAAGTGGTCGACATCCAGCATCAGCATGCACAGCGGTTTGCCATTGAAGGCGCTGCGGGTGCTTTCACGCTCGAACATATGCTCCAGCCAGCGGCGGTTATAGGCGCCGGTGAGGACGTCGATATTGGCCGTATGCTCGCTGCTGATGATGGTGCTGTTGCCTTGGCGCACCCGTTCGCAGAGCAGCGCCAGCATGTTCTGCATCAGTTCGGGGGATTGCTGGAACAGCTGGAACAGCGATTCGCGGTGCAGGCGCAGCACGCTGCTCGGCTCGGTCGCCACCACATAGGCGCAAGGGTGTTCGTTGTCGATAAAGCTGATTTCGCCGGCACAGTCGCCGACATTCAGGATGCTGACCGCCAGACTGTCCATGGAGCCGAGATAGACCTTGAGCTGGCCTTTGAGCAGCAGGTAGAGGTATTGGTTGCGGTTGAAGGGCGATAGCAGGACTTCGCCGGACTCCAGGTCGCAGGCGCGAAACTCCTTGAGCAGCTGGCTGATGCTGCTGACCGCGACATTATTGAACAGTCGCAGTTGCCGTAGTTGCTGCAGGTCGACCTGCCACTTGGCATTTTTCATGAAAGTGACGGGTACGGCTGATGGAACACTGTGACTGGCATCGCTAACGCTCCCTGCATTGTGGGCGAACACCTGGGACGACCATATTCCTCCAATCGAGGTCTGACAATCCTTGGTGTAAATCCGAGTGACCGATGGTGCTTAAATTGAACCCTCGGTCACGTTTTTGCGCAATCCCTGCGCCAGTGCGCACTTCAGTGGTCGTGATGCAACTCGAAACCTATGGCGAAACCCGCCAGACGCTTGGCCACTGCCTGTGCCAGCGCGGCATCCTTGTGGGACAGATGGATATGCGCCACCTGACCGCGCTGCTCATCGCTGCGTACTTCAACCCGTACCTTGGCGTCCAGTTCAGCCAGGGCTATTTGGTAGGCACGGGCAATGGCATCGAAGCGTAGGCTAGGCTTGAACGTCTTGCCAACCGCGGTGAGCGGAATAGCGTCGATAATCCACACATCCTTGGGAATGGCGGCGCGTTCGGGGATATGCGCGGCGGCGTGGGCCAGCAATTCGGCCTCGCTGGCCTGGGCGCCGGGCTTGAGCTGCACATAGACCACCGGCAGTTCGCCGGCCTTCTCATCCGGTTTGCCGACCGCAGCGGCCATGGCCACGGCGGGGTGCTTGTGCAGCGCTTCTTCGATCATCTGCGGGTCGATATTGTGCCCGCCGCGGATGATCAGGTCCTTGCTGCGCCCGGTCAGCCAGATATAACCGTCGGCGTCGATGCGGCCCAGGTCGCCGGTATTGAACCAGTCGCCATCGACCCAGATGCCGCTGTTCTTGCTGCTCTGCAGATAACCCTTGAACACAGTCGCACCGCGAATGCACAGGTTGCCGATTTCATTGGTCCGGGCTTCACGCTGGTAGTGGCCCTGCTCGTCGAGCAGCTTGATGCTCACCTCGCAGTAGGGCATGCGCAGGCCGATGGAGCCGGGGCGGCGCTCGCCGCCAACCGGGTTGGCGCAGCTGCCGCAGGTGCCTTCGGTGAGGCCATAGCCTTCGATCAGGGTCAGGCCGGTCTTGCCCTCGAACTGGCGGATCAATTCCACCGGCATGGGGGCGGCGCCGCACAGGGCGTATTTCAGCGAGGACAGATCATGGCCTGCGCTGGGCACCTGCAGCAGTCCGGCATAGATAGTCGGCACGCCGCTGAAGAAGCTGACCTTGTGCTGTTCGATAAGCTTCCAGAAGTTCGTCAGGAGGTTGGGGTTGCGATAACCCTGGGGCGTGGCCAGCAGCACCTCGGCGCCGCCGATAAAGGCCGTCAGCCCGGTGACTATCACGCCGTTGACGTGAAACAGCGGCAGGCCGCAGAGGGTCACATCGCCCGGGGCGAAGCGGGTCACCAGGTTCATGCTGTAGGCCATGGCCACTTCGTTGGCGTGGCTGTGCGGGGCCAGCTTCGGCGTGCCAGTGGTGCCGCCGGTGTGGAAGTAGCTGGCGATGTCCTCGGGCTGAATGACCCGGCCGCTGTCCAGCTGGTCGTCCGCGCAGCTGGCGATCAGCTCGTCGAAATCCAGCACGCCGTCCGGCAGTGCTCCGCGTTGTGCCTGGACGGCACTGCGCTGCGGTTCGGGCAGCAGGTTGGCCATGTCCACGCAGATAATGGCTTTCAGTTGCGGCAGCCGCTCGCGCAGGCTTTCGACCTTGGCCCACAGGTCGGTGCCGGGGAAGGGCGCCAGGGTCACCAGCAGCTCGGAGTCGGAGGCCTTGATCAACTCGGCGATATGCGCAGGTTCGAGCAGCGGGTTGATCGCGTTGACTATGCCGGCGGCCTCGCCACCCCAGATGGTGAAGTGGGTCTGCGGCAGGTTGGGCAGCAGAAAGGACACCGCCTTGCCCGGGCGCAGGCCCAGGCGGTGGAAGGCATTGGCGGTCTGGGTGATCTTGCCCAGCAGTTCTCGGTAGCTGAGCCGGTAAGTGGGCTCGTCGGCCGTGCCCTGCAGAATAAAGGACAGCGCCGGCGCATCGGGTTGCCGGGCAGCCGTGCGGCTGATCAGCGCGAAGGTGCTGCTCGGCAGGTCGCGCTCGGCCAGCGGGGTCTGTTCGATCTGTTCAATATCGCGCAGTGACTCGATTGCAGGGATGGCGTGCATAGGGGCTCTCGTTTAAAGGCGATCAGCTGTTCAGTTGCTGTTCCAACCAGTCGGCGATGTCGCGGATTTCCTCATTCACCACTTCGTGGCCCATCGGATAATCGCGCCATTGCACATTGACGCCGGACGCGCTCAGGTAGTCATGGGCCGCACGGCCCATGGCCGGCAGGACTATGTCGTCGAATGTGCCATGCAAGCACAGTACCGGCAGTTGTTTTTTTGTATCGGCGAGTACGACCTCGGTGCCGAAGGTCGGCGCGTAGGTGGACAGGGCCAGCACCCCGCCGAGGGCGAATTGCCAGCGCAGGAAGGCGGCGTGCAACACCACCGCGCCGCCCTGGGAGAAACCTGCGAGGAAGATGCGCGCCGGGTCGATGCCGCTGTCGCGTTGCACCTCTATCAGCCTGATCACTTGCTGGGCGGAGTCCTCCAGCTGGTCGCGGTTGATCGCCCGCGCCGGGCTCATGGCCAGGATGTCGTACCAGCTGGGCATGGCGTAGCCACCATTGATGGTGACCGCCTGGGTTGGCGCTTGCGGCAACACGAAGCGGGTGCTGCGCAAACGCTGCTGCAGGGCCTCGGCTACCGGCATAAAGTCGTAACGGTCAGCCCCCAGGCCGTGCAACCAAATGACGCAGGCGTCGGCCGCGAGTGTGGGCTGAAGAATCAAAGGGTCGGTCATCTGTGGCTCCGCCGTGGTGCGCGCGCGCTGAATAAGGGCGCGGGAAATTTTACCGGGTGACTAATCTAGAAAGAAGTTGTCGCCAGGGTGAAAGTTTTGCTCTTGACCCGTCCGTATGGTGCTCGGGGCGCGGTGCTGGTACGGGCCTTGCTATATACCTGGAGACTGATGCCGTTGTCCGTTGGTGGTAACACTGCTACCGAATCGGGCGCGGAGCAGACTGGGAACCCTTTGGGGGGCTTCCCACTACTTTCGCCAAGCGCTACCTGCTGAGCGATCCGTAATTTGCTTTCCGTCTCTGACCCATTCAAATAATGGGAAGGCGTGAGTTTATGGCCGAAGGAGCAATCGGCAACTAAACTCGCTCCAAGGTCTGATCCCCGGTTGAATCTGTTGCTGCCGACAGCCTCAACGAGCCCCACAAGGGTACGGTGGTAGGGCCGAGACTCCAAACACAACAAAAGCAACTGGAGGTTTTAATGAAGATGGTGAAATCCACTCTGGCAGTACTGACTACCGCAGCCGTTCTCGGTGTCAGCAGCTTCGCGCAAGCGGGCGCTACCTTGGATGCGGTACAGAAGAAAGGTTTCGTACAGTGCGGCATCAGCGATGGTCTGCCTGGCTTCTCCTACGCCGATGAAAAAGGCAATTACCTGGGCCTGGACGTTGATACCTGCCGCGCCGTAGCCGCCGCCGTATTCGGCGACGCGACCAAGGTCAAGTACAGCCCGCTGACCGCCAAGGAGCGCTTCACCGCGCTGCAGTCTGGTGAGGTCGATATCCTCTCGCGTAACACCACCTGGACCAGCTCGCGCGACTCGGGACTGGGCCTGAACTTCGCCGGCGTCAACTACTACGACGGTCAAGGCTTCCTGGTAAACAAGAAGCTCGGCGTTTCCAGCGCTAAAGAACTCGATGGCGCCACCGTGTGCATCCAGGCCGGCACCACCACCGAGCTGAACCTCTCCGACTACTTCCGCGCCAACGGCCTGAAGTACACCCCTATCACCTACGATACCTCCGACGAGAGCGCCAAGTCGGTGGAAGCCGGTCGTTGTGACGTGCTGACTTCCGACCAGTCGCAGCTGTACGCGCAGCGCATCAAGCTGGCCAACCCGGATCAGTACGTGGTGCTGCCGGAAGTGATCTCGAAAGAGCCGCTGGGCCCGGTCGTGCGTCAGGGTGACGAAGAGTGGTTCGACATCGTGCGCTGGTCGCTGTTCGCCATGGTCAACGCCGAAGAACTGGGCGTCGACTCGAAGAACGTCGCAGACCAAGCCAAATCCACCAAGAACCCGGATGTCGCGCGTCTGCTCGGTGGCGAAGGTGAGTTTGGTAAGGATCTGAAACTGCCGAAAGATTGGGCCGTACAGATCATCAAGCAAGTGGGTAACTACGCTGAAAGCTTCGAACGCAACGTCGGTGCTGGCAGCGAGCTGAAGATTGAGCGTGGTCTCAATGCCCTGTGGAACAAAGGTGGTCTGCAGTACGCACCGCCGGTGCGTTGACCGTCTGTTGCCGGCGTCCCGTTCTGGGCCGCTGGCATCGTTCTGATTGATGTGAACCTCATGCCCGCCGATGCGGGCATGAGGGTTCCAAGAGGGCTTCTATGCAAACTAGTGCAAATGTCCCGCGCCCGGCTGGATCGGTTTGGACCGACCCCAAGGTGCGTGCGTGGCTATTCCAGATTCTTGCCGTTATCGCCATCGTGGCGCTCGGCTGGTTCCTGTTCGACAACACCCAGACCAACCTGGCGAAACGCGGGATCACCTCCGGCTTTGCCTTTCTCAATAACAGTGCCGGTTTCGGCATCGCCCAGCACCTGATCGACTACAACGAAAGCCACACCTACGGGCGGGTATTCTTCGTCGGTCTGCTCAATACCCTGCTGGTGTCGGTGATCGGCATAGTGCTGGCGACCATGCTGGGCTTTATTCTCGGTGTGGCGCGGCTGTCGCCGAACTGGCTGGTCAGCAAGCTGGCCACCATCTATATCGAAACCTTCCGCAATATCCCGCCGCTGCTGCAGATCTTCTTCTGGTACTTCGCGGTGATGCTTTCGCTGCCCGGACCGCGCGCCAGCATGGGGGTTGCCGAGACCTTCTTCCTCAACAGCCGCGGCTTGTATATGCCGGCGCCCAGCCCTACTGATAGTTTCGCCACCTTCTTCGGCGCTATCGTGGTGGCGATCATTGGCGTGGTGCTGCTGGCGCGTTGGTCGAAGGCGCGTTTCGAGGCCACCGGCAAGTTCTTCCCGATATCCCTGGGGGCCGTGCCGCTGCTGCTGATCCTGCCCGGCCTGGCCGTGCTGCTGACCGGCAACCCGCTGCAATGGAGCATGCCTGAGCTGACCGGGTTCAACTTCAAGGGCGGTTGGGTGCTGATCCCCGAGTTGATGGCCCTGACCCTGGCGCTGACCATCTACACCGCGGCCTTTATCGCCGAAAACGTGCGTTCCGGGATCATGGCGGTCAGCCATGGGCAGACCGAGGCGGCGCGCTCCCTGGGGCTGCCGGCCGGCAAGACCCTGCGTCTGGTGATCATTCCCCAGGCGCTGCGGGTGATCATTCCGCCGCTGACCAGTCAGTACCTCAACCTGGCGAAGAACTCCTCGTTGGCGGCCGGTATCGGCTATCCCGATATGGTCTCGCTGTTTGCCGGTACGGTGCTGAATCAGACCGGCCAGGCGATCGAGGTGATTGCCATCACCATGAGCGTGTACCTGGCGATCAGCATCAGCATTTCCATGCTGATGAACTGGTACAACAAGCGCATTGCGCTGATCGAGCGGTAAGGAGCAGCCATGCAAATCCATACGTTCAAACCCGATATGCCGCCTCCGCTGCTAAGCGTCGGCGTGCTCGGTTGGCTGCGCGCCAACCTGTTCTCCAGCTGGTTCAACAGCCTGCTGACCCTGTTCGCCGCCTACCTGGTGTGGTTGATCATTCCGCCGCTGATCCAGTGGGCCTTGCTCGATGCCGACTGGGTCGGCACGACCCGCGAGGACTGCACCAGCGGTGGGGCCTGCTGGGTGTTTGTGCAGCAGCGCATCGGTCAATTCATGTACGGCTTCTACCCGACCGAGCTGCGCTGGCGGGTGAACACCAGCCTGTGGTTGGCCGTCATCGGCGCCGCGCCCTTGTTTATCCCGCAGATGCCGCGCAAGGCACTCTATGGCCTGAGCTTCCTAGTGGTCTATCCGCTGCTGGCCTACTGGTTGCTGCACGGTGGCTTCTTCGGGCTGGCGGCCGTGCCCACCAGCCAGTGGGGCGGCTTGATGCTGACCCTGGTGATCGCTGCAGTGGGCATTGCCGGGGCCTTGCCGTTGGGCATCCTGCTGGCGCTCGGACGGCGTTCGAACATGCCGGCGATCCGGGTGATCTGCGTGACCTTTATCGAGTTCTGGCGCGGGGTGCCGTTGATCACCGTGCTGTTTATGTCCTCGGTGATGTTGCCGCTGTTCCTCCCGGAAGGCCTGAGCTTCGACAAGCTGATGCGCGCGCTGATCGGGGTGATCCTGTTCCAGTCGGCCTATATCGCCGAAGTGGTGCGTGGCGGCCTGCAAGCCATTCCCAAGGGCCAGTACGAGGCCGCCGCGGCCATGGGCCTGGGCTACTGGCGGATGATGGGCCTGGTGATTCTGCCGCAAGCCCTGAAGCTGGTGATTCCCGGCATAGTCAACACCTTTATCGCGCTGTTCAAGGACACCAGCCTGGTGATCATCATCGGCCTGTTCGACCTGCTCAACAGCATCAAGCAAGCCACCAGCGATCCGGTTTGGCTGGGCATGGCCACCGAAGGCTACGTGTTCGCCGCGCTGATTTTCTGGATTTTCTGTTTTGGTATGTCCCGCTACTCCCAACATCTGGAGCGTAAGCTGGACACTGGCCACAAGCGTTAGGAGCTACCCCATGAGTGAAGCAATCAAACAGCCTGCGCCTGCTGACGGCATGATCCAGATGCAGGGCGTGCACAAGTGGTACGGGCAGTTCCATGTGCTCAAAGACATCAACCTGAACGTGCAGGCCGGCGAGCGTATCGTGCTGTGCGGGCCGTCCGGCTCGGGCAAGTCGACCACCATCCGCTGCCTCAATCGTCTGGAAGAACACCAGCAGGGCCGCATCATAGTCGACGGCACCGAACTGACCCACGACCTCAAGCACATTGAAACCGTGCGCCGGGAAGTGGGCATGGTGTTCCAGCACTTCAACCTGTTCCCGCACCTGACCGTGCTGCAGAACTGCACCCTGGCGCCTATGTGGGTGCGCAAGCTGCCCAAGCGCAAGGCCGAGGAAATTGCCATGCACTTTCTCGAGCGCGTGCGCATTCCCGAACAGGCTCTCAAGTACCCCGGCCAGCTCTCCGGCGGCCAGCAGCAGCGCGTGGCAATTGCCCGCGCGCTGTGCATGAAGCCGAAGATCATGCTGTTCGACGAGCCGACCTCGGCCCTCGACCCGGAAATGGTCAAGGAAGTGCTGGATACCATGGTCAGCCTGGCCGAAGACGGCATGACCATGCTCTGCGTGACCCACGAAATGGGCTTTGCCCGCACCGTGGCGAACCGGGTGATCTTTATGGACAAGGGTGAAATAGTCGAAGAGGCCGAGCCCAACACCTTCTTCACCAACCCGCAGAACGAGCGCACCAAGCTGTTCCTCAGTCAGATTATTCACTGAGTCATAGCTGTTACGAACCAGGGAGCCTTAGGGCTCCCTTTTTCGTGGCGCTTTATTTTCGTAGGGTGGGGCGCACTGTTACCTGACTCGGAAGTGCACCTGGTTCGTGATGCGCCGTAACCCACCGCTGCATCGAGCGATGAAGGCGTTGTGGTGGGTTACGCGGCGCTCGACAATTGGGTCGGAGGCAGGCATCGCGGCTTGGCGCCGCCCACCCTACGGCTGGCCGGTGGTGTCTGTAGGCTGGCGCAGACGGCGGCGAAACGCCCCCGGGGTTTCCCCGCACAGCTGCTTGAACAGCTTGGCGAAGGTGGCGCGATCGGCATAACCAACCTGTGCGGCAATCTGTTCCAGTGAGCAGCTCGGATTGCTCAGGGCGCGTTGCGCCGTGCCGATGCGCAGCCGTTGCAGGTAGTCGTTGGGCGTCAGCCCGGTGCTGGCCTTGAAGCGCCGCAGCAGGGTGCGCGATGAGCAGTTGGCCTGGGCGGCCAGGCGATTGAGGTCGATGACTTCGCCGTGGTGGTTGTGCATCCACTGCAGCAGGGGCGCGACCTGGCTGTCGTGGCTGGCCAGCGGTGGCAGCAGCGGCGCATAACGCGACTGGCGGCCGCGCTGGGCGTCAAACACCAGGGCGTTGGCCACCTGCTGCGCCAGCCACTCGCCGGCGTGCTGGCCGATCAGGTACAGGCACAGGTCCAGGCCGGCATGGGCTCCGCCGGAGCTGAGCAGATTGCCGTCCTGGCAGAGCAGCTGCTCGATCTGCAGCTCGACCCGGGGGAAGCGCTGGCGGAACTGGCTGGCCAGGGCCCAGTGGGTGGTGGCGCGGCGACCGTCGAGCAGGCCGGCGGCGGCCAGCAGAAAGGCGCTGCTGCACAGGCTTGCGAGCTGTTGCCCGGGCGGACGCTGGGCCAGCCAGGGCAGCAAGGCGGCATTGGCACCTAGGGTGCTGTCGATGGCGCTGCCGGTGGCTGGCAGCAGCACCAGGTCCGCAACCTCGGCGGCGCGCAGGTCGCCGTCGACCTGGATCTGCGCAAAGCCCAGATCCACCGCCGCCCCGTTCAGGCTGAAGCGCTGTAGCTCGAACAGCGGCCGCTCGGCCAGGCGATTGGCCAGGGCGAAGGCATCCATGGCCATGCTCAGGCTGGAACAGACGGTTTGCGGGCAGATATAGAGGGCGATCCTCAGCATGGACGGTTGGCTCGGTCGAAGACTTGGCGATTATTGACATAAAGTTGTCTTTTACGCCAATCGCGCCCTGGGCTTTTTAGCGCAATACTCCTGACAGTCCTAACCTGGAGTCTTGCCCATGAGTCACGCCAACGCCGAACTGATCGAGCGCTTCTACCAAGCCTTCCAGCAACTGGATGGCGAGACCATGGCCGGTTGTTATGCCGAGGATGTGCGCTTCAGCGACCCGGTGTTTACCGACCTGCGCGGTCGCGCTGCCGGCGATATGTGGCGCATGCTCTGTGCGCGGGCCAAGGACTTTTCCCTGACCTTCGATGGCGTCGAGGCGGACGAGCGCCAGGGTCGCGCCCGTTGGGTCGCGACTTACCTGTTCAGCCAGACCGGCAATACCGTGGTCAACCAGATCGAGGCCCACTTCGTGTTTCGCGACGGCAAGATAGTCGAGCACCACGACCGTTTCGATCTGTGGCGCTGGGCCGGCCAGGCCCTGGGCATCAAGGGCCTGCTGCTGGGCTGGGCGCCACCGGTGCAGAAGGCCATTCGCCAGCAGGCGGCCAAGGGTTTGGCGGCCTTTCAGCAGGGCCGTTGAGGCCTTTGTCGGGGCTTCTCTGCTAAGCTCGGCGGCCTTGTTTCCATGCCTGCCGGTCTGCGCAATGCCCGATTCGACTACCCTGGTTGAGGTTGAACAACTGCCCAAAGCCTGGTTTGTCTATCTGGTGCGGGCGGTCAATGGCGCGCTGTATTGCGGTATCAGCGACGATCCGCTCAAGCGCTTTGCCAAGCATCAGAGCGGCAAGGGCGCGCGGTTTTTTCACTCCAGTCCGGCGCAGGCCCTGGTGTATACCGAGGCCTGCGCCAGCAAGGGTGACGCGCTGCGCCGCGAGCGGGCGATCAAGGCCCTGGGCAAGGCGGCCAAGGAAGCCCTGGTGGCGACCGCGAGCCTTATCCTTGGGGTTGATGACGCAGCATCAGGCTAACCGGGTAGGCCGCTACGGCCGGCGCGGTTAATCTGCTGCTTTACTTTATTAGTTGCGGAGCCTGTCATGCACGAGTTGATCCTGCACCACTACCCGACCTCGCCCTTCGCCGAAAAGGCGCGCTTGATGCTCGGCTTCAAGCAACTGTCCTGGCGTTCGGTGACTATCCCGGCGGTGATGCCCAAGCCGGATCTGACCGCCCTGACCGGCGGCTACCGCAAGACCCCGGTGCTACAGGTGGGGGCCGACATCTATTGCGACACGGCCTTGATCGCTCGCCGCCTGGAAGCGGAAAAAAGCATCCCGGCACTGTTTCCCGAAGGCCAGGAATTCAACGTGGCCAGCTTCGCCCAGTGGGCCGACTCACAGATTTTCCTGCATGCGGTCAGCCTGGTGTTCCAGCCGGACTCCATCGCCGCGCGCTTCGGCAAGCTGCCGCCGGAGTTTCTCAAGGCCTTTATCGCCGACCGCTCGAGCCTGTTCTCCGGTGGCCAGGCGGCGCGTATTCCCCTGGAGCAGGCCAAGCACCAGTGGCCGACCCTGATGGCGCGGATGCAGCAGCAACTCGAGCGCGAGCCGGGCGACTTCCTGTTCGGCGAGCCCTCGCTGGCCGACTTCGCCATGGCCCACCCGCTGTGGTTCCTGCGCGGCACGCCGGTGACCGCGCCGCTGATCGATGCCTACCCGGCGGTCGCCGCCTGGCTGGAGCGGGTGCTGGGCTTCGGCCATGGCGCGTACAGCGAAATGAGCGGGGAAGAGGCCGTCGCCATTGCCCGCGATGCCACCCCGGCGGCCTTGCCGGAGGAGGCCCTGATCGACCCCAATGGCTTTGCGCCGGGCCAGCGGGTGGCGATCGCGGCCGTCGATTATGGGGTCGACGCGGTCGAAGGCGAACTGGTCTTCAGTGGCCATGAACAGCTGATCCTGCGCCGCGAAGATCCCCGAGCCGGCACCCTGCATGTGCACTTCCCGCGTCTGGGCTTTCGTATCGAGGCGCGTTAGGTTCTGCTGCTCAGCCTATCGGCAGGCTTGGCATAGCGCTGGCTGCGGGAGTTGGCGCAGGCGCGGCAGTTGTGCGGCGAGCGTCTGGAAATAGGTCAGGCGCTCGTAGCACAGCACCAGTTCGCCGCCAGTGCGGCTGTACCAGGCATCCGGCGCGCCGCAGCTGCTCAGGCGCAGCACCAGATCGCGGGGCAGGCGGTAGGTCTCGCTGGCGCGGGCGGCGATGGCCTCCACTTCGCCCGAGCGACGGATCTGCTCGAGCAGGCGCTGACTATCCTCCAGACGCAGGCTGGGCGGCTCGTAGATCACTTGGATACGATGGCGGATCGGCTCACCCGCCGCGCGGCCGTGCTGCTGCTCGACCCAGGCCAGCGCCTTGCGCACCTGGGCGTACTCCTGATCGCAATAGAGCGCCCGCTCCACCGGCAGGCCGGTGACCTTGGGCACCCATTCCAGCTGATCCGGATCACTGCCGTAGATCAGGCACGCCAGGTTGTAGAAGCGCTGGGCGTCGAGACCGTGGCTGGCCCAGGCATACACCTCTTCCTCCGCCGGTTTTTCCCGCTGCCATTCCAGGCGCCAGTAATCGGCGATATCCAGCAATTTGGCATAGAAGTCGGCGTCGCGCTGGCGCCCGTAGGACAGGAACAGGCTGATAAAACCGAGCTGATCGGCGGCGTCCTCCTCGCGGCCGAGCACCGGCAGATCCAGTTCGGCGATCAGCAGATGCCCCAGCTCGTGCACCAGGGTGAACTCGGCATTGGCCGCCACGAAGCGCCCGCTGTCGCTGCGCAGCGCTTGCGCCGGCGGCTGCTCCGAGGCCATGGCCGCCGCGCCGGCCAGCAGGGCCAGGCACAGCGCCGCCCGTGCGCAGCAGGGGCGGGCGCTGGGCAGTGGGCATGACGGCTTGCAGGGCGGCGGCATGGCCTATTCCTGGCGGCAGGCGGTGGTACCTTGCCTTTGACTCTAGTTCAGTCGCCAGCGCCCGGGTTCCGCGTGGGCGCCGGCCAGCGACTTAGTAAGCGGCGCGTATGGCCTGGGGGGCGTAACCGTGAATGACAGTGCCCTTCACATCCAGCACGGGCACGCCCTGGCCACCCAGGGCCTTGTAGGCGGCCTCGCCGACGGGGTCGTGTTCGATATCGACCTCACGGTAAGCCACCCGGTCTGCCGCCAGCAGCTCGCGGGTCTTGGCGCAGTAGCCGCACCACTGGGTGGCGTATAGCACCACCTCGCCGGGGCGGCTGGCCTGCACCGGTTGCAGCCAGAGTTGCAGCCTGTCCCAGTGCTGGTAGAGCGCCAGGGCGGTCAGCAGCAGAATGATTTTCTTCATGGGCGCTCCTTGGCCTGATCCAACTCGTCCAGACTAAAGGGCGGCGGGCTATCCGGCCAGTCCAGCTGCAGGCGTTCCAGTTCGCGGGCCAACAGGCTGGCCACCAGCCAGTCGCGCAGCCAGCGATGATCCGCCGGGATCACATACCAGGGCGCATCCTCGCTGTGGCTGGCGCTCAGTTGTTCGGCCCAGCGCTGTTGGCGCAGGTCGTATTCGCGGTAGGCCTGCAGGTCGCTGGCGTGCAGCTTCCAGCGCTTTTCCGGGTTTTCCAGGCGCTCGCGCAGACGCAGTTCTTGTTCTCCACGGGAGATCTGCAGAAAGCATTTCAGCGGCCGTGTGTGCTGGGCGAGCAGCTGCGCCTCGAAGGCTTGAATAGCCTGGCGGCGTGCGGGTAACTCAGCAGCGCTGCACAGGCCATCCAGCGGGTCGCTGACCAGCCCTTCGTAATAGCTGCGGTTGAATACCCCGAGCAGGCCGAGGTCCGGCAGACGGCGCTGGTAACGCCAGAGAAAATCATGCCGCCGCTCGCAGGCATCGGGCTGCTGAAAGCCATGGAGGCGCACGCCCTGGGGATCGAAAGCGCTGATCAGCTGGCGGATCACCCCGTCCTTGCCCGAGCAATCGGGGCCTTGCAGGATCAGCAGCAGGGCGTCTCGACGCGTGGCCCAGAGCATTCGCTGCTGGCGGTTGAGCCAGGGCCGCAGCTCGGCCAGGGCCAGCTGCGCGGCGTGCTTGTGCAGGCCCAAGTCGCGGGCTGGGTCCTGGCCGAACGGCGCCGCGGGATCGCAGCGGCAGGCGTCCAGCAGGCTATCGGGCAGGTGTGTCATGGGTGTAGCAGGCCGTTGAAAAATGTAGGCGAGGCAGTCGAGGCAAGGCAAAAACAGGCGAAAAAGCGGAGTTTACTGGTGTAAATGAGCATTTTGAGCCTGTTTTTAACGCCGTATCGGCAACGTAGGTAGTTTTTCAACGGCCTGTTAGCCCTTGCGGCGTTTGAGCTGATCGGTCAGCTGGGTCGGCAGGTTGCGAATCACCAGGGTGTCGCTGCTTTCGTCGTACTCGATCTTCGAGCCGAGCAGGTGCGCCTCGAAGCTGATCGACAGGCCCTCGGCGCGTCCGGTAAAGCGCTGGAACTGGCTGAGGGTGCGCTTGTCCGCCGGGATTTCCGGCGACAGGCCGTAGTCCTTGTTGCGGATATGATCAAAGAACGCCCGCGGCCGTTCTTCGTCGATCAGCCCGGAGAGTTCCTGCAAGCCCATGGGCTCGCCGAGCTTGGCCTGGCTGCTGGCGTAGTCGACCAGGGTCTTGGTCTTCTCCCGGGCCGCTTCCTCCGGGAGGTCTTCACTTTCCACGAAGTCGCTGAAGGCCTTGAGCAGGGTACGGGTTTCCCCCGGCCCGTCGACCCCTTCCTGGCAGCCGATAAAGTCGCGGAAGTACTCCGAAACCTTCTTGCCGTTCTTGCCCTTGATAAAGGAGATGTACTGCTTGGAGTTGGCGTTGTTGCGCCACTCGGAGATGTTGATCCGCGCCGCCAGGTGCAGCTGACCGAGGTCCAGGTGCTTGGCCGGAGTCACGTCCAGCGCCTCGTTGACCGCCACTCCTTCGCTGTGGTGCAGCAGGGCGATTGCCAGGTAGTCGGTCATGCCTTGCTGGTAGTGGGCGAACAGCACATGGCCGCCGGTGGACAGGTTGGATTCCTCCATCAGCTTCTGCAGCTGCTCCACGGCCTGGCGGCTGAAGGCGGCGAAATCCTGGCCGTTCTCCAGGTAGTTCTTCAACCAGCCGCTGAACGGATAAGCCCCGGATTCGGCGTGGAAGAAACCCCAGGCCTTGCCCTGCTTGGCGTTATAGCTCTCGTTGAGGTCGGCCAGCATATTCTCGATGGCCTGGGACGCGCCCAGCTCGGTATCCCGGGCATGCAGCACGGCGGGCGTGCCATCGGGCTTCTTGTCGATCAGGTGGACGATGCAGTGGCGGATCGGCATGGCGGCCTCGTGGTGCGTAAACGGAAAGCGCGCATGTTACCCGACCAGCTGCCCGGCAGTCGTGCGTCGCTTGTAGGCCGTCAGTCGCTCGATCATATAGCGCAGGTGCATATGCAGCTCGTACAGCTCGCTGGAGTAGGACAGCGGCACCTCGACCCGCGCCAGTTCGTCTTCCAGGCGCTCCAGACGGGCGATTTCGGCGTCCAGGTCGCCCGGCAGCTTGCCCTTGTACAGCAGTTGGTCGATCTCGCGCAGGTGCTTGTACCAGCGGTAGATACGCGCGCGGATGCGCCACTGGTAGATCGGGCCGATGGCCTTGAACAACGGGAACAGCAGCACCAGCAGCGGGATGGCGAGGATGATATAGCGGTCGGCCAGGGAGGCGATGCGAAACGGCAGGTAGCGCTGCAGGATTGGCAGACCCTTGGCGTAGTAGTAATCGGCCTCGGCCAGGGTGTTCAGCGACAGTGGCGGCTTGGCCGGGTAGCTGCCGGCGGGGTCGAGCAGGCTGCCGTTCTTCAGCACGGTCTTCGCCGCCTCGAGGATCAGCGGGGTCAGCGAGGGGTGGAATGCCTCGCCGGCCACCAGGGTGGCGACCGGGCCGAGGGTGACGATGTCGCGGTTTGGAGTGTTCTGCGCCATGTCGAGCATGCCTTCACCCACTTCCAGGCGGCTGAGATAAGGCAGGCGCGCCAGGTAGGCTTCGGTGCGGCGCAGGCTGACCAGGCGCAGCTTGGATTCTGCGGCCAGTCGCTGGATCAGCGGGTTTTCCGCCGGGCCGACGAAGAAGGCGGCGTCCAGATCGCCTGCGATCAGCGCATCGGCGGCGCGGCTGCCGCCCAGTTGCTGCCAGCGCTTGGGGTATTGCGCCGGTTCGATGCGATTGGCGGCGAACAGCGCGGCGGTCACCGCCTGGGTGCCGCTGTCTTCCCCGCCTATGGCCAGGCGCAGCTTGGTCAGATCGGCCAGGCGCTGGAACTTGACCTTCCTGCCGGTGAACAGCCACAGCGGCTCGCGGTACATCACGCCGAGGCCGGTCAGCTTGGCGCGGGCCTCGTCCGCCAGGGTCAGTTCCTGGCCGCTCTGCACCAGGGCCAGCTCCACCTCGCCCTTGCCTAGCCTGCCCAGGTTGTCCTCGGAGCCGGCGCTTTCTACCAGTTCCAGGGTGAAGCCCTGCAATTTCAGCTCGGCTTGCAGGCGCTCGGCGAAGGCGTGGTAGCCACCGCCCACGGCGCCGGTGGCCAGGCGCGCATGCATGGGCGGCGGCGGGGCGACGAAGTAGAACAGCGCGCCGACCAGGCCGGCCAGCACCGGCACTATCCACAGGTTGGCCAACAGCATGATTTTCAGGTCACGGAGAATGCGGCGCATGGTCAGTCCTTGTCATTAGCTTGGCTGAGGATAGCCGCAATGACCGGCCAAGCTAAATGCCCTGCGTGTTCGGATCAGCTGCGCACGCTAGCCAGGCGGATGTTCCTGTGCTCGCGCCAGCGATCGAGTAGCGCGAGCAACGCCAGCAGGCCCAGGGCATACCAGGCGTCCGCGCCGAGCATCAGCAGCACCAGCACGCACAGCAGGGCGCTAAAGCCGGCCAGCCAGCGCCAGATGCCGCGCAGCAGCACCCAACCGGCGGCCATGCTGAGCAGGTAGATGACCACGAAGTTGCCGTTGGCGTAGCGGATCAGGTCGTCCACCGTCAGGTCGAGCAGGCCGGCCAGGCTGACGCACAGTGCGCAGCTCAGCACCACCAGCAGCAGGGCGCGGGCCGGTACGCCGTGCCTGTTGCGCTGGGCCAGGCCGGCCGGCAGTTTGCCCTCGTCGGCCAGGCTCCAGATCAGCCGGGCGAAGCCCTGCATATAGACGTTCATCGAGGCGAAGCAGGCCAGGTAGCCGACTATGGCCGCCAGCCAGCGCGCCTTCTCGCCCAGCAGCAGGTCGAGCAGGCGCGGCAGGGAGGCCGCATCGGTCTGCACATCGCCGTAGGCCTGGAAACTCAGCACCGCCACCGAGCAGGCCCAGTACACCAGGCCGGCCAGCAGCACGCCGAACAGCAGGGCCAGGGGGAAGTCGCGCTCGGGGTTTTTGAACTCCTCGCCCATATGGGTAAAGGCCTCGATGCCGACAAAACACCAGAACATCACCCCCAGCGCCGCTGGCAGCAGTTGCCAGGAACCCTGGATCGGCGGCAGCAGCGGCTGGCTGCTGACAGGCAAGTCGCCGACCCACCAGATCAGCGCAATGGTGCCGATAATCGCCACGGCGATGGCACCCTGCACCAGGCCGGAAGCCTTGGCCGGGCGCTGGCCGAGCCACAGCATGGCGGCCAGGGTGGCGAACTGGATCAGCAGCGCCGCGCCTTTGTCGATGGGCAGCACGGCCTGCCAGAAACCGCTGGCGATATTTAGCGCCGCCGGCAGCCCCACCGGCAGCACGGCGAGAAACAGCAGGGCGCTAAGGCGCTCCATCCGCGCCCCGAAGGCGCGGCCGATCAGGTGCGGCGCGCCGCCGGCGTGGGGGAAGTGGCGGCCCAGCTGGGCAAAGGTAAAGGCCACCGGCAGCACCAGGGCGATCAGCAGCATCCAGGCCCACAGCGAGGCCGCACCAGCGGCCGTGGCGGCCAGCGCCGGCACCACGAAAATCCCGGTGCCGAGCAGCGAGGTGCTTAGCAGGCCAATCCCTTGCAGCAGGCCCAATTCCTGGTTCAGACGACTCATGTTGTATGCTCTGCGGTTTCGTTCGCCATGTTAAATCGCCCACCCGTTGCAGGCTGCTGGCGAAGCGTCGGCTTTGACCGACAAACTGGCGCCATTGCCCGTCAAATTGCCTTTTTCCGAGAGCCCCGAGTGGACAAGTTCGATCAGCAGATACTCGCCCTGTTGCGCGCCGATGCGCGCTTAGCCGTCAGCCAGATTGCCCGCGAGGTCAACCTGTCGCGCTCGGCGGTCAGCGAGCGCATTCGCCAGCTGGAGCACAGCGGCGTTATCAGCGGCTACCACGCTCAGGTGGCGGCGCCGGGCGATGCCGGGATCAAGGCCTATCTGGAGCTGTTCTACCAGGGCGGGCGCTGCGAACACTATGTCGAGCTGATGCGCCTGTACCCCGAGGTGCGGCGCTGCAGCGGCATCAGCGGCGAGACCGACATGCTGGTATCTATCGAAGCGCCGTCCATGCAGCGCTTCAGCGAGATACGCGGGGAGATCGAAAACTTCCCCGGCATGCAGAAGGTAAAGACCCATATGGTGGTCAAGGACTGGCAGTTTTGACTCAGTCCATACGCATTCTGCATAGCTCCGACTGGCATCTGGGCCAGCACTTTATGGGCAAGACCCGCCAGGCCGAGCATCAGGCGTTCTGCGCCTGGCTGGTCGAGCAGGTGCGCGAGCATGCGGTCGATGCCGTGCTGATTGCCGGCGATATCTTCGACACCGGCGCGCCGCCCAGCTACGCCCGCGAGCAGTACAACCGCTTTATCGTCGAGTTGCGTGGCAGCGGCTGCGAGCTGGTGGTGCTCGGCGGTAACCATGATTCTGTGGCCATGCTCGGCGAGAGCAAGACCCTGCTGGCGCAATTGGGTACGCGGGTAATTCCCGGCGTCTGCGAGCAGCTGGATGAACAGCTGCTGGTGCTGCATCGGTGCGACGGCTCGCCCGGTGCGATTCTCTGTGGCATCCCCTTTATCCGCCCGCGCGATGTGCTGCAAAGCCAGGCCGGGCAGAGTGCCCAGGACAAACAGCAGTCGCTGCAACAGGCGATCCAGCAGCACTATCAGGACCTCTACACCCTGGCCGTGGCAAAGCGTGCCGAGCTGGGCGGCGACCTGCCGATTATCGCCACCGGCCATCTGACCACTGTGGGTGCCAGCGCCAGCGATTCGGTGCGCGAGATCTATGTCGGCAGCCTGGAGGCCTTTCCCACCAGCGCCTTTCCGCCGGCGGCCTATATCGCCCTGGGGCATATCCATCGGCCGCAGAAGGTCGGTGGCCTGGAACATATCCGCTACTGCGGCTCGCCGATTGCCCTGAGTTTTGATGAAGCCAAGCAGCAGAAGGAAGTGCTGCTGGTGGAGCTGGATAGCAGCGGTTTGCGCCAGATCAGCGTGCTGCCGGTGCCACGTTTTCAGCCGCTGTTATCGCTGCGTGGCTCGCTAAAAGAGCTGGAAGTGCAGATCAAGCAAGCGGCGGAGCAGGGCAACGCCGAGCAGCCGGTATGGCTGGAGGTGCTGGTCGGCACCGACGATTACCTGAGCGATCTGCAGCTGCGTATCGCCGCCCTGTGCGAGGGCCTGCCGGTGGAGGTGCTGCGTATCCGCCGCGAGCGCGGCACGGCCAGCGCCAGCCTGCAGGGCCAGGCCAGGGAAACCCTGGATGAGCTGAGTGTGGAGCAGGTGTTCGCCCAACGCCTGAGCAGCGAAAGCCTGGAGGATGCCGAACAGGCAAGCCTGCTTGGCTTGTACAGCCGGGTGGTGAGTGAACTGCGCGAGGAGCAGCTGTGAAGATCCTTAGCCTGCGCCTGAAAAACCTCAACTCGCTCAAGGGCGAATGGAAGATCGACTTCCGCGCCGAGCCGTTCAAGGACAACGGCCTGTTCGCCATCACCGGGCCCACCGGTGCCGGCAAGACCACCTTGCTCGACGCCATCTGCCTGGCCCTGTATCACCGCACGCCACGCATGAGTAGCTTGTCGGCTAGCGGCAACGAGCTGATGACCCGGCATACCGCCGACTGCCTGGCCGAGGTGGAATTCGAGGTCAAGGGCGTTGCTTACCGCGCCTTCTGGAGCCAGCGCCGCGCTCGCGACAAGGCCGACGGCGCGCTGCAGGCGCCCAAGGTCGAGCTGGCCGACGCTTCCGGACAGATTGTCACCGACAAGATCAACGAGAAACTACGCGAGACCGAGCGCCTGACTGGCCTGGACTTCGAGCGCTTTACCAAGTCCATGCTGTTGGCCCAGGGCGGTTTCGCCGCCTTTCTCGAGGCCAACGCCAACCAGCGCGCCGAGTTGCTGGAAGAGCTGACCGGCACCGATATCTACGGGCAGATTTCCCAACGGGTGTTCGAGCAGTGCCGCGAGGTCAAGGTCGCCCTCGACCAGCTGCGCGCCAAGGCCTCCGGCGTCGAGCTATTGAGCGAGGCGCAGCGCCTGGAACTGCAGGGCGAGGCCGAGCAGCTGGGCGGCGAAGAGGCTCGCTTGGCTACCGAGCAAGCCGAGCTGCAACGCCAGCGCCAGTGGTGCGAGGACCTGGCCAAGGCCCAGGCCCAGCTGCAAGCCACCAGCCTGACCGAACAGACGGCGCAGCAGGCGCTGCAGGATGCCCAGCCACAGTTGGCGCAACTGGCCGCCAGCGAGCCAGCGGCCAAGCTGCAGCCGCTCTACCGCGACTGGCAGCGTAGCGAACAGCAGTTGCAGCAGAGCCAGGCCGAGGTGCAGCACACCCAGGCGCAGCAGCAAGAGTTGAGCGCGGCGCTGGGGCGGCAGCTGGGGCGTGCGCGGCAGCTCGGTGAGCAGCTGCAGCAGATTCGGCAGAACCGGCTGGACGAGTTGCGGGGGCAACGCGCCGAACTCGAGCAACGCTTGGCGGCCGATCCGCAGCGCGCACACTTGGGCGAGCAATTGCCCAACTGGCGCACGCGTTTCGAGTTGCTGGCGCAGCGGGCTACCGAGTTAAGCCGGGTGCAGGGCGCTGAGCGGCAGCTACAAGGCGAGCTGCAGGCGCTGCAGGAGCAGCTTGCGCAGCAGCAGCGCCTGTGTGGCGAGGCGCACAGCCAGCAGCTGAGCGCGCAGCAGGCCGAAACCGCGCAACAAACGCAGCTGGATGTCTTGCTGGGCGGGCAGAGCGACGGCGCGCTGCGTGAACAGTGGCAACAGCTGCTGGAGCGGGGCCGGCAGCTGGAGCGTCTGCAGCAGCTGGCCGGGCAACGCCAGCAGCTGCAGGAACAACTGGCCCAGGCGCAGCCGCAACTGGCGGCGCAGCAAGCCGAACAGCAGAGCCTGAGCGCACAACGTGATGGCCTGCGGCTGCGTTTCGGCGAGCTCAAGCAGCAGATTAACGACAAGGAAAAACTCCTCGAGCAGGAGCAGCGGATTCAGCAGCTGGAGGCCTACCGCGCGGCCCTGCAGCCGGATCAG
The DNA here is from genome assembly GCF_030696055.1 of Pseudomonas sp. Taxonomy (GTDB): domain Bacteria; phylum Pseudomonadota; class Gammaproteobacteria; order Pseudomonadales; family Pseudomonadaceae; genus Aquipseudomonas. The sequence goes on along the minus strand of NZ_JAUYNP010000016.1, from coordinate 10,294 downwards.
GCTTGTCCGCTTTGTGGTTCCACCGAGCATCCGGCGATTGCCGAGTACCAGGCGCTGAATCTCTCGGCGACCCAGCAGAGCCTGCTGGAAAAACGCCAGGAACAGGACGCGGTGCGGGCCGCAGGCGAGGCGCTGAGCAACCGCCTGGCCGCCCTGGCGGCGCAGAGCGAACAACTGCAGCTGCAGTGCCAGCGCAGAGAGCAGGAGCTGCAACAGCTCGGCGAACGTTGGCAGCAGTATTGCCAGACCCTCGAGCCGAGCCTGGATAACGCTGCCGCGCTGCAAGGCGCACTGCAGCAGCAGGGCGAGCGACTGCAGCAGTTGCAGCAGCGCCTTGCCCAGCTGGATCGGCTGCACCAGGCCGTGGCCCAGGCCCGTGAACAGCGGATTACGGCGGATACGGCGCAGGGCGCGGCGGCTAACCGGTTGGACCTGCTGAACCAGGACCAGAGGCATCTGCAACAACAACAGCAGGACACCACGCAGCGTGCCCAGCAGGCGCTGCTGGAGTGGCAGCAGGCGCAGCAGTTATTGGCGGAAAGTCTGGCCACGCTGGGTTATCGACTGCCCGAGGATGCGTCGGTCTGGCTGGCCGCGCGCGAACGGGAGTGGCACGGCTGGCAGCAGGATCAACAGCAATTGCAGAGCCTCGCCGAGCAGCTCGCCGAGCAGCAACGGCAAGTGGCCCATGCGCTGGAGCAGGCGCGGCTATGGCAGCAGCGCTGCGCGGACTACGGCCAAGCGCTAGTGGCGGATGCATCCTCGGCCGTCGATCCCGACACTGCCCTGCAACAGCTGCAGGCCGAGTTCGAGCGGGCGCAGCAACAGCTGGGGCAATTGCAGGGCGTGCTGCTGACCCAGCAGCAACGCTGCCGGACCGAACAAGAACAGGCGCAGCATGCCCAGCAGGCCTGGCTGAACGCCCTGGCCGCCAGCCCCTTTACCGATCAGGCGGCCTTTCTCGCCGCCGTGCTGGATGACCAGCAGCGTCAGCAGCTGGACGAGTTGCAGGCGCGCCTGACTAAAGCCCTGAGCGATGCCCAGGCGCTCAAGGCCGACGCCGCGCAGCAGCTGGCCGCCTTGCAGGCCAGCCCAGCGACTGAACTCAGCCGCGAGCAGTTGGACGAACAGCTGCTCGCCCTCAGCGCCCAGCTGAAAAACCTGAGCCAGCGCCAGGGTGAGATCCGCGCCCAGCTGCAGGGCGATGACGCGCGCAGGCAGGGGCAGCAGAGCCTGTTCGCCGCGATCAGCGCCAAGCAGGGCGAATACGACCTGTGGCAGCAGCTCAACAGCCTGATCGGCTCGGCCGATGGCGCCAAGTACCGCAAGTTCGCCCAGGGCCTGACCCTGGAGCATCTGGTCTACCTGGCCAACCAGCAGCTGCAGCGTTTGCACGGCCGTTACCAGCTGGCGCGCCGTAGCAGCGGCGAGCTGGAGCTGGAGGTGATCGACACCTGGCAGGCTGATGTCGCCCGCGACACCAAGACCCTGTCCGGCGGCGAGAGCTTTCTGGTCAGCCTGGCCCTGGCCTTGGCCCTGTCCGATCTGGTCAGCCACAAGACCAGCATCGACTCGCTGTTTCTCGACGAAGGCTTCGGCACCCTGGACGGCGAAACCCTGGAGGTGGCGCTGGATGCGCTGGACAGCCTGAATGCCAGCGGCAAGATGATCGGGGTGATCAGCCATGTGGAAGCGCTCAAGGAACGCATCCCGGTGCAACTCAAGGTGCACAAGGGCGTGGGCATGGGCTATAGCGGCCTGGATAGGCGCTTTGCCGTTTAACAGGCCGTTGAAAAACTACCTACGTTGCCGATACGGCGTTAAAAACGGCCTGTTAGTACATCTTGTCGACCGGTATGGCCTTGCCGCCCTGGATGCGGGTGAGGAAGACCGCATCCGAGCCCTGGTGGTCGGTGGGCGAGAACGCCACCTTGAAACCGCCGAGGTCGCTGTGCAGGGCTTCCAGGGCGCTGGTCAGCTTCACCCGCGTGGGCTGGGCGCCGGCCTGGCGCAGCGCCTGGACGAAAATCATCGCGCCGAGATAACCCTCCAGCGAGGTGTAGCCAATATCGGCGGGCCTGATGTCGTGCAGGTAGCGGTCGACCACGGCCACCGAGGCGTCGTGGGGCGCCGGCACCACCTGGGTGATATAGACCCCATCGCCGTCGGGCCCGGCGGCGGTAATAAAGTTATCGGTGCCGATAAAGGACACGGTAAGGAAGCGCGCCGCCATGCCCGAGGCCTTCGCCTGTTTGATCGCGGCGGCCAGTTGCCGGTAGGTGCCGACAAATACTATGGCGTCGGGTTGATGCAGCTGCAGGCTGTGCACCGCGTCCGCCACCTCCAGCGAATTGCGCTGGATGCGCGCCTCGGCCTGGATCTGCATGCCGCGTTTGTGCAAGGCCCCGGCGAGGCCGCCCTTGACCGATTCGCCGAAGGAGTCGTCCTGCATCAGCAGGGCAATCTTGCTGACGCCGAGATCCTCGGTCATGCGTTCGACCAGCTCTTCGGTTTCATCGAAGTAGGAGGCGCGGATATTGAACACCCAGGGCTTGGCCGGGGTGCGCAGGAAGTCGGCGCCGGTAAAGGGGAACAGGTAAGGCACCTGCGCGGCCATGGCTATCGGCATGGCCGCGCGGGAGGTGGGCGTGCCCACATAGCCGAGCAGGGCGAACACCTGGTCGGTGTGGATCAGCGCCTCGGTCTGCGCCGCCGTGCGCGCCGGTTCGTAGCCATCGTCTCTGCTGATCAGGCGGATCTGGCGGCCATGCACCCCGCCGGCGGCATTGACCCGGGCGAAATAGGCCTTGGCCCCGGCCAGCATGCCAAAGCCCAGGCCGGCGGCCGGGCCGCTCTGCGCGTTGACCATGCCGACGCGGACTTCACTGGGGCTCACGCCATCCTCGGCCCTGGCTGGAGCCTCGGCCAACAGCAGGCAGCTGATGGCAGCAAGAAGGCAGTGGAGCAGCCGACGGGTCGTCATGCAGGCATTCCTTACAGGCGATATAGGGACTGGCGCTGGAGCGCGCGAGCGGCACCGTCCCTGCTTATTATTTGCGCACCTGTATTGATATATAGGCTGTTCTTGGCTGCATCCGCAATTCGCCTGGTCGAATAAGCGACTGGCTGTTATTCGGCGGCCTTGGTTAGGGCTTAACAGGTCGCTGAAAAACTACCTAGGTTGCCCTAATGCCGTCCAGTTACGGGACTGTCTCGGGTCGTTTGTCGCATGCAAGGTGCCCAGAGCGTAGCCCGGATGCAATCCGGGGAAATCTACCGCCTGCAAGTCCACTCTCGGATTGCATCCGGGCTACAAAAATCGCCGATCAGCTGCCTTAAGTGAACGGCATTGCCGTTAGCGGGCTGTCTTTTTATTGCGGCGGGTTCCCCGCCAGCCTGGCGCCCATTAGAGTGCTGCAGCTCATTCGAGGGGCAGGGCAATGGGGATGGCAGTATGAATCTGTGGGTGGTTTTGGCTTTGTTCGTCTTGACCTATCTGGGCATGGCCGCCGGCGGCATTCGCGGCCTGCGCGTCGATCGCAGCTGGATCGCCGGCTGCGCTGCGGTGCTGCTGTTGGTCACGGGGGCGCAGTCGCCAGGCGAGGCGGCCGGCCAGCTGGATGCCGGGGCGCTGTTGCTGCTGTTGGCGCTGATGCTGATTTCCGCGCAGTTCGACTTTTCCGGCGTGTATGCCTGGCTCAACGAGCGGCTCAGCCACCATGCCCAGCGCCCGGCGCTGCTGCTGTTGGGCGTGGTGCTGCTCGGTGGCCTGCTGTCGGCGCTGTTGGTCAACGACATAGTGGCCTTCGCCCTGACCCCGCTGCTGTGCCACAGCCTGCTGGCCCGCGGCCTCGATCCGCGGCCCTTTCTGCTGGCCCTGGCGCTGTCGTGCAATGCCGGTTCCTCGGCCAGCCTGATCGGCAACCCGCAGAACATCCTGATCGGCCAGGCCGGCGGCCTGGATTTCTGGGCATTCAGCGCTATCGCCGGGCCGCCGGCCTTGGCCGCTCTGGCCATTACCTATGGGGTTATCTGGCTGCAATGGCGTAAGCGTTGGGGCGTGGCCAAGCCGCTGGTGGTGGAGGAAACCCCGGTCGAGCGCATCTACGGCGTGCACAGCTACCTCAAGCCGCTGCTGGCCAGCCTGGTACTGCTTGGGCTGTTTGCCACCAGCATGCCGCGGGAAATTTCCGCCCTGCTGATCGCCGCGCTGGTGATGATCTCGCGCCGGGTCGACAGCCGCGACTATGTGCACAAGGTCGACTGGAACCTGTTGCTGCTATTCGCCGGGCTGTTCGTGGTCACAGGTGCGGCCCTGGGCCTGCCCGAGGTGGCCGCAGTGGCGGCGCGTCTGCAGGAGTACGGGCTATTGCCTCAGGGCGTGATCACCCTGGCTAGCGCCTCGCTGCTGGCCGGCAATCTGATCGGCAATGTGCCCTTCGTCATCCTGCTGCTGGGTGTGCTGCCGGATGCGTCCGAGTCCATGCTGGTGGGCCTGGCGATCCTGTCGACCCTGGCCGGCAACCTGCTGCTGATCGGCAGCGTGGTCAACCTGATAGTCGCCGAAAGCGCGCGGCGGCTGGGCGTATTGCTGAGTTTCGTCGACTTCGCCCGTAGCGGCTTCCCGGTCACCCTGCTAAGCATGTGCCTGGCCGGGCTGTGGCTGGGCTTGGGCGGCTGGTTGCCCTGGTAGCGGTGTTGCGTCGCTGTGGTGGACAAGGCTGCGCCATGTCCACCCTACGGATTTATGCAGCGACGCTATGGCGCGGGTGTAGGGCGGAGATGCCGAAGGCTTGTCCGCCGTTTGCGCTGTTTCCAACAATGATTAGAGGGCCACTCACCCTGCTGGATTTTGGTAAAAACGCCTAGCTACGAGTCGATCGTGCCGCGGTGGTTATTTCTTCTTGCGGTTGCCTTGGCGAGATTTCGCTTGCTGCTTGCGCTTGGTTTTCTTCGCCTTGTCGGCTGTGGCTTTAAGGGGCTTGGGCTCCGACTCCCTGAACGTGGGGAAGCTATAGCCGTAGGTCTCCAGGAAATAATCGGGCTTGGGGGTCAGGCGCCGCTCCAGCAGACCCAGCTCGATCTGCACATCCTCCCAGTCGCCCGCATGGATCAGCTCGACCGCTCTGGCGGCGAAGGCTTGCTCCATCAGCGGTGCGGCTTCGACTGCCGCGAGGGTGATCAGCTCTCCGATCAACAGGGCATTGAAGCTAACGTCCTGCTCGGCAAAGCGGGTCAGCTCGCCGCTGAGAGTGGCGCTGCAGCGCTCCCGGCTTTCGGGAAAGGCCTGGGCGATCGCCGTCAGGGAAGCCGCGGCGGTGGAACGCGCCCATATCTCGTTGCTGTCGTCCTTGAGATAGGCAGTGAGGGCCGGGATCGCGGCTGATCCAATCTGCCCCAGGATCGCCGGTAACTCCTCCATTACCCAGTCGTCCATCTCGGCGTGGCGGAACTCGCCGATCAGGCAGTCGATGGCGGCCTCTGCCCGCAGTTCACCCAGCGCGCGCCAGGCATGCACGCTAGCATAGGCTTCGAGGTCGTCGGCCTGATCGCCATAGAGGGTGCCAGACTGGGTCAGGCGACAGAGTTCCGGCACATCGGCTTCGCTCAGACCGAGTTCCCGGTAAGAAATCTCATCCAGTCCATCGAGCGGGTCGCCCAGCGCCAGGAGTTGGGCAACCGGTGGGCGGAAGTCGCTAAAGGGCATGGGCATCTCCTGCGTGTGAAAGCCGAAAAGGGGCGCATGGTAGCGCGGCTGGCGGTTCGCTGGCCATGGAGCAGAAAACCGAATGCCTTGAGGAGTGCTCAGAGGTGAGCGCCGTCACGAGCGCAACACCGCAGACCCGTAGCCCGGATGCAATCCGGGGAGCATTAGCAGGCCGTAAGACCCGTTCCCGGATTGCATCCGGGCTAATTTTGGATCGGCGCCCCCGCAATATGGCTTATCCCGGGCGATATTTTATTTCCAGCGGCTCTGCCGCCAGTCCTGTTGTTGTTGCGAGGAGAGGAAGGTCCAGGCGACAAAGCGGCTCTGCTTTTGTCCCTGGGCCATTTCCACGGTTTTCACCTGCAATGCGCCGGCCTTTTTCAGCGCGCTGTAGACGCCGGGCAGGTTGCTGGCCTTGGAGATCAGGCTGCTGAACCACAGCACCTGTTGCCCATATTGCGCGCTCTCCTTGATCAGACGACTGACAAAGGCCGCTTCGCCGCCCTGGCACCAGAGTTCGGCCGCCTGGCCGCCGAAGTTCAGCACCGGCAGTTTGCGCTTGGGGTCGAGCTTGCCGAGGTTGCGCCATTTGCGCTTGCTGCCGCTGCTGGCTTCATCGGCCGAGGCATGGAAGGGCGGGTTGCACAGGGTCAGGTCGAAGCGCTCATCGGCAGTTAGCAAGCCCTGGAAGATATGCGCGGGGTTGCTTTGCTGGCGTAGCTCGATGGCATCGCTCAGGCCCGGGTTGGACTGCACTATGGCCTTGGCCGAGGCGATGGCGCTGGCGGCTATATCCGAGCCGAGAAACTGCCAGGCGTATTCGCGGTTGCCCAATAGCGGGTAGATGCAGTTGGCGCCCACGCCTATATCCAGGGCCCGCACCTTGGCGCCCCGGGGGAGCTCGCCGGCATTGCCGGCGGCCAGCAGGTCGGCCAGGTAATGCAGGTAGTCGGCGCGTCCGGGAATCGGCGGGCACAGGTAATCCGCCGGGATATCCCAATGCGCGATGCCGTAGAACTGCTTGAGCAGCGCCCGGTTGAACACCTTGACCGCCGCCGGGTTGGCGAAGTCGATGCTCTCCTTGCCGTAGGGGTTGATGATGACAAAGGCCGCCAGCTCCGGGCTGGCGTTGATCAGCGCGGGGAAGTCGTAGCGACCCTGATGAAGGTTACGCGGGTGCAGCTGGCCCTTGGCGGCATCGGGCTTGGCGGGGGCGGGGCGTGACGGTGGACGAGACATGGCGATCCGTTGGGGCGGCAAAGGGCCGGGGCATTATTCACAGGGAGAGGCTGCTGGCTAGCCGATATTCAGCCACATCGCCAGATAATCGAAGAATAGGCAGTACAGCGCGATTGGCAGCGGCAGGCCCAGCAGGGTGCCGGCCAGGTAATGGCGAAAGCGCACGCCGGACAGGGCCAGGGCATAGTTCAGCGCCGGCACCGTCTGGAACAGCATGCGCAGGGCGATGATGCTGGCCAATGGATGCCGGTCCAGACCGGCCAGCAGGCGCTTGGCCAGGCGGTTATCCAGCTCGCGCAGGGCGTCGCCGCCCAGATAGCGGATGGTGAAATAGGTAAAGACGCAGGAGACGCTGGCCGCCAGGTAGGTGGCGATGCCGCCATAGACCCGACCCAGGGCCAGCACCGCGGCGGCGAGGAAGATCCAGCCGGGAATCTGGATCAGGTTGCCCAGGGCGAACAGCAGGATAAACAGCAGCAGGCCGCTGACCGGGTGCAGCAGGATCAAGGCTTGCAAGCTGTCCAGGTTGAACTGGGCGCGCAGGCCCAGGGCCTCGAACAGGGCGAACAGGCCGAGCAGAAACAGCATGACCAGTAACAGGCGACGGGAGCTGCGCATGACGGTCTCGTGGGTTAGGGGTAGCCGAGCAGGGTTTTGATCTCCACCAGATGGCTGGCGATCCACTGCGGGTTGATTGGGCCCCAGTCACGAATGACATAGTGCCCGGCGTTATTGCGCTCACCGGCTTGTTGCTCGAATACGCAGTCGATATCCAGTTCAGCCAATGCGGCGAGGGTGTCCTGGGCGGTGCGTCGCGGCATGCCGGTGGCGGCCAGCAGCGCCGGTACGCTGCAGGCAGCGCCGCTGTCGATCAGCCAGGCCACATAGAGGCGGCGGTAAAAGCTGGTTCTGGTTTTGCTCACTTCCATATCGCGTTCCTTGGGTGAGTGGCCGTCAGCTCAGGGCGATAGCGATATAGGTCGCCGCGCCGGCCAGATAGCCGATCAGGGCCAGCCAGCTGATTTTCTTCAGGTACCAGATAAAGTCGATGCGTTCCATGCCCATGGCCGCCACGCCGGCCGCCGAGCCGATGATCAGGCAGCTGCCGCCGGTACCGGCGCAGTAGGCCAGCAGCTCCCAGAAGGGACCGTCGACCACGAAGCTGCCCAGCCAGTGGGCTTCGCTATTGGCGGCGGCCAGGGTTTCGGCGCTGACCAGCGGGTACATCTTCATCGCCCCGGCCACCAACGGCACGTTATCGACCACCGAAGACAGCAAGCCGATGGCGAGATTGATGGCGTAGATGTTGCCCAGGCTGTCCTTCAGTGCGCCTGCGACCTGGGTCAGGTGGCCGGCGGTGGCCAGGCTGGACACGGCCAGCAGGATGCCGAGGAAGAACAGCACGCTGGTGGTGTCGATCTTGCGCAGCACGCCGGCCACCGACAGCGGGTGGCGGTCCTCATCCTTCTTGCCGCGGTGCAGCCATTCGGTGACTACCCAGAGCACGCCGAGGCCCAGCAGTATGCCCATATAGGGCGGCAGGTGGGTGAGGGTCTTGAACACCGGGACGAACAGCAGCGCGCCAATGCCGAGGACGAACACCAGGTTGCGTTCGAACGGGGTGGTCGGGTCGCGGTGCGCTTCGTCGGGTTCGCTGGCTGCCGGGCGCTGGAACTCACCTTTCATGCTCAGGCTGAGCACGCTCAGCGGTACCAACAGGCATACCAGGCTGGGGAGGAACAGCTGGCCGACTATGCCGCTGGCGCTGATCTGGTTGCCGATCCACAGCATGGTGGTGGTCACGTCGCCGATCGGCGACCAGGCGCCACCGGCGTTGGCGGCGATGACCACTATGCCGGCGTAGAACCAGCGCTCGTGGCGGTCGTCGATCAGTTTGCGCAGCAGCGAGACCATGACGATGGTGGTGGTCAGGTTATCCAGCACGGCGGAGAGGAAGAAGGTGATAAAGCCGATCAGCCACAGCAGCGGCACGCGTTTGCGGGTGCGGATGCGTTCGGTGATGACCTTGAAGCCGTCATGGGCGTCGATCAGCTCGACTATGGTCATGGCGCCCATCAGGAAGAACAGGATCTCGGAGATTTCCCCCAAATGATGGCGCAACTCGCCGACCACCAACTCGCTGTTGCTGCCAGCATGGGCGCCGGCCTCCAGCAGCGGCAGGATGCTCTCGGCGCCGAGCACCAGCACTGTCCAGCAGAACACCGCGGTGAGGATGGCCGAGGCGGCTTTGTCGATCTTCAGCGGGTGCTCGAACGCGATGCAGAGGTAGCCGACGACGAAGAGCAGGGCCATTAGCACATACATGGGAGTGGTTCCGTTGCAGTCAGGGTGTGGGCAGTGGCCGAGAATGCCTGATCGGTCTGCCTGTCGGAAGGGGCGATGGCCTGGTGGCTGCCGCTAAGAAAAAAAGCCCGCCATCTTGCGAGGGCGGGCTCTGTTTTTACAGCTCGGCGATCTTCTGGCGCTGCTCGACCAGCTTGCTCAGGGCCTGCTCGGCCTCGGCCAGCTTGGCGCGCTCCTTGTCCAGTACCTCGGCCGGGGCCTTGGCGACGAAGCCTTCATTGCTCAGCTTGCCGCCGACGCGCTGCACTTCACCGCTGAGGCGCTGGATTTCCTTGTCCAGGCGCGCCAGTTCGGCGTCCTTGTCGATCAAACCGGCCATAGGCACCAGCACTTGCATGTCGCCGACCAGGGCGGTGGCGGACATCGGCGCTTGTTCGCCGGCCCCCAGTACCCGCACCGACTCCAGCTTGGCCAGCTTGTTCAGCAGCGGCGCGTTGTCGTCCAGGCGGCGCAGGTCGGAAGCTGAGGCGTTTTGCAGGATGATGTCGATGCGCTTGGCCATGGAGATCTTCATCTCACCACGGATCTGCCGCAGGCCGAGCATCAGCTGCTTGACCCATTCGATATCGCCTTCGGCGGCGGCATCGATGCGGCTCTCATTGGCCACCGGCCAGGGCTGCAGCATGATGGTGTCGCCGCGCTCTCCACCTTGAAGGCAGCCGGCCTGGGCCTTGATGCGTTGCCAGATCTCTTCGGTGATAAAGGGCATAAAGGGGTGGGCCAGACGCAGCGCCACTTCCAGCACGCGGATCAGGGTGCGACGGGTGCCGCGCTGACGCTCGACCGGCGCGCTCTCGTCCCACAGCACCGGCTTGACCAGCTCCAGGTACCAGGCGCAGTACTCGTCCCAGATAAACTCGTAGAGCGCTTGCGCGGCCAGGTCGAAACGGAAGGCATCCAGCTGGCGGGTGACTTCGGCTTCGGTGCGTTGCAGCGCCGAGATGATCCAGCGGTCCACCGAGGACAGCTCCACCGGCTCACCGT
>NZ_JAUYNP010000002.1 GCF_030696055.1 Pseudomonas sp. | reverse complement strand
CAATCCCCAGGCGCTGGAGCTGTTTCGCGATTTGCCGCAGCTGCAGCAGTAAGCAGTGCCGGCCTCCTGCTCGCGGCAGGAGGCCGATGACCTTAAACAATCTCAGCCAGGCTAGAATCCACCGGCTATTGCATTAGCCGTCAATAACGCCCCGCCACTTACAAGGAATTTCTGCATGGCCGGCCAATACCCCGACAAGATCAAATCCCTGCCGCTGTATGACGGGCGCTTCGACGCCTACAAGCTGACGGCGCAAGGCAGTGACGTGCTGTTCGCCTCCTACCCGGCAGGCACCTCGATTCCGCCCCATGTGCACGACACCGACAACTATGGGGTGATCACCCGCGGCGCACTGCGCCTGACCATCGACGGCAACACCAGCACCTACCAGACCGGCGACTGGTATCAGGTGCCGGCCGGTGTCGAGCATGCCGCCGAGTTCACCGAAGAAACCGACGAGATCGAGTTCTGGTTTAAAGCCGAGAGTTAAGGAGCATTCGCCATGGAATGGAACAAACTGGTGCCCGAACTGGTGGTGTGCAACTACTCGGAATCGAAGCTTTTCTATCAGGAAATCTTCGGTTTCACCTTGCGCTTCGAGCGCCCGGAAGAGCGCTTCGGCTACTTCGATCTGGATGGCGCCCAAGTGATGCTGTTGGAGCAACCCGGCGCGGATATCTACGCGATGCAGCGCCCTGGGCCCAATGGCAAGGGGCTGCATTTTCAGGTCGAAGTGGAATCCATCGAGGGCATCTTGCAGCGCTTGCAGCAGGCCAATATCGCCCTGGCCAAACCGGTTTATGAGGCCTGGTACCGCGGCAATCAGGTGGAATATGGCCAGCGCGAGTTTTTCGTTGCTGACCCGGATGGCTATCTATTCCGTTTCTACGAGTGCATCGGTGAACGCCCGGCGCAGACCTGATGCCGGACGCTCGCGACTTATGACAAGCGGCCCGGGTCTTCGGGCTGCTCATCTTCTTCGATATCTTCCAGCTTTAGCTCCAGGCCCCAATCGCCGCTGCTGGCCGGCTTGGTCTCCGGGGCCGGCGTGCTGGCGGAAGCCTGGCTGGCTTGCGCCGCGGCATTGGCTGGGTTTTCCCGATGCAGCTTGAGTTTGAGCCGCACGTTGTTGGCCGAGTCGGCATTTTTCACCGCCTCTTCTTCGTCGATGGAGCCGTCATGGACCAGGTCGATCAGCGCCTGGTCGAAGGTCTGCATGCCGATGTTCTTCGACTTCTCCATGATTTCCTTGATATCGCCAAAATCACTGCGCTTGATCAGGTCGCGAATGGTCGGCGTACCCAGCAGCACTTCCACCGCCGCGCGGCGCTTGCCGTCTACGGTCTTCACCAGACGCTGGGAAACGAAGGCCTTGAGGTTGTTGCCCAGGTCGTTGAGCAGCTGCGGGCGGCGCTCTTCGGGGAAGAAGTTGATGATGCGGTCCAACGCCTGGTTGGCGTTGTTGGCGTGCAGGGTGGAGATCGCCAGATGACCGGTATCGGCGAAGGCCAGGGCATGCTCCATGGTCTCGCGGTCGCGAATCTCGCCTATCAGGATGACGTCCGGTGCCTGGCGCAGGGTGTTCTTCAGCGCGGCGTGGAAACTGCGGGTATCCACCCCGACTTCGCGCTGGTTGATGATCGATTTCTTGTGCTTGTGCACATATTCCACCGGGTCTTCGATGGTGATGATATGGCCGCCGCTGTTGCGGTTGCGGTAGTCGATCAGCGCCGCCAGGGAGGTGGACTTGCCCGAACCGGTGCCGCCGACGAACAGCACCAGGCCGCGCTTGGTCATCGACACGTCCTTCAGCACCGGCGGCAGCTTGAGATCCTCGAATTCCGGAATCT
>NZ_JAUYNP010000001.1 GCF_030696055.1 Pseudomonas sp. | reverse complement strand
CCCAGTCCGGCCGTTCCAAGGACTTGCTGATCACCGCCAACCTGGTGCGTGAGTCCGGCGCCAGCCTGATCACCCTGTGTCCGAGCCAGACGCCGCTGGCGGAGCTGTCGACCGTCAACCTGGCCATCGACGTGCAGGAAGACACCGAGATCTACACTCCGCTGACCTCGCGTATCGCCCACCTGGTGGTAATCGACGTGCTCGCCATGGGCGTGGCCATGGCCCGCGGCCCGGGCCTGGTCAACCACCTGAAGAGCGTCAAGCGCAGCTTGCGCAGCCTGCGCCTGTCGCCCAAGGCGCATAAAAGCAGCGAAGACTGAGAGATGTAGGGCGGACATGCCGCAGGCTTGTCCGCCTTCCGCTCGCAAGCGCTGGACAAGGCTGCGCCCTGTCCACCCTACACACTGCTTGGCTAGGTTCATCGCAGCGTTATTGCTTGGCCATCAAAGCGTCATATCCAGGGCAGATGCTGGGATTCCCGTTATTCAGCTTGGGAGTCTCACCCTATGTCTGGCTACTTGGAAAAAGCGCAGGGTCACGCCGACAGCGAGGCCAAGGCACGGCGCAAACTGCTCGATCAACGCCGTATGGAATACCGCCGCGCCATCGAGAGTTACGCCGAACAACGGCGGTTGCAGCAGCAGTTGGCCGACTATCCCGAGCTGATAGTCGCCAACTACCTGGAGCTCAGCCGCGCCGCTCAGCCACGGGCGTAGCAGGCCACTGCGGCTGTGCCGAATTCGGCATAAGGCCGGGGTAAAGCGATCAAGTCGCCGGCAGCGGGCCTGGGCCACTCTTGGCTTTATTGACCTGGAGGAGGCGGCGGATGCGGCGATTGACCCTGGAACAGGCCGAGCAACTGGCGCAGGCCATTCTGCGCCGGCACGGCTTTAGCGAGGCCTATGTGCGGGCCATCGGTGCCACGGTGTTGGCCGGCGAGCGGGATGGCTGCGCCTCCCATGGTCTGTGGCGCCTGCTCGGCATTATCAAGACCCTCAAGGCCGGCAAGGTCGAGCCCTGCGCCGAACCCCAGGTGATCGACCAGGCCCCGGGGCTGGTGCGGGTGGAGGCCCATGGCGGCTTTTCCCAGCTGGCCTTTGCCGCCGGCCTGCCGCTGCTGGCGGCCAAGGCGCGGGCCAATGGCATCGCCGCCCTGGCGATCAACCGCTGCGTGCACTTTTCCGCCCTCTGGGTGGAGCTGGAGGCGCTGACCGAGCTGGGCCTGGTGGCGCTGGCCTGCAACCCGACCCAGGCCTATGTGGCCCCTGCCGGTGGCAGCCGGCCGCTGTTCGGCACCAATCCCATCGCCTTTGGCTGGCCGCGGGTCGACCAGCCGCCCTTTATCTTCGACTTCGCCACCAGCGCCATCGCCCGCGGCGATATCGAGTTGCATCGTCGTTCTGGCCAGGCGCTGCCAACCGGCTGGGGCCTGGATCGCCACGGCCAGCCCTGCAGCGACGCGGCCGAGGTGCTCGACCACGGCGCCATGCTGACCTTCGGCGGGCACAAGGGTTCGGCCCTGGCGGCCATGGTCGAGTTGATCGCCGGGCCCTTGATCGGCGACCTGACCAGCGCCGAGTCCCTGGCCTTCGACGAGGGCCGCCAGGGCCTGCCCTACCACGGCGAGCTGCTGATCGCCCTCGACCCGCAGCGCTTTCTCGGTGAGCAGGCCACACAGCACCTGGCCCGCGCCGAGGCCCTGTTCGCGGCCATCCAGGGCCAGGGCGCGCGGCTGCCGGCGCAGCGCCGCTACGCCGCCCGGGCGCGTAGCCTGGAGCAGGGGGTGGAGATTCCCCAGGCCTTGTATGACGAGCTGCGCGCCTTGCTGGATTGACCGGCCAGGGCGGCTCTAAGCATAAAAAGACGATGCCCCAACTAGGTGTTGCATGCAGCTTTCGTGGGGTGGGTTAGTGGCGCAGAGGCGTGCTGGCAAAGACACGGCGGAATTTGGGCGCCACGTAACCCACCAAGCGGTGGTTCGCGTTGCGTCGATGCTGGGTTACGCCGCGTCCCGAGTGGTGTGATGCTTGGCAATGGTGGCATGCGGCTAACCCACCCTACGAGCCATCGCCCTACAAATCAGTGCGTCCTGGGCATTATCTCGCGGGCTGCAGGTTGCAACACTTCACGGAGACATCGCGATAAAAAACCCCGGCCTGGACCGGGGTGAAATCACGAGTGCCGCCGATCCGTGCCGACACGAATCAGAGCAGTGGCGCTCGCGTGCTTTGGCCATCCACCAGGCGTTCGATGCCCAGGGGGTTGGCGTTTTGCAGGGCCTTGGGCAGCAGTTCATCCGGATAGTTCTGGTAGCACACAGGGCGCAGGAAGCGCGCGATGGCCAGGCTACCGACCGAGGTGCCGCGGGCGTCCGAGGTGGCCGGGTAGGGGCCGCCGTGGACCATGGCGTCGCACACTTCCACGCCTGTGGGGTAACTGTTGAGCAACAGGCGACCGGCCTTGTGCTCGAGCAGCGCCACCAGGCTGGCGGCCTGCGGCAGGTCGGCCGGCTCGGCGATCAGGCTGGCGCTCAACTGGCCGTGCAGGGCCTGCAGGGCCAGTTGCAGCTCGGCCGCGTCGGCCACCTCGACCAGTAGCGTGGTCGGGCCGAAGACTTCCTCCTGCAGCAGCGGGTCGCCGCCCAGCAGCAGGCCGACATCGGCCTGGAACAGCTGCGGCCAGGCCTGGCGCCCTTGTTGCGGCTGGCCGGCCAGGTGGCGGATGCCTGGATGGGTCTGCAGCGCGGCCAGGCCTTTCTCGTAGTTCTTCAGGGTGCCGGCGTTGAGCATGGTCTGGGGCGGCTGGTCGGCCATGCGCGCGGCGAACGCCCGGACAAACACGGCAAATTCCGCCGACTGGATACCGATCACCAGACCCGGCTTGGTGCAGAACTGGCCGCAACCCTGCACCACCGAGGCGCTGAGTTCGCCGGCGATCTGCTCGCCACGGTTTTTCAGCGCCGCGGGTAGCAGTATCACTGGGTTGATCGAGCTCATCTCGGCGAATACCGGAATCGGCTGCGGCCGCGCCGCGGCCAGGTCGCACAGGGCGCGGCCGCCCTTGAGCGAGCCGGTAAAGCCCACCGCCTGGATCGCCGGGTGCCGCACCAGCCAGGCGCCCACGCTGCCGTAGAGCATATTGAATACCCCGGCTGGCATGCCGGTTTTCTCCGCCGCCCGCAGGATGGCGTCGGCCACGCATTCGGCGCTGGCCATATGGCCACTGTGGGCCTTGAACACTACCGGGCAGCCGGCGGCCAGGGCCGCTGCGCTGTCGCCGCCGGCGGTGGAGAAGGCCAGGGGAAAGTTGCTGGCGCCGAATACCGCCACCGGGCCGAGCGCCATCTGGCACTGGCGGATATCCGCGCGCGGCAGCGGCTGGCGTTCGGGCTGGGCGCGGTCGATGCGCGCGCCCAGGTAGTCGCCGCGACGCAGCACCTGGGCGAACAGGCGCAGCTGGCCGCTGGTGCGGGCTCTTTCGCCGCGAATACGCGCGGCGGGCAGGGCGGTTTCGCGGCAGACCAGGGCGACGAAGTCATCGCCCAGGGCGTCGATCTCGGCGGCTATGGCCTCGAGGAATTCGCCACGGCGTTCGCCGCTCAAGCTGCGGTACAGCGGGTAGGCGGCCGCCGCGGCTTCGGCGGCGGCCGCCACTTCCGCCTCGCTGGCCTGGACGAAGCTATAGGGCAGGGCCTCGCCGCTGGCGGCGTCGAGGCTGTGCAGGGTGACGTCACCGGTGGCGCTGCGGCCGCCGGCGATAAAGTTGTGGCCGAGAATGCTGGGCATGCGAGCCTCCTGATCGGTTGGAAAGCGGATGGCGCCCTCTCCCGTTTACGGGAGAGGGCTGGGGAGAGGGTGGATAAGCCGCGCCCTCTCCCCCGGCCCCTCGGCTTGTGCATCCTGCGTCGCTCTACCATCCATGCAGTCGTCTCCCACGGGTGGGAGAGGGGAGTTCTCAGAGGCCGACGTCCGGCAGCTGCGGCCGGCTGGCTAGCGCTGTGGCCATGATGGTCTCGACGTGGCGGCGGTCTTCGCCCTGCAGGGCCAGGCGCGGTGGGCGGGTCAGGGCGCTGCCGCGGCCGGCGATCTCCTCGCACAACTTGATGCACTGCACCAGGTCCGGGCGGGCGTCGAGATGAAGGATCGGCATCAGCCATTCGTAGATCGGCATGGCCTCGGCGAAGCGCCCGGCCTGGCACAGGCGGAAGATGGTCTCGCCCTCCTGGGGGAAGACGTTGGACATACCGGAGATCCAGCCCTGGGCGCCGACCGCGATGCTTTCCAGGACCACGTCGTCCAGGCCGGCGAACAGGATAAAGCGGTCGCCCACCTGGTTGCGCACGTCGATAAAGCGCCGGGTGTCGCCGGAGCTGTCCTTGAAGCAGACGATGTTCTCGCAGTCGGCCAGGGAGATCAGGATCTCCGGGGTGACGTCGTTCTTGTAGATGGGCGGGTTGTTGTAGACCATCACCGGCAGGTCGGTGCTCATGGCCACGCTGCGAAAGTGCGCGGCGGTTTCATGGGGCTTGGAGGAATAGACCAGCGCCGGCATCACCATAATGCCGTCGACCCCGACCCGCTCCACCGCCTGGGCCACCTTGGCCGCGCCGGCGCTGGTGAACTCGGCGATCCCGCAGATCACCGGCACGCGGCCGGCGGAGGCGTCCTTGGCCACCTCGGTGACGGCCATCTTTTCTTCGATAGTCAGCGAGGTGTTCTCACCCACGCTGCCGCAGACCACCAGGCCGGATACGCCATCGCGCACCAGGTTGGAGATGACCTTGTGGGTCTCCTCCAGGTTGACCGAGAAGTCGCTGTTGAACTGTGTGGTGACGGCCGGGAAAACCCCGCTCCAGTTGACTTGCTTGCTCATGCTTATGCCTCCGGGCAGTTATTGTATTTCGTATACGTTTCGTTGCGGGCGGATTACCGCCCTGGGTTTTGGGTTGTGGGACTGCTGTTCCTGGTTATTTGCGGTCGTGGCGCGTGCGCCCCGGGCTATCTCGGGTTGCGCTCGGCCGGCAAAAGTGGGCGTGGTTCGACCGGCCAGGTATCGGCCAATCGGTAGCCTTCGGGCCAGGGGTCGTCCGGGTCCAGCAGCTGCTGGTGGGTGCCGGTGATCCAGGCGCGGCCACTGATGCAGGGGTGGATAGCCGGGCGTCCGGCCACTTCGGTCAGGCTCTCGATATGGCAGTGAAACTCCGAGCCGATGATGGAGCGGCCGACGAAGCGTTCGCCCACTTGCAGCTGACCGCGGGCATGCAGCACCGCCATGCGCGCCGAGCAACCGGTGCCGGTGGGCGAGCGGTCGACCTTGCCGGGGCGGATCACCACCGCATTGGCCGCCGTCAGCACGCCGTTTTCACGTTGCAGCGGGCCGGCTAGCTGGCAGAAGGAGATATGCGCCCAGTCCGGGTTGTGCGGGTGGACGAAGCCCAGCTGCTCGTTGGCCGCGCGGGTGATCTTCAGGCCGGTGGCGGCCAGGTCGGCGGCCTCGTCGGCGCTCAGGGCAAAACCCAGGGCCTGGGCGTCGGCGATCACGAAGCTGTCGCCGCCGTAGGCGGTGTCCACCTTGAGGCTGCCCAGGCCCTCGACCTCAAGCAGGGCGTCCAGCTGGTCGGCGAAGGACGGCAGGTTGCGCACCTGCACCCGCTGCACCTTGCCGCCGCGGCACTGGGCCACGACCTCGATCAGTCCGCCCGGGGCTTCCAGGCACAGCCGGGTCTCGGGCTCCTGCATCGGCAGGATGCCGGTCTCCAGCAGCACCGTGGCCACGCACAGCGAGTTGGAGCCGGACATGGGTGGGGTGTCGGCCGGCTCCATGATGATCCAGGCCATCTGCGCCCGCGGGTCCTTGGCCGGCACTAGCAGGTTGACGTGGCGGAACACGCCGCCGCGCGGTTCGTTCAGCACGAAGTTGCGCAGGCTCTGGTCGCGGGCTATCCAGCGCGACTGCGCCCACAGCGTGTCGCCGGGCGGCGGGGCGACGCCGCCGACTATCACATCGCCCACCTCGCCCTCGGCGTGGCAGCTGACGATATGGATTAGCTTGCTCGATCGCATCGGGTTCTCCTTACAGCCCCGATTTGAGGAAGTCGGCGGTTGCCGCCTGCTGCGGGTTGCCGATGACTTGATCGGGCGTGCCTATCTCGTGTACCAGGCCGTCGCGGAAGAAGGCCACGCGGTCCGACACGTCGCGGGCGAAGCGGATCTCGTGGGTCACCAGGATCATGGTCATGCCGTCCTCGGCGAGCAGGCGCATGGTGTCCAGCACCTCGCCCACCAGCTGCGGGTCGAGGGCGCTGGTGGCCTCGTCGAACAGCATGTAGTCCGGCGACATGGCCAGCGCCCGGGCGATCGCCATGCGCTGCTGCTGGCCGCCGGAGAGCTTGCCGGGAAACACCTTGAGCTTGTCCGCCAGGCCCACATGGGTCAGCTGCTTGACCGCCATGGCCTCGGCGTCTTGTTTGCTCAGGCCGAGCACCTTGCGCGGTGCCAGCATGACGTTCTCCAACACGCTCAGGTGGGGGAAGGCGTTCCACTGCTGGAAGACGATGCCGATCTTCTGCCGCAGACGGTTGAGGTCGGTGCCCTTGGCATGCACCTCGGTGCCGTCCACGCGGATGCTGCCGCGCTGGATCGGCTCCAGGCCGTTGATGCACATCAGCAGGGTGGACTTGCCGGAACCGGAGCCGCCGATGACCGACACCACCTCGCCCTTGTTCACCGTCAGGCTGACGCCCTTGACCACTTCCAGGTCGCCGAAGGATTTATGCACCTTGTCGATTTCAATCATTTTCCTGCCACCTTTTTTCCAGGCGGGCACCCAGGCGGGCGACCACCAAGCTCATGACGTAGTAAATAAGGCCGGCGATGCACAGCACCAGCAGCGGTTCCTGGATGCGCGTGACCACGGTCTGCGAGGTGCGCAGCAATTCGAAGATGCCGATCCACATGACCAGGGCGGTGTCCTTCATCACGCTCAGCGCCAGGTTCAGCCAGCCGGGGAAGGACACCCGGGTGGCCAGGGGCAGCACCACATGGCGCAGGTCCTGCCAGTAGCTCATGCCCAGGGAGCGGGCGGCGCGGCGGAGGGTGGCCGGCACCGCCTGCACGCCGCCGCGCACTATCTCGCTGCAGAAGGCCGCGGCGTAGATGCCGAGCACCAGGCAGCCGATGGCGAAGGCGCTGATGTCCAGGCCGGCGATGCTTTTCAGTGAGTTGAACAGAACGAACTGGATCAGCAGCGGCACGCTGCGAAACAGATCCAGCACCCAGGCCAGGGGCAGGCTGGCCCGCGGCAGGCCGGCGCGCAGCAGGCCGAACAACACCCCGGCGAGGGTGCCGAGCAACATGGCGGCGACGGTCAGCTGCAGGGTTACCCAGGCGCCCTGGAGCATAAACAGCAGGTCGCTGGCGGTCAGGCTGGTGACGAACATGACGGAGCCCTCAATAACGGAACAGGCGCCAAGCCATCAGCCGTGCGCTGAGCACTATGGTCTTGGCGATCAGGTAATAGAGCACCGCCGCCAGGGCGAAGTACTCGAAGGTGCGGAAGGTCTTGACGTTGTAGTCCTGGGTTACCCCGGTGAGGTCGTCGTTCAGCCCGACTATCACTCCCAGGGAGGTCATCAGCACCGCCCAGACCATCTGGTTGGACAGGGGGTGGAAGACGATGCGCAGCAGCTGCGGGATGATCACCAGGCGGTAGGCCTGCAAGGCGCTCATGCCCAGCGAGCGGGCCGCGCGCATCTGGGTGTCCGGCACGGCCTTGAGGCCGCCGCGGAAGTTCTCCGCCAGGTAGCCGGCGTTGTTGAAGGTGATGCCCGCCAGCAGCGCCAGCCAGGAGCTGACATGCAGGCCGAAGGCACCCAGGCCGAAGTAGAGGATGTAGATCTGGAACAGCGAGGGCGTGTTGCGCGCAATCGACACCCAGGTGTCGGCGAAACCACGCAGCGCGGGGTTGTGCATCTGCCGCATAAGGGTCAGCAGCAGGGCGATCATTGTGCCCAGCAGCATCGACAGGGCGGCGGTCTGCAGGGTCACCCAGGCGCCGCCGAGCATGTCCGGCAGGGCCTTGAAGGCAACGCGCCAGTGGAAGCTGTAATCGAACATGGCATCAGGCTCCAGCAGAACGGGGGGAGGCCAGCCAGCTCGGCGGCCGGCCCGGGTTGTGCCCGCTACAGGCGGCCTCGACGCAGGCGGCCAGGCTGCCGAAGTGCACCTGGCGGCCGACCAGGCCGGGGGCGTAGTGGGCGTACTTGGCTGAATTGGTCATCAGTCTGCGGGCCTGGCGCGGCAGCACCGGCTCGCCGAGCATGCACCAGCAGGTATCGCTGAGCAGCTGCGCGCCGAAGGCCTGCAGGCTGGCGACATGGCCGGCGGCGCTGGCCTGCTCCAGCACCGCGCGGCCGCAGGTGATCACCAGGGCGCAGTCGGTGTGGCGGCTGCGCCCGGCGCAGAGCCTGGCCAGCCGGGCGAACTCGCTCAGGGAGAAGTGCGGGTTGCCCAGGGCCACCAGCGCCACGCTGCCGCCCGCGGCACCGTTCAGCTGGCGCCAGGCGGCCAGCAGCTCGGCGCGGCCGATGCGCAGCCGTCGTTGCGGCGCCTGGCCGCCCAGGGCGCTGGCGACGTCCGGGGCTTCCGGGGTGATGCCGGCGATATGGAACATGGGCGCCGCCGAGGTGGTGGCGAAGGCGGCGCCGAAGGCCTTGAGCTCATCGCTGCTGGCGCCGCTGTGTTCCAGGCCAGCGAGCACCGGGATGGCGCTGCCGCAGAGCAGCCCGGCCTGGTAGCCGAGCAGCGGCCAGAAGCTGTCGTCCAGGGCCTGCGGCGGCTCCACCTCGAGCAGCAGGCTGGCGTGCCGGCCGGCGTCCAGGTGGCAGCCGCTGCGCGGCGCGCGGCCGGTGAGGGCGATGCAGATATCGAGAAAATCCGGGTACTTCTGGGTGCGCGCGGCCAGCACGCTGTTGGCGTACACCACCGCATTGGACTCGGCCCAGACCAGCTGCTCGCCGGCCTTGGGTGCGCTGTCCAGCAGGTAGGGCGCGCAGGTGAAGCTGAGCGCCGCGCCCATGGCCATATAGGCATCGCCGAGGGCGCTGGCCGGTTCGCCCAGGGCCGGGTCGATGCCCAGGGAGCGCCACTGGCGCTGGTCCACCGAGATGGCGTTGAGGCTGGTGGGCACCCGCACCCGCGCGCCCCAGGCCAGCAGCTGCTGGGCAAAGCGCAGGCTGGCCGGGCCGGTGTAGATGCAGCCGTCGATATGCGCCTGGCTGATATCCAGCAGCTCTTCTGCGCCCTGCAATTCGGCCAGGCGCAGCACCAGCTGCATGGCCACCCGGGCGGCCTGGCCGTGCTCGCCGGCCAGCAGGGCGCGATCCCCAGCGCTTAGACGCAGCTGGGACGGTGCGGCCTCGGGCATCTGACCCGGCTGCCAGTGGTCTGCGGGGGCGGCGTCGAACAGGCTGAGGCGGCCCTGCTCGAGTCGGGCGAAGCCGCCCCGCTCCAGCTGGGCGAAGGCTTGGTGACCGATACACAGCACCGGCAACTGGCGCTGGAAGATCAGCTCGGCGACCAGGGCGCCGAGGCTGAGAATCTCGTCCGCCTCGGCCAGCACCAGGGCGGCCGGGGCGTGATCATTGAGGATAAGTTCCAGCAGGACGCTGCTGCCGGTGCAGGAGCCGCGTCCGCTGGGGATGGCCAGCACCCGGCCGGCCAGAGACTCGCCGCAGAGTGGGTGGTGGCTGTCTATCACCACCCCGCTCTGTGGCTCGACCCCGCCCCAGAAGCTCAGGCCGACTGTGGCGAACAGCAGCGGCCCCTGGCCGTCACCCCCCGCCAGCTGCCGCCCGGCCATGTGCAGGCTGGGTATAAGGCCGTCTCCGGCCGTCAGGTGCGCGCCCATGCTTAGTAGTACACGCCAGGCACGGTGAGGCTGGCCGGGCTGATCTCGTCGCCCACCCACTTGGCCCACAGCTCGTGGTAACGGCCGTTGCGCACCTGCTGGTTGACGAACAGGTTGAGGTAGTTGAGCAAGCCATACTCGGTGCGCTTGGCCCCAAGGGAAACGTAATCGATCACGTAGGGCGCATTGCCGGCGACTTTGAGGTTCTTGTATTTGCCGGATTTCAAGGTGGCGGCAGCTA
>NZ_JAUYNP010000314.1 GCF_030696055.1 Pseudomonas sp. | reverse complement strand
CAATCTCGTTATAACACTTCGACCTGAAGCCCATATCACCAACAGCCAGAACTTCATCAACTATCAAAACATCAGGGTCCATGCGCACCGCGATTGAAAAACCCAATCTAACACTCATTCCAGAACTATAGCTCTGTACTGGTGCATCAATAACCTCCCCCAACTCCGCAAACTCAACTATCTCTTCGAACTTTTCATCTATTTCTCTTTTTCTGAGCCCGAGCACTGAAGCGTTCACATAAATATTTTCGCGACCGGTCAGAATAGGATTAAATCCGGCCCCCAACGCAATCAGCGCAGCTACCCGCCCACGCATTTCTATCCGCCCTTGATCGGGTTTGATCAAGCCATTAAGCATACGTAGCAAAGTAGTTTTCCCTGCACCGTTACGGCCAATCAAACCCAAGCACTCGCCGCGCTTAAGTTCGAAACTAACATCCTTGATCGCCCAGAACTCATCCTTGCGCAAATCGCCACCGCCCCCATGCGGATTACCTATTAGCTCACTTCCAAGATCTTGCATGCCATACCAAAGCGAACGCTTCAAACTACGGCAAAATTTCTTGGAGACACCGTCGACTTTAACCAAGGCTTCGCTCATCACTCAGGCGCTCATACGTTCGATCAGAATAGGCATGGCGGCACGGTAGACCACCCACACCAAAAAAAGCAGCAGCAGCAACGCCGCATTGACTGCAACAAAGTAGCCCAGATAGTCGGGCTGCATGCCGGTCAACCAGTCACGACTGGTGAGGATCAGCGGAGTCAGGGGGTTCCACTGAAAAACCTTCTCCGCAAGCCCTGCCGTGGGCATGGGGAAAACCACGGGGGTCAGGTACATCATAAATTGCATCAGCAACGGCAAAGCCTTGCCTATATCGCTGTAGAGCATGCCAATTGGTGTTATCAGCAACCCAAGGGCAATACCGGCAAGCACTAGGGAGAGCACGCCCAAGGGCATCAGTAACCAACTCCAACTGGGATAAATCCCCATCACCACAAGCGCCATTAGCAGCAGCAGCATCTTGATCGCGGCATTGAACAGGGTTTGATAAATACCGGAAACGATCAACGCCTCTCGAGGGAAGTTGATCTTGGCCAGCATGGCCTTGGCTGCAGTGGTTTGCTGCAAGGGGGCATTGAGCGCATCCATAAAGATGGCCCAGAGCATGGTGCCGGTAAACACATAGACGGCATAGGGCAACACCGTCTCACCAACAGAGACAATGCCGGCGCTATTTAGAAACAACCAGGTCACCGTATTGGCCAACGGCAGGATAAAAGCCCACAACACCCCCAAGGCCGCCTGACGATACTGCGCACTGATATCCCGCACCGCCAGACGCCAGGCCAACTCACGACCACGCCAGAGGTCGTAAAACATTTCACCCACAAGTTTGGCGGGATGACGCAAAGAGGAGGCGGGCGTGTAGATGGTGACATCAAGCTTATTCATAGCAGTCGGGTTCCATTTTTTTTTGCCAGCCCCAAGCATGCTGGATGATCAACCCAAGATCAGAAAACTGTGGTTGCCACCCGAGCACTTGACGGGCTTTCTCCGTTTGGGCAGTCAATATTGGCGAATCACCTACTCGCCTATCTACCGTTTCAAACGGAATGCTGTGCCCAGTAATGCGGCGCACTTGCTCAATCACCTCAAGAACAGAAAACCCCTGACCGTTGCCCAGATTGAACGCATCGCTTTGCCCTCCCTCTAGCAGCAATCCCAGCGCTTGCAAATGGGCCCTGGCCAAGTCAGTCACATGGATATAGTCACGGATGCAACTGCCATCGGCCGTTGGATAATCCACGCCATAGACCTGAAGGTGCTCGCGTTGACTTAGAGCGACTTGCAGAGCCAGAGGTATCAAGTGGGTTTCTGGATCATGCGCCTCACCAATCTCCCCCTCAGGATCGGCACCTGCAGCATTGAAATAGCGCAAGCTGATGGAGCGCAGGCCATGAGCGACGTCAAAGTCCTGCAACATACGCTCGATCATCAACTTAGAAGCGCCGTAGGGATTGATCGGTTGCTGCGGATGCTGCTCGTCAATAGGGGTATAAACGGGCATACCATAGGTTGCACACGTACTGGAGAAGACCAGCTTGTCAATGCCATGGTCGCGAAGTGCCTCAAGGAGATTGAGAGAGCCCAGGACATTATTACGATAGTACTTCCCAGGGTTCTGCACCGACTCCCCCACCAGGCTGGAGGCCGCAAAATGTATCGCGACCTCGGGTCGATATTGCGCTAACACCTCATCCAGCCTGAGGCGGTCAGAAATATCGCCGACCTCCAATGGGCCCCAGCGGACTGCCCGGAGATGGCCGCAAACCAGATTGTCATAGCTGATGGGGGTATGACCTGCCAGAGCAAGAACCTTGCAGGTATGACTACCAATATAACCGGCACCGCCAGTAACGAGGACAACGCTCATCGTGTAGTAACCTTTGGCAGCGAATTATTCGTGCAACTGCCTAGCGCCGCTATGGGACAACCTGGCTGCGCACTGATCAACGGAGCCCCTTTGCAGGCTTTCCGTTGGCACATTCTCGCATAGCGGGAGCAAATCCCATTGCGCGCCTGTACACAGAAGTAACGCTGTTCCCTTACTAAAGCCCCCGCCCAACCCCGTAGTAAGTCCAGCCGTCACTCTGCAGGCGCTCGGGATGGTAGAGGTTGCGACCGTCCACTATTACCTTGGCGTTCAGCCGGCTCTGCATTTCATCGAAATCCGGGGCGCGGAACTGCTGCCACTCGGTACAGATCAGCAGGGCATCGGCCCCCTCCAGGGCGCTGTATTTGTCGCGACAGAGGTTCAGCCCTGGCTGTCCGGCATAGAGTCGCGCGGTCTCCGGGGCCGCCACCGGGTCAAAAGCCCGCACCGAGGCACCGGCCTGCCATAGCGCCTCCATCAAGGTGCGACTGGGGGCCTCGCGCATATCATCGGTATTGGGCTTAAAGGCCAGCCCCCATAGCGCGAAAGTGCGCCCCTTGAGTGCCTCGACACCGCCGAAATGCTTGATCAGCTTGGCGAATAAACGGGTCTTTTGCCGAGCATTCACGGCCTCTACCGCCATTAGCAACTCGGCCTGGTAGCCCACCTGGCGAGCTGTCTGCGCCAGGGCCTGGACGTCCTTAGGGAAGCACGAACCGCCATAGCCGCAGCCTGGATAGATAAAGTGGTAGCCAATGCGCGGGTCCGAGCCTATGCCGCGGCGCACCTCTTCAATGTCGGCACCGAGCAGCTCGGCCAGGTTTGCCACTTCGTTCATAAAGCTGATTTTGGTGGCCAGCATGGCATTGGCCGCATATTTGGTCAGCTCGGCCGAACGCACATCCATAAACAGGGTGCGATCATTGCTCCGATTGAATGGCTCATACAGTTCGCGCACCAGTTGCCTGGCCCGTTCGGATCGCGTACCGACGATAATCCGGTCTGGTTTGAGGAAATCATTGACCGCTGCCCCCTCCTTGAGAAACTCAGGATTCGAGACCACGTCATAGTCCAGGACGAGGCCGCGCCCGGCCAACACCTCGGCGATACGCTGCTGAACCTTGTCCGCAGTGCCTACCGGCACCGTTGACTTGTTGATCACCAGGCGATAGCCATCCATGTGCTCGCCAACGCTCTGGGCTACTGCCAGTACATGACTGAGGTCGGCAGAACCGTCTTCGTCCGGCGGCGTACCTACGGCGATCAACAGCACCTGAGCATGGCTGACCGCCCGCCCCACATCGCTGGAGAAACCCAGATTGCCTGCCTGCAGGTTGCGCACGACTATATCTTCCAGGCCAGGCTCCCAAATTGGCAGTTCGCCTTGCTGCAGCCTGTCCAGCTTGGCCTGGTCAATATCCACGCACAGCACACCATGACCCATCTCGGCCAGACAGGCTCCAGTCACCAACCCCACATAACCTGTGCCGAAAATGGCCAGTTTCATCCTGTCACGCTCCGACTAATCAAGTTCGTAGTAACCGCGATACCACTCCGCGAAACGCTGGAGTCCGACCTCAAGTGGTGTGTCGGGCGCATAGCCGGTATCCCGAATCAGTTCGTCGACATCGGCATAGGTATGTTCCACATCGCCCGGCTGCAGGGGCAGCAGTTCTTTCACCGTGGAACGACCAAAGGCCTGCTCCATCAATTCGATATAGCGCAGCAGCTCAACCGGCTGGCTATTACCGATGTTATAGAGCTTCCAGGGGGCCCGACTGCTGGCCGGATCAGGAGCCACGCCAGACCAGGCAGGGTTCCCCAGCGGGATGCGCGCCAGGCAACGCACGACGCCTTCGACTATGTCGTCGATATAGGTAAAGTCGCGGCGATGCCGGCCATGGTTGAACACTCGTAAGGGCTCCCCGGCCAGAATCGCCCTGGCGAACAGGAAAGGCGACATATCCGGACGCCCCCATGGACCGTACACAGTAAAAAAGCGCAGGCCGGTAGTCGGCAGACCAAATAGATGGCTGTATGTATGCGCGAACAGCTCATTGGCCTTTTTAGTAGCGGCATACAAGGACAAGGGATGGTCTACGTTATCCCGGGTACTGAAAGGCATTGACTCATTGGCCCCATAGACCGAGCTGGACGAGGCGTAGACCAGGTGCTCGATTGCGTTCTGTCGGCAAGCCTCGAGCAAATTGACAAAGCCCACGAGGTTACTGTCGACGTAGGCATGGGGGTTTTCCAGGGAGTGACGCACACCGGCCTGCGCCGCCAGGTGCACGACCCGCTGAAAGGCCTGCTCACGGAAAAGCCGCTCCAGCGCACCACGCTCCGCAATATCCAGTGCAATGAAATGGAAGTTTGCCAAGGGCTTGAGCTGCGCCAGGCGGGCCTGTTTGAGGGCTACATCGTAATAGTCGTTGAGGTTGTCGATACCAACCACCTCGCAGCCCTGCTCAACCAAGCGCTTGGCGACATGAAAACCGATAAAACCAGCGGCACCGGTAACTAGAACCCGCATTTTCACCTATCTCCCGGTAATGACTCACACAACCTCGAACAACCCGATCTATGCCGCTGCCGAGCAGCGATACAGCCTGTACCTCCGTGCCTGGCATCCAGATCGGCGGTTGCAACAGCCCTCAGCCACGCAGGAAATCGACATACCAGGGCATGGCATCGCGCAAACCCGCCTCAAGATCGAAAGCAGGGGCATAGCCCAGCTGACGTACGGCCTTGCCGATATCCGCCTGCGAATGGCGCACATCGCCTGGGCGATACTCGCGATAGAGGGGCTCCAACGCATAGGCCTGGGCATTCTCCGCCAGGGTCTGGCGCAACATGGCAAACAGCTGATTCAGCGTAGTGCGTCCACTCACCGCCACGTTATAGACCTGATTGCGCGCCTGCGCGGGAGCCGTGGCAGCCAGCAGGTTGGCCTGCACGGCATTGTCCACGTAGCAGAAGTCGCGGCTGGTTTCGCCATCACCATTGATGAACAACGCCTTGCCGGCAATCATTGCGGCAGTCCAGAGCGGAATCACCGCGGCATAAGCTCCCTCCGGGTCCTGTCGCCGGCCGAAAACGTTGAAATAACGCAGGCCAATGCAAGGAAACCCATAACTGCGAGCGAACACCTCGGCATAAAGCTCATTGACATACTTGGTGACCGCGTAAGGGGACAAGGGCTTGCCTATATGTTCCTCGACCTTGGGCAGAGCAGGATGATCGCCGTAGGTCGAACTGGAAGTCGCATAGGTAAAACTCCCTACACCGGCATCTCGAGCCGCTACCAGCATATTGAGAAAACCATCGATGTTGGTGGCATTGGTAGCCAGCGGATCCGCCAATGAACGCGGTACCGACCCCAGTGCCGCCTGATGCAGCACATGCTCTACTGGTGCGGCATCACCGCCCTCAAGCGCCCGACGGCAGTCCTCCAGCTTACGGATGTCACCTTCGATATAGTGAAAGCGCGCCCACTGCTCAGCCGTCACCAGATGCCGCACTTCTTCCAGATTACGCCGGTGCCCTGTGGCGAAGTTATCCAGCCCAACCACCCGCTGCTCAAGTTTGAGCAAGGTTTCCAGAAGGTTCGAGCCGATAAACCCTGCAACCCCGGTAATCAACCAGGTCGCGGGGGCTTGCTGCAATGTTTGCTGCAGGTGCTGATAGGCCGTCATGTGGCTGTTCTCAAACTGCTAAAGTTAATGCTCAGACTCTGCGCCGAGCATTATTGGTGATACGCAGAGCCATGCGTGAGCCCAACTGAAGCGGCTGCAGCGCACCCGACAAACCGTTTATAGCCTAAGGTGGCTATCTTCGGCTGGCAGCAGATATTTGAGGTCATAAATGATGTGCGCCGGCTTACCCAGTACGCGAATGCTCTCGGCCCCCATGGCCATGAACTGTTTATGGGCCACCGCCAGAATAATTGCGTCGTAAACGCCGGCCTCTGGCTGCGCGACCAGTTGCAGCCCATATTCCCGCTGAGCGTCCTCAGCCCCCACCCAGGGATCGTGGACATCGACCTGCACGTTGTAGTCACCGAGCTCGCGCACGATGTCGATAACCCGGGTATTGCGCAGGTCCGGGCAGTTCTCCTTGAACGCCAGCCCCATGACCAACACCCGCGCACCCTCGACCTGGATTCGCCGCCTAATCATGGCCTTGACCAGCTGCGCCACCACATAGCTGCCCATGCCATCGTTCAAGCGCCGCCCCGCCAGGATGACTTCTGGGTGGTAGCCGATGGCCTGGGCTTTGTGGGTTAGGTAATACGGGTCGACCCCAATGCAATGCCCGCCGACCAGGCCTGGACGGAAAGGCAGGAAATTCCACTTGGTCCCTGCTGCCTCCAGCACGGCCTGGGTATCGATCCCCAGGCGGTTGAAAATGATCGCCAACTCATTGATCAGGGCGATATTCACATCGCGCTGGGTATTTTCGATCACCTTGGCGGCCTCGGCGACCCTGATGTTCGCCGCCTTGTGGGTGCCGGCCGTAATAATCCGTCGGTAGAGTGCATCAACCTGCTCGGCCACCTCGGGTGTCGAACCGGAGGTGACCTTCCTGATAGTGGTGATGCGATGCTGCTTGTCCCCTGGGTTGATCCTTTCCGGGCTGTACCCGACAAAGAAATCCTTATTGAAGCGCAGACCTGAGGCACGCTCCAAGGCAGGCACGCACTCTTCTTCGGTCGCCCCCGGGTAGACCGTCGATTCGTAGATCACCAGATCGCCTGGCGAAAGCACTGCACCAATGATCGCCGATGCACTGAGCAATAGACTCAGATCGGGGCGCTTGTGCGCATCTATCGGGGTTGGCACCGTAACGATATACACGGTGCAGGCCGCCAGATCCTCTGGCTTGTCCGTGAACCTCAGCAGGCGGGCCTCGGCCAGCTCATCCGGGCTAACTTCCAGAGTCGAATCCCGCCCCTCTCGCAGCGCTTGAATCCGCTGGGAATTGATATCGAACCCTTGCACGGGCAATACCTTGCCAAAGGCCACAGCCAGTGGCAACCCTACATAACCCAGGCCTACAACCGCTATTTGCAGGGGGCGATGCTCACTCATTTGATGTCCTTAGGGTGCACTAACACAATATTAACCTGACGCGTAAAAACCCGCTCACGTGGCTTGGTTGAAGCGCATTACAATGCCCTACACTTCTTAAATGCAGCCTGGATCAATAATCACCAGCTTAAGCTGGCCTACAGTGGGTAGAGTTTTTACTAATGTCCAACTAAACCATTGCAAAATGCGTACTGGCGCAGGCGATGCTTGCTGCAGCCGATAGCGAACGCACCATTTGGCAGCGTCTATCGGCTGCGCTATAAGGCAGGCATCCGAATCGAGAAAATTGTATGAATGACAGCGTATCGCTCTCCGGCCTGGCCAAACAGATGGTCCTGGCCGAGTTGCTGGATGAAAAAACCGCTCAACAAGCTCAGCAGCAGGCCCAGCGTAACAAGCTTTCGCTGGTGACCTATCTGGTGCAGAACAAGCTGGTTAAAAGTCGCGCCCTCGCCGAGCTCGCCTCTGAGCAATTCGGGGTGGCATTTGTCGACTTGAGCAGTATCGATAAAGAGGCTCAGCCCAGAGACCTGGTCAGCGAAAAACTCATTCAGCAGCATCGTGTGCTGCCGTTGTGGCGCCGCGGCAACAAGCTGTTTATCGCCGTATCGGATCCAAGTAACCATCAGGCGGTAACGGATATTCAGTTCTCCACCGGAATGACGACCGAGTCGATCCTGGTTGAGGATGACAAACTCGGCGACGCTATCGAAAAATTCAACGAGAGCACTGGCAGCGGCATGGAGGACTTGGCGGACGTCGACCTAGACGGCCTGGACGTCGAGGCAGTTAATGATGACGCGCAAGACAAGGGGGAAGGTAATGCCGCCGACGATGCCCCGGTCGTGCGCTTCGTCAACAAGATGCTGCTGGATGCCATCAAAGGTGGCTCATCCGACCTGCACTTCGAACCTTATGAGAAAAACTACCGCGTGCGCTTTCGCACCGACGGCATTCTGCAAGAGATTGCCCGCCCCCCCGTGCAACTGGCACCGCGCATATCGGCACGCTTAAAGGTCATGGCCGGCCTGGACATCTCCGAGCGACGCAAGCCGCAAGATGGTCGGATCAAGATGCGCATCTCGAAAAACAAGTCCATCGACTTTCGCGTCAGCACCTGCCCCACGCTGTGGGGCGAAAAGATCGTGATGCGGATTCTCGACGCAACCAGCGCACAAATGGGCATCGACGCACTAGGCTATGAGCCGTCGCAAAAAGATCTGTATATGGCGGCCCTCAAGCAACCTCAGGGCATGATTCTGGTCACCGGCCCCACTGGCTCGGGCAAGACCGTGTCGCTCTATACCGGCCTAAATATCCTGAACACCGTGGATGTGAATATCTCCACCGCCGAAGACCCAGTGGAGATCAACCTGGAAGGCATCAATCAGGTCAACGTCAACCCCAAACAAGGCATGGACTTCACGGCGGCGCTGAAAGCCTTTTTGCGCCAGGACCCGGACATCATCATGGTCGGCGAAATCCGCGACCTGGATACCGCCTCCATCGCCGTCAAGGCGGCACAAACCGGCCACATGGTGATGTCCACCCTGCACACCAACAGTGCCGCGGAAACCCTGACGCGCCTGCGCAATATGGGGGTGCCCTCATTTAACATTGCCACCTCGGTCAACCTGATTATCGCCCAGCGCCTGGCACGCAAGCTGTGCAGCAGCTGCAAGAAAGAGGTGCAGATCCCGCGCGAGGCGTTGCTCGAGGAAGGCTTCCCGGAAGACAAGATTGGTACCTTCAAGATTTATGGCCCGGTTGGCTGCGAAAACTGCAACGGCGGTTACAAAGGTCGTGTCGGTATTTATGAAGTGGTTAAAAACACGCCTGCCCTGCAACGGATTATCATGGAGGAAGGCAACTCCATTGATATTGCCGTGCAGATGCGTAAAGACGGCTTTAATGATCTGCGTACCTCAGCTCTGCTGAAGGCTATGCAAGGTGTAACCAGCCTCGAAGAAGTGAACCGCGTGACAAAGGACTAACCGATGGCCGTGAAAGCAATAAAAACCAGCACCTTCAGCTGGGAAGGCACCGATAAAAAAGGCGCCAAGATAAAGGGCGAGACCAGCGGTCAAAATCCTGCGCTGGTCAAAGCGCAATTGCGTAAACAAGGCATCAACCCGACCAAGGTTCGCAAAAAATCGGAGTCGATATTTGGTCGCGGCAAAAAAATCACTCCCATGGACATCGCCCTGTTTGCACGACAGATGGCCACCATGATGAAGGCGGGTGTGCCCCTACTACAGTCTTTCGACATCATCGGCGAAGGCGTTGATAACCCAAACATGCGCAAGCTGGTTGATGACATCAAACAGCATGTGGCATCGGGCAATAGCTTTGCCGCCGCCCTGCGCACCCGCCCCGAGTATTTTGACGACCTGTTCTGCAACCTGGTAGATGCGGGCGAACAGGCCGGCGCGCTGGAAAATCTGCTTGACCGAGTAGCCACCTACAAAGAAAAAACCGAAGCTCTCAAGGCCAAGATAAAAAAAGCCATGAACTACCCGATCGCGGTGGTAGTGGTCGCCATTATCGTTTCGGCTATCTTGCTGATTAAGGTGGTTCCGCAATTCGAATCGGTATTTGCCAACTTTGGTGCAGAGCTACCGGCATTCACCCAGTTTGTTATCGGCATATCCCAGGTAATGCAAAGATGGTGGTTTATTTTCCTACTCGGAATATTTGCCGCGATTGTTTCCTTGACGGAAGCCAAGAAGCGCTCCGAGAAATTCCGTAACTGGATCGACCGCGTGGCGCTAAAAGCTCCCATTGTCGGTGACATCATCTACAAGTCGTCTGTCGCACGTTATGCCCGCACCTTGGCCACTACCTTCGCTGCTGGCGTGCCGCTGGTGGAGGCACTGGACTCAGTGGCAGGTGCAACCGGCAATATCGTGTTCAAGGACGCGGTGCATAAAGTCAAGCAGGACGTCACCTCTGGTATGCAACTGAACTTCTCAATGAAATCCACGGGGGTATTTCCTTCCATGGCAGTGCAGATGACTGCGATTGGCGAGGAGTCCGGTGCACTGGATATGATGCTCGACAAGGTGGCCAGTTATTACGAGGCGGAGGTAGACAACGCAGTCGACGGTCTAACAGCCCTGATGGAGCCACTAATCATGTCCGTCCTCGGCGTCCTTGTTGGCGGCCTGATCGTCGCCATGTACCTGCCCATCTTCCAACTCGGTGCCGTTGTTTAACCTATGTCAGTGATAGATTTCTTGGCCGGCCATGTGCTGGCCTTTGTTTTATGCGCGCTGCTCATCGGTTTATTGATCGGCAGCTTCCTCAACGTAGTGATCTATCGCCTACCCGTAATGATGCAGCGCGACTGGCGCGAGCAGGCCCGCGAAGTGCTTGAGTTACCGGCAGAAGCCCGAGGGGAAACCTTCAATCTGGTTCTACCCAACTCGAAATGCCCGCAGTGTGGTCATGAGATCAAGCCCTGGGAAAATATCCCGGTTATCAGCTTCCTGTTTCTGCGCGGCAAGTGCTCCAGCTGCAAAACTCCGATCAGCAAGCGCTACCCCCTGATCGAACTGAGCTGTGGCCTGCTGTCGGCTTATATCGCCTGGCACTTCGGTTTTACCTGGCAAACAGCTGGCATGCTGGTACTGACCTGGGGACTGCTGGCGATGAGCCTGATCGATGCCGATCATCAGCTGCTGCCGGACTCCCTGGTGTTACCCCTGTTGTGGCTGGGCCTGATCCTCAACCACTTCGGGCTGTTTACCAGCCTGGAAGATGCCCTGTGGGGCGCAGTAGCCGGCTACCTGAGCCTGTGGTCGGTGTACTGGCTGTTCAAGCTGATCACCGGCAAGGAAGGCATGGGCTATGGCGACTTCAAGCTGCTGGCCATGCTCGGCGCCTGGGGTGGCTGGCAGGTTTTGCCATTGACTATCCTACTGTCATCACTAGTGGGAGCCGTGCTGGGTTTGATCATGCTGCGTCTGCGCAACGCCGAAACCAGCACACCCATCCCCTTCGGTCCCTACCTGGCGATTGCCGGCTGGATAGCACTGCTGTGGGGCGATCAGATCACCACCAGCTACCTGCAGATCGCCGGATTTCGTTAACGCCCCCTGTACAGCGGTTATATAGGAGCGGCCTGAGCCACTCCTGCATCACCCGCCACTCACACGCCAAAGCTGCACACGCCTTGAGCGTCAGCCGCCCATTAGCCAGCCAGCCAGCGACTGCACTACAATCGCGACTCTGTCACGCCATACAAGAGTCGCACGCTGATTATGAAACCCTGGATTCTTGGCCTAACCGGCGGTATTGGCAGCGGCAAGAGCGCGGTCGCGCAGTGTTTTATCGAGCACGGCGTGCATCTGGTCGATGCCGATCACGCGGCGCGCTGGGTCGTTCAGCCGGGGCGACCAGCCCTGAGCAAGATAGTCGAGTACTTTGGCAGCGACGTTTTGCAAGCCGATGGGCAGCTGGATCGCAGCGCCCTGCGCGCCCGCATCTTTGCCAATACCGATGACAGGCGCTGGCTGGAGACATTGCTGCATCCATTGATCGGCCAGGAAATCATGCAGCACCTGACGCGCGCAGAATCACCCTATGCGATCCTGGTTTCGCCGCTGCTGATCGAGTCTGGCCAATACAAGCTGACCCAGCGCGTGCTGGTGGTGGACGCCCCCGAACAGCTACAGATACAGCGCACCATCGCTCGCGACCAAAGCTCGGCGGAACAGGTGCAAGCCATTCTTCAGGCGCAAGCCAGCCGTGCCGAACGGCTTAAGCATGCCCACGATGTACTGCTGAATGATCGCGATCTGCACTGGCTGCAAGCCGAGGTCGAACGCCTGCACAATTTTTACCTGACCCTACGCGGAGGCCAAGCATGAGCACACCTACCATCGTCGCCTGCCCGACCTGCGGCGCCCCTGTCGAATGGGGCCCACAGAGTCCCAGCCGGCCATTCTGCTCGGAGCGCTGCAAATTGATCGACCTCGGCGCCTGGGCAGCGGAAGATCACGCCATCCCCGGCAACCCCTTGGAAGACGACCTGTTCTCAGGCGACCTACCGCCCCGCGAACACTGATCGCACTTATGGCCGCATAAAGCCGTAGTCGCGTTCATCGTCCAGGTTGTCGGCGAGAAACTGCAGCTCCGCGGCCAGATCTGCGCCGTCACGCTGCAAGCGACTGCGCTCAACTACCGCACTGAGCAGAGCGCGCAGGGCCAACGCAGGATCAAAGCCCTGTTCCTGCGCACATTGCACACTCCGCTCAAGGTCCTGCCTGGCCCATTCGTGCACACCCATATCGACGCCTCCGTCTCTGTTTGCCTCCGAGAGTGCCAAACAGCTCGCGCCGGCCATTGATCTGGATCAAGCAGACCAACCTAATAGATGCGCCGCAGCCCGGGTCATCACTCAGCGGAATCATCCCCCTTCCAGGGTGCCGCCAGGTAACGCGTGCGATTGAAGGTTTCCAACCAGTCCGGGTAGAACACCACCAGGGCCGCAACCAACATGCCGTTGATAAAGGCCTAGGGGAAAATCACCAGCCACAGATAGCCAAGCCCCCCCCCAGCCAGGGCGGCATCGGGAACAGGCCATCGATCCACAGCACAGCAAAGCCCGCACCTATGCACAGCAATGCAGCCAAGGCCGCGGCGAAAAAGCCACTGCAGAAGATATAGACGAACAGGTTGCGCGGCTGCCTGCGCTCGACCAACAAGGCGCAGCTTTCGTTTAGCCACACCGGAATCAGCACCAGCAGCACACCATTGACACCCAAGGCCGCCAGATCCTGCCGCCCCAGGGCCAGCATACCCAGTTGCGCGAGAAACCCGACCAGCAGTGCCAAGGGCCAGTCCCGCAACAGGGTCACCGCGGTCATACCGATAAAGTGATAGGACAACCCCGAGTCAAAATCACGCCGCACCAGCCATAACAGCAACAGCGCCAAGGTCGTGCCGCCCACTATGTGCTGGCGGCGCAGATCGCTGCACAGCTCCAACTAGGGCGAACGCCACAGCGCCCAGAGCAACATGGGCAGATAGAGCACCCAGCCGGCCACCTGGGTGGTGGGCGAAAGCAATTCAGCACCTATCATAGGCAGGCTCCCAGCCCAGAACGACACAGGCCAAAGAATATGCAGCAGCGCCTCGCGCCCTTTACACAGCGCTGGCCGCCCCAGTCTACACTGCGCCTCCCACTACGGCCGCCAGCACCAACCATCGCCGCGTAACCACCCCAATGAAGCCCAACGCAGCAGGGATACCAACAACCCGGTCACGCAGGCTAAGCTGGCGATATGGACGACTCAGATTATCTGCGCCTGCTTACTCACCAGGCCGAGCAAGCCAATGCTTTCCTCTCCAATGCTCGCAAATGGGAACGTGAGCGTTGGGTCTGTCAGCGCCTGCTGCAGGCACTGAACGTTGCCCACCGTATCGAGGAGTTCAGCGCCGCCCGGCCAGAACCGCCGGACGTGCTGTTTCGCGACGCCTGTTTCGAGGTGTTCTTCGTCCTGGACGAAGGTCGCCGCCTGAATGACGAATGGCGCGCCGAACTGGAACGCCGCCGCAGCGCCTTCTCCCTCAGCCAACTGGTGCGCCGCGAGGCCAAACCCAGGCGTATAGGGGCGAGCGAACTGCTGCAGCGCCTGACCCCGACGCTGCGCAAGAAGGCGCACAACTACGGCGAACGCGGTCTCGATCTGGGCGAGTTGGATCTGCTCGCCTTCGTCAATCTGAAACGCGCCGTCCCCGACTTCAACAGCCACTTCCCGCCACCGACTGAATTCCTCCGCCAGGGCTGGCGCTCGCTCTCCCTGGTCGGCCCGAGCTTCGCCCGGGTGCTCTTCGCCCACCCGGATGCGCCGGACTTCCTGCGCAGCAACCTCGGCCGCACTGTGCTCTTCGATGTCGGAATCAGCCTGTGAGCCCACGGCAGCAACTGCTCGCCGCCGTGCCGCAACAAGGCCAAGTGCGCGGGATAGGCGTACGCCCCACAGCGCGCGCCGGCATGCTCGAGCTGAAAGCAGTGGAAGCGCGCCGCGAAGCCGGCCTGACCGGCGACCACAGCCGCCCCGGCCCGCGTAACGCGCGCCAGGTCACCCTGATCCATCGGGAGCACCTGGCCGTGATCGGCGCGCAGCTAGGGCGCTCAACCGGACAAGCCATCACGCCGCAAGACCTGCGGCGCAATATCGCCATCAGCGGCATCAACCTGTTCAGCCTGAAAGGGCGGCGCTTTCGCATCGGCCAGGCACTCCTGGAGACCACCGGCTGGTGCCAACCCTGCGCGCGCCTGGAGGAGCGCCTGGGCCCAGGCGCTTTTCAAGCCGTACGCGGCCATGGCGGCATTGCTGCGCGAGTGCTACAAGGCGGCATTATCTGTCTGAATGACGACCGCTGCGTTGAGCCCCTATAAGACCCACCGCTAGAATGCCCACCACTTATCGACCGAGCGCCATCCAGCCCAGCCGCTGGTAACCCGGTCCAAGCCTGCGAGGTTCACCATGTCCAGCCGCCTGAGCCCTGACGACCAAGAACGCGTCGCCCAGTATCTAAGTGCCCCGCAGCACCAGGTTGAGCGTCAACCCTTCAAGGTATGGCGATTACTGCTGGTCATTTTTATCGCAGTGATTGGCCTGGGCCTGTTAAGCCGTCTTCTGAGTCGACTGGTGCTATGAGCTGCATGGCGCTCGCCCAGGTCGACTCACGCTGTTTTTTTAAAAACCTTGTGAGCGTATCAAATGACCCATCGAATACTGATTGTCGGCGGCGGCGCCGGCGGCTTGGAGCTGGCTACCCGTCTGGGTAGAACCCTGGGCAAGCGCGGCCAGGCCAAGGTGACCCTGGTCGACGCCAACCTGACCCATATCTGGAAGCCGCTGCTGCATGAGGTAGCCGCCGGGTCACTGAACTCATCCGAAGACGAACTGAACTACCTGGCCCAGGCCAAGTGGAATCATTTCGAGTTTCAGCTCGGGCGCATGGCCGGACTCAATCGCGCCGAACGGCAGATTCGCCTGGCCGCCACCCAGGATGACAATGGCGAGGAGCTGATGCCCGAGCGCGAGCTGGGCTATGACAGCCTGGTGCTTGCGGTCGGCAGCACCACCAACGACTTCGGAACCCCGGGCGCCGCCGAACATTGCCTGTATCTCGATACCCGCAAACAGGCCGAGCGCTTCCACCACCAATTGCTCAGCCATTATTTGCGTGCCCACGCCAACCAGGGCAGCACCACCGAGCAGATCAACGTGGCCATAGTCGGCGCGGGAGCCACGGGGGTCGAGCTGGCCGCCGAGCTGCACCATGCCGCCCATGAGCTGGCCGCCTATGGCCTGGATAGCATCCGCCCGGAAAACATGCGCATCACCCTGATCGAAGCCGGCCCGCGGGTGCTGCCCGCGCTACCGGAGCGCATCGGCCAGCCGGTGCACAAGACCCTGGAAAAACTCGGCGTCACCGTACTCACCGGCGCCGCCGTCAGCCAGGTGACGCGCGACGCCCTGCATACCGCGCAAGGCCAAGTGATACCCGCCTGCCTCAAGGTCTGGGCCGCCGGCATCCGCGCCCCCAGCTTTCTCAAGGACCTGGATGGCCTGGAGAGCAACCGCATCAACCAGCTGCAGGTAAGACCCAGCCTGCAAACCACCCGCGACGACAATATCTTCGCCTTTGGTGACTGCGCTGCCTGCCCGCAGCCCAGCGGCGAGGGGCGCAACGTGCCGCCACGCGCGCAGGCGGCGCATCAGCAAGCCTCGCTGCTGGCCAAATCCCTGAAACTGCGCATCGAGGGCAAGCCCCTGCCGGAATACCACTACCGCGACTACGGCTCGCTGATCTCGCTGTCGCATTTTTCCGCGGTGGGTAATCTGATGGGCAACCTGACCGGCAGCGTGATGCTCGAAGGCTGGCTGGCGCGGATGTTTTATGTGTCGCTGTACCGCATGCACCAGGTCGCGCTCTACGGCATGCTGCGTACCCTGCTGCTGATGCTGGGCGACCGCATCGGCCGCAGCACCGAGCCCCGCCTGAAATTGCATTGATGCCACTGCGGGCAAGGCCAGGCCTTGCCCGCAGCCATCCACACAGAAACAACTCGCTCAACAACAAAATCGCAGGCAATAAAAAACCCGCACTAGGCGGGTTTTTTACTTTCAAGCGTGCTTGAAATGGTGGGTCGTGTGGGATTCGAACCTACGACCAATTGGTTAAAAGCCAACTGCTCTACCAACTGAGCTAACGACCCAAAAGTGGTCGGGGTAGGGGGATTCGAACTCCCGACATCCTGCTCCCAAAGCAGGCGCGCTACCGGACTGCGCTATACCCCGATGGAAAGATTGGCTCCGCGACCAGGACTCGAACCTGGGACCCAATGATTAACAGTCATTTGCTCTACCGACTGAGCTATCGCGGAACTACTAGCTTTCTTTTCTCAGATATTGGCGTTGGTGGTTAAACCGTTTCCCGTATCTGAGGCGCGCCATTTTACGTTTCCAGCGCGCCCTGTCAACCCCTTAAATTGCTTTTACTACAATGATTTGCAGCAGCCTGACAGACTGCTATATGTAGCTAGGTCTACATTCAATACAGGACGCACCAGCCGCAAGGCTTTAGCCAGGAAACTCCATGAGCAACCAGGGCCAACCACCGCACACCCCAAGCACCCCACATACCCTTGCCAGCCGGGGTATTCAGCCGCGCTTCGGCGAGCTGGTACAAAGCTGCCGCAAGCTGGTGATGAACCGCCTCGCCGAACAGCTGACCGGCGTCTTTGCCCAGGTTGACGACACCCTGTTCGAATGCGCGGAAAAAGCCGAGAGCAATCAGGTGCAAAGCCTGTTCTTCGACAGCATGCGTGAGATCCGCAAACAGCGGCCGCAGGTCGAGCGCAGCTATCACCAGCAGATCGCGCAGAATTTTTCCGACTTCCTCGAAGGTAAACTCAAACGCCCGGTCAGTCCCAGCGAAGTGGATGCCGAACAACTGGTCCTGGTGCAGAACGAGGATTACGAAGAAAGCCTGCAGGTCATCAATATGGTCAGCCGGGTCAAGGCCCGCTGTGCGCAACCCTTGTTCGCTCTGGAGCAGCGCTTGGCTTTGCTGAATAACGGGCAGAAGCTGGGCGAAGACAGCAACCCGTTTGGCCCGCAGATGATCGCCCTGGCCTTTCGTGTTGCCCTGAGCCCCTGCCCCTTCCCCCTGCGCATCAAGATCATTCTCTATACGCTGTTCGACAGCCATGTCATGCGCAACCTGGACAGCATCTATGCCGACCTGAACCAGCGCCTGATCGATGCCGGGATACTGCCTAATCTCAAGTACAGCGCGCCACGCAATGCCAATCCACCCCACAGCAGCACTGCGCCGGCGGCGGCCAAACCAGACCAGACAGCAACACAGAGCAGCAGCGCCAGCATCCAGCCGTCACCGGCGAGCCCGCACAGCAAGCCCACCCAGCAGGCGCCGGTCACTGCCGCCAGCCTCAGCGGCCCGCCGCCCAGCGACCCCGCCGAGCTGCTGGGCAGCCTGGCCGCCCTGCTGGACGCGCACCGCCAGCAAGATCGCGATGTCACCCTGCCCGGCGGCACCCGCAGCTTTGCCAGCTTTACCCCGCGCGAGGCCACGCGCACCTACAGCGCCAGCGAGCTGCTCGAAGCCCTGAATCGCATGCAGCAACAGTCCGCCCGCGACTTCTCGCAACGCCTGCAGCGCCCGCAACAGGTAGACGGCCTGAAAGCCGACCTGCAGCAACAACTGCAAACCCATAGTGCGTTGCCGAGCCAGCACAAGGTCGCGGATCAAGAAGCCGACGTGATCGACCTGGTCGGCATGCTGTTCGACTTTATTCTCGACGACGACAACCTGCCCGACAGCTGCAAGACCACCCTCTCCCACCTGCACACGCCCTACCTGAAAATCGCCCTGCAGGACAAGGCGCTGTTTACCCAGCACCACCACCCGGCGCGCCGCCTGCTCAACGCCATGGCCCAGGCAGGCGTGCTCTATGGCGGCGAGGGCGATGAACGCGGCCTGCTGGCGAAAATGCAGTGGGTGGTGGAACGGGTCATCCATGATTTCTTCGTCGACCTGCAACTGTTCGACAACCTGCTGGAGGAGTTCAACGAGTTTGTCGCCACCCTCAGGCACAAGGTCGAACTGCGCGAAAAGCGCGCCGTGCAAGCCGCCAAGGGTCGCGACAAACTCCTGGGGGCGCGCCAGCGGGCGCTGGAAGTGATTGCCGCTTGCCTGACCAACCGCCAGCCACCGGCCATCATTCGCAACTTTCTCGAACTGACCTGGGCCGACGTGCTGGTGTTCGTGCTGCTGCGCCACGGCGACAGCAGCCCCGAATGGCAGCGCGCCAGCGAGGTCGCCGAGCAGCTGGCCTGGAGCGGCACGCCGCTGGACGAGCCTGGGCGTGGGCGCCTGCAGGCCCTGCGTGTAGCCCTGCTGGAAGACTTGCGCAAAGGCCTGGAGCTACTCGGCGGCTATCACGAAGACGGCATCCGCCGCCTGCTGCAAGACCTGGTAGCCTGCCAGCATGCGGTGCAGGCCAAGCAACCGCAGATCGCCGAGCGGCTCAAACCCGTGCTGGCGGAAAGTCAGCTCGGCAGCATGCTCGGCGAAGATGCCGCCCTGGCCAGCCTGGCGCCACGCCAATCCAGCCTGTCGCCACGCGCCCAAGCCCTGGTCGAGGAGCTGCAGCATATCGAGTTCGGCACCTGGTTCGAGTTCGCCAGCGGCGA
The DNA here is from genome assembly GCF_030696055.1 of Pseudomonas sp. GTDB lineage: Bacteria > Pseudomonadota > Gammaproteobacteria > Pseudomonadales > Pseudomonadaceae > Aquipseudomonas. The sequence goes on along the minus strand of NZ_JAUYNP010000314.1, from coordinate 7,413 downwards.
GCAGGTGCGCCCGCTGAAGCTGTCCTGGTTCAGCCCGACCACACACAACTACATGTTCGTCGACCACACGGGTCAGCGCGCCGTCATCAAGCCACTGCACCTGCTGGCCACTGAAATGGAGCAAGGTCTGGCGCGCATAGTTACCGCGGAACGCGACGCCCCCTTGGTGGACCGTGCCCTGAATGCCATTTACCGCGTATTGCAGCGCTTTACCGGGCACACCAGCGAAACCCAAGAATAAGGAACTGCTATGAGTGACGAACGGCGCCTGCACGACCGACACCACACCGAGTTGCAGCTGGAAATCTTCGACCTACACTCCGGCCGGCGCCTGGGCCGGGTGGTCGACCTCTCCGCCGATGGTTTTATGCTGTTCAGCGATACGCTGCTGGCCGCCGACGAACTGGTGGAATGCCGCCTGGTCAGCGAACAGGTGATTGAAGGCGTGGGTGAGATCAGGCTCGCCGCCGACTGTTTGTGGAGCCGCCCCGGCGCCAACGGCCAGCACTGCTGGGCCGGCTTTCATATCATCGACCTGGCCGAGGATCAGGCTGCCGCCCTGGACGTACTGCTTAAGCATCTATAGGGCCTGCATTCAGGCTGCCGAGCCCCACACACAAAACAACACCCCGCTCGGCCTGCGCCGTAACGGGGTGTGGGTTAGCGCCTAACGCAGACTTAGCTAAAGACTATCTGCTCGCCTTCGACCCTGCCGGTGACGCTGCTCCCGGGGGCGAACTGACCGGCCAGAATCAACTGCGCCAGCGGGTTTTCGATCCAGCGCTGCACCGCGCGCTTGAGCGGCCGTGCCCCATAGACCGGGTCATAACCCACGGCAATCAGCTTATCCAGGGCCTCAGCCGTGAGTTCCAGGCTCAGCTCACGCTCGGCCAGGCGCTGGCGCAAACGACCCAGCTGGATCTGCGCGATGCCGGCGATCTGCTCACGGGCCAGCGGCTCGAATATCACCACCTCATCGATGCGGTTGATAAATTCCGGACGGAAATGCGTGCTGACCGCATCCATCACCGCCGCGCGCTGCCCTTCCTGATCACCGACCAGCTCCTGGATCTGCACCGAGCCGAGGTTGGAGGTCATCACCAGCACCGTGTTCTTGAAGTCCACGGTACGCCCGTGGCTGTCGGTCAGCCGGCCATCCTCCAGCACCTGCAGCAGCACGTTGAACACATCCGGATGAGCCTTCTCCACCTCGTCCAGGAGGATCACCGAGTAAGGCTTACGGCGTACGGCTTCGGTCAGGTAGCCACCCTCCTCATAGCCGACATAGCCGGGCGGCGCGCCGATCAGGCGGGCCACCGAATGCTTCTCCATAAACTCGGACATATCGATGCGCACCAGCGCCTCCTCGGTATCGAAGAGGAACTCGGCCAGGGCCTTGCACAGCTCGGTCTTGCCCACCCCGGTCGGGCCGAGGAAGAGGAAGGAGCCGCTCGGTCTATTGGGATCGGACAAACCGGCGCGGGAACGGCGCACGGCGTTGGCCACAGCCACCACCGCCTCGTTCTGACCGATCACCCGCTGATGCAGCAGGCCTTCCATCTTCAGCAGCTTGTCGCGCTCGCCCTCGAGCATCTTCGCCACCGGGATGCCGGTCCACTTGGACACCACCTCGGCGATCTCTTCCTCGGTGACCTTGCTGCGCAGCAGCTGGTTCTCGCTCTTGCCGTGCTGGTCGACCATCTGCAGGCTGCGCTCCAGATCCGGAATGATGCCGTACTGCAGCTCGGCCATACGGTTGAGGTCACCCTTGCGCCGCGCCGCTTCCAGTTCCTGGCGGGATTGCTCGATCTTCTGCTGGATCTGCGCCGAGCCCTGCACCTCGGCCTTTTCCGACTTCCAGATCTCTTCCAGGTCGGCGTATTCGCGCTCCAATCGGGCGATGTCCTCGTTGAGCTTGGCCAGGCGCTTGATCGCCGCCTCGTCGTCTTCCTTCTTCAGCGCCTGGGCCTCGACCTTGAGCTGAATCAGGCGGCGCTCCAGACGGTCGAGCACCTCAGGCTTGGAGTCGATCTCCATGCGAATGCGGCTGGCGGCTTCGTCGATCAGGTCGATGGCCTTGTCTGGCAGCTGGCGGTCGGTGATATAGCGGTGCGACAGCTTGGCCGCGGCGATAATCGCGCCGTCTGTGATGGCCACCTTGTGGTGCACTTCATAGCGCTCTTTCAAGCCGCGCAGTATGGCGATGGTGTCTTCTTCGCTCGGCTCATCCACCAGCACCTTCTGGAAGCGCCGCTCCAGGGCGGCGTCCTTCTCGATGTACTGGCGGTACTCGTTGAGCGTGGTGGCGCCGACGCAGTGCAGCTCGCCGCGGGCCAGCGACGGCTTGAGCATATTGCCGGCATCCATGGCGCCCTCGGCTTTGCCGGCGCCGACCATGGTGTGCAGCTCGTCGATAAACAGGATGATCCGCCCTTCCTGCTTGGACAGCTCGTTGAGCACGGCCTTCAGGCGCTCCTCGAACTCACCGCGGAACTTGGCGCCGGCGATCAGCGCGCCCATGTCCAGGGACAGCAGGCGCTTGTCCTTCAAGCCATCCGGCACTTCGCCGTTGACGATGCGCTGGGCCAGGCCCTCGGCGATGGCGGTCTTGCCCACGCCGGGCTCGCCGATCAGCACCGGGTTGTTCTTGGTACGGCGCTGCAACACCTGGATGGTGCGGCGGATTTCGTCGTCGCGGCCGATCACCGGATCGAGCTTGCCCTCCTCGGCACGCTTGGTCAGGTCGATCGTGTACTTGTCCAAGGCCTGGCGGTTTTCCTCGACATTGGGGTCGTTCACCGCATCGCCGCCGCGCAGGTTGGCCACGGCGTTTTCCAGGGCCTTCTTGCTCACGCCCTGCCCCAGCAGCAACTTGCCGAGCTTGGTGTTTTCGTCCATGGCGGCCAGCAGCACCAGCTCGCTGGAAATAAACTGGTCGCCCTTCTGCTGCGACAGGCGGTCGGCCTGATTGAGCAGGCGCGCCAGATCCTGGGACAGGTTGATATCGCCGGTCGGGCTCTGGATCTTGCCGAGGTGATCGAGCTCCTTGGTCAAGGCCTTGCGCAGGTTTCCCACATCGAAGCCCACCTGCATCAGCAGCGGCTTGATCGAGCCACCCTGCTGATCGAGCAAGGCCTGCATCAGGTGCAACGGCTCGATGGCGGCATGGTCCAGGCCCACCGCCAGGGATTGGGCGTCGGACAGGGCGAGTTGTAATTTGCTGGTTAAACGATCGATACGCATAAAGAGTCATCCCTCGCTGAGAAGGCAGGTCGGTGCGCTGAACCGCACCCGATACAGAGAGCCTGCTAGATGAAGAGTAGATGAGGACGATTGTGCGGGTTTCAAGCCGGGCGGCCTTGATGGAGATCAGTAAGGCCGCAAGTAACCACGTTCTGGATGAGGATCAGTTGCCCAGCCAGATCAGGCTGGCGAAGCGCCCGGTTTGCGCCGAACGGCGATAGGAATAGAAGCGCGGATCGCTGAAGGTGCAGAAATCGCCGCCGTACACCGCCTCGACTCCACGGGCAGCCAGACGAATGCGCGCCAGCTGGTAGATATCGGCGATAAATTTGCCCGGATTATGGCTGGGCTGGAACGCCTCGGCGGCCTGGGCGTGCTGCGCGACAAAGGCCTCACGCACCTCGGCGCCGACTTCAAAGGCTTGCGCACCTATGGCCGGGCCGAGCCAGACCAACACCTGATCCGCCGGCAGCGCCAGCGCATCCAGGGTCGACTCCAGCACCCCGCCAGCCAGCCCGCGCCAACCGGCATGGGCCGCGGCCACCCGGGTGCCGGCACGGTCACAGAACAGCGCCGGCAAACAATCGGCGGTCATGATGGCGCAGGCGACGCCCGGGGTTGCCGTCCAGCTGGCATCGGCTTGCGCGACCTGCCCCGGCAGGGCTTCGACCACGGCCGTGCCATGCACCTGCTGCAGCCAGGCCGGCTTGCAGCCGAGCAGGCTGACCAGGCGCTGACGATTCTTCAGCACCGCCTGCGGGTCGTCGCCGACATGATCGCCCAGATTGCAGCTGTCGAACGGCGCACCGCTGACACCCCCAGTGCGGGTGGTGACGCAGCTTTTAACCCGTGCCGGTGCCGGCCATTGCGGCGTCAACCAGTCGTGCATCACCCAATAAAGGCCTCGCGATCCTGACGCAGCAGCGTCAGCAACCAGACAAAGTCATCCGGCAGCGGCGACTGCCACTTCATCCGCTCCCCGGTGATGGGGTGGTCCAGTTCGAGGAAGCGCGCATGCAAGGCCTGGCGCGGAAACTCCTTGAGGCTCTGCACCATGCCCGGGTTGGCCGCCGGCGGAATGCGGAAACGCCCGCCGTAGACCGGATCACCCACCAGCGGGTAGCCGATATGACTCATATGCACGCGGATCTGGTGGGTACGCCCGGTTTCCAGTTTGACCCGCGCATGGGTGTGCGAGCGGAAGCGCTCCAGCACCCGGTAATGGCTGACCGCCGGCTTGCCGCCGTCGCTCACCGCCATGCGCTGACGCTGCGAGGAGCTACGACCGATAGGCGCGTTGATCTTGCCGCCGGAGGTAATCACGCCGATGACGATGCATTCATAGATGCGACTGACCGTACGCTTTTGCAGCTGATCGACCAGACGGGTCTGCGCCTCGATGGTCTTGGCCACCACCATCAGGCCGGTGGTGTCCTTGTCCAGGCGATGGACTATGCCAGCGCGCGGCACGTTGATGATGTCCGGCACATGGTGCAGCAGGGCATTGAGCAGGGTGCCATCGGCATGCCCGGCGGCCGGATGCACGACCAGGCCGGCCGGCTTGTTGATCACCAGAATATGCTCGTCCTCAAAGACGATATCCAACTCGATATCCTGGGCGATCCATTCGCCCTGGGCTTCCTGCTCGGCCTTCAGGGCCAGCAGCGCGCCGCCGTGGACTATGTCGCGCGGGCGCAGCACCGCTCCATCGACGGTCAGCAGCCCCTCTTTGATCCAGGCAGACAGACGCGAACGCGAGTGCTCGGCGAACAGGAGTGCGGCGACTTGGTCGAGGCGTTGACCGCCCATTTCAGTGGGCACCTCGGCGTTCAGTTCTATGGTCTGGGTATTAATAGAGGACATGCTCGGCAACGGAGGGGGTGTAGCCTTTGGTTTCGGCTACACGCTTGTGGTTAAATACGGCGTCTTTGCCCCAGGGCTACTGGGGCGCTCATCATAACAGGACGGCTTTGCTCAAGACAGCCGCCGTCACAGGGACGCAAGCCGCCATGCAAGTGAAACACCTGCTGCTGATCGCAATCCTCGCCCTCACTGCCGCCTGCTCGTCAAAAGAGGTGGTCGACGAAAATCTGAGCGAGACCGAATTGTACCAGCAGGCACAGGCCGATCTGGACACCAAGAGCTACACCAGCGCTGTCGCCAAGCTCAAGGCACTGGAATCGCGCTACCCGTTCGGCCGCTATGCCGAGCAAGCCCAGCTGGAGCTGATCTACGCCTACTACAAGAACGTCGAGCCGGAAGCGGCCAAGTCGGCGGCCGATCGCTTTATCCGCCTGCACCCGCAGCATGCCAACGTCGACTATGCCTACTACCTCAAAGGCCTCGCCTCCTTTGACCAGGACCGTGGCCTGATCGCCCGTTTCGTGCCGCTGGACATGACCAAGCGTGACCCCGGTGCCGCCCGCGACTCCTACAACGAGTTCGCCCAGCTCACCAGCCGTTACCCGACCAGCCGCTACTCCGCGGACGCCAAGCAGCGCATGATCTACCTGCGCAACCTGCTGGCCGCCTATGAGATCCATGTGGCGCATTACTACCTGACCCGCAACGCCTACGTCGCCGCCGCCAACCGTGGCCGCTACGTGGTGGAAAACTTCCAGGAAACCCCGGCGGTCGGCGATGGCCTGGCGGTGATGACCGAAGCCTACCAGCGCCTGACTCTGGACGAGCTGGCCGCCACCAGCCTGGAAACCCTCAAACTCAACTACCCGGACCACCCGAGCCTGGTCGACGGCCAGTTCGTACCGCGCGAGCAAGAAGCCGACACCCGCTCCTGGATGGCCAAGGCGACTCTCGGCCTGATCGAATCCGACACCCCGCTGCCACCGGGCGAAACCCGCGCCAGCCAGGACGTGATCAAGCAGTACGAAGACGCCGAAGAGCAGATCCCGGACGAGCTGAAAGCCGAGAACGCCGAAGAGAGCGAAGAAGCTGAAGAAGAGAGTAAGGGCCGCTCCTGGCTCAGCTATATGACGTTCGGGCTGTTTGACTGAGTCGCCGAGCTGTCTAGTCCTAAATAGGTGTCAACCATAGTTAGGACAGGACAAAGCGGCAATAAAACGGGAGGCAAATGGCTAATGCCATGCAGTTAAGCTGACTGGCATTGTTCGTTCTAGCGGGATACTTCGATAGTTTGGGCTTGATCATGCGGGGATAAGAGCGATCCTCCCGTCGATGTGGGAGGACGTAATGGGTGGCCGCAGCATGAAGGTCAGCCAGGTAGGCGGGATACTCTAGGAGTGGCTCAAGGAGGTGGTCTGCAAAAAGTGCAGGATTGCCCAGGCACAGGCGGTAAAACTCAGCTCGCTGGGCTGTACGCCTGCGTATTTCGGCCCATCGTGACCGGCTGTTTCGGTAGATCGTGACCGGTCATTTCGCTAACGCGTGGCCGCTCATTTCGCTATCAACGTGACCGATTTCGAGCCTGTTCCGAAACAGGCGGTCACGGCTTAGCGAAATACTTCCACCCCATTGCGCATGACCTGACGCGACCGTCACCCTCGCCCGATTTTGGGGAGCAGAGGATGGCGGGTCTGGAGTGGCCAGCGCTGGCCGCGCTGGATGAGGTAGCTCTGGCCGCCGTGCTGTTGCCTACCGCCAAGGTGCGCCAGACCCGCGGCGAGCGGGTGTTGCCGGATGTGATCAGCCTCCACTGCTGTTGGCGCTGATTGAATATTGACCCACCCTGCCGATTGAAATTTGACCCAAGGCTGGTTGCTGTTTTTTGCATCAGCAACTGTGGATAAGTCTAGCAGCCGAGCTGCTTTTGAAAGCTTCCTTTTCGATAGCCCAATGCAACGGATGAAGGTCTGCTACCGACATAGCCCGTAGCAGACCTTTCATGCGCGCAAGTCAAAACGGTTCGTCGACCAACGCGTCTTGGCCATCCTTGCGCTTTTGCTCACGCGCCTTGATCCGCGACTGGGCGGCCAAGCTGCTGTGTTGCAGGCGGTACGACTCGTTGCCGGTCTCGACGATATGACAGTGGTGCGTGAGCCGATCCAGCAGTGTCAATCAGCGTCCAAAACTTTCCAGTTGGTTAGGCGGTTTTCATCTCCTTTTTGCGCTGCTTGAAGCGGAACGAATCGTTGCCGGTTTCGAGGATGTCGCAGTGGTGGGTGATGCGGTCGAGCAGTGCCGTGGTCATCT